>JALYVD010000319.1 GCA_030853405.1 Acidobacteriota bacterium | reverse complement strand
CATGAGAAACAGCGGAATGGCAAGCATTCCGGCCTCCTTGTTGCCACGAAGGTACCGCCAGAGCACAATCAGCGGCGTCGCGAACCAGTACGGGATATAGAACAGGAGGATTGCAACATTTGAATCGGATAGAGAGATCCAGCTATGCAGAGCCGCATAAGACCTCAGCAGATTCAGCGCGAAAGCAAACTGATAGATCCGCAGCCACCTCGGTACCGGCTCTTTCAAGAAACGGAACACGAATTCGAGCAGACAAACCGCGCTTAAGGCGTCGCAGATACTATTCGAATAGCTCGCCCAACGGGTATCCGTGCTGACCATGACTGCGTGTGCATTGACGATTCCGCTCACAACTCCGGCGATGATGGCTAACGAAAGCCATAGATACTCACTCTGCTTTCGCTGCAGGAGGAAGAGGATGATCAGCCCGCCCGCGAGTACGGTGTACAAAATCTCGATCACATAATACGCAAACTGTCCGTCGAGGATTTGGCGCATCTGCAACTCCGCCGCCCCGTGGATCAGGTCCGCGGGACCGATGAAGACTGTGCCTGGCCACCTGCCGATGCGGTTCCGGGCGGGCCACAACCAAACCCGCAATGCCAGCTCGACAGGTTGGGCCGGGGCTGTTCCGAATTCATACAGAACCGGTGTTTCCGTATACAGCAACCCTCGCGGGGGAAACTCGCCTGCCGCGCCGATCAGTTTTCCGTTGGCAAAAACCTGGTGCGGACCGATCATCGACGCCGAGATGCCAAGCCGACTCACCCCCTCGGGAATCAGGACTCGTGCGCGAAGCCAGATATAGCCGCGGAGATTGCCTATGCCCAATTCATCCCATGCCTTGTCAGCCGGTATGACTCTCCAGGACGAATCGTCGAAATTGGCTGCCGCCCATCTTGGGTCATCCCCCGGTTGAAGACGCCAGGTGTTCAGCGGAACGGGTCCACCCATACGTGTCGCGTCACTAACCTGGGCTGTCGCGGCGGTGGCCAGCAGCACGAACAAAAGCGCGATGCGCCGTGTTGTTATCCCGTTGTGGATGGCCTTAGCTCCGCGTGTGATTTTGAGAAACGCCTCGACTGATCATGTCATAAGCGGCCATCCAAGAAGCTGTGACGGCGCGTTCGCGAGGACTCGGAACATCTCGGCGGCGAGCCATAGAAAGACTATTTGCCACCGGGCTTAGTCGAGCGGCTAAGATTTTCGTACCACTTCAGACTTGCACCTCCGATACAAACCAAGTCGGGTGCGCCATCTGCATTCAGATCGGCGGCCACACAGGCTGCCCCCGGCATGCCTCCCGCATCCAGCACCTGCTTCGTCCAGGCTCCCGCCGGGTTAGCGCGATAGAGGAAGACGCTCTTAGCGCCCTGCCGGAATCCTGCGACAACTTCATCGCGTCCGTCACCATCGAAGTCAGCGGCGACGATCGTGTGGCCGTCCACAAGGGAATCGTCGATGACCTTTCGATCCCATACACCGCCATTAGGGGAATAGATGACGACCTGATTGCCATGCCACGGCTCGATAGCGGCAAGGAACTTCATGCTCCCGAGATAGCCGAGGGCGACGTCGCTCGATCCACACTTCGGGCAGGGCGCAGGATTGCCATTCGTGATTTCCGTGCGGGACCACATTGATGGTCCGAACTGGTAAACATGAATCCCGGAGAAGCTTGCTGTGAGAACGCTGTCGCGCAGGTCGTTGCGATTCCAGCGGGTGACCAGTAGCCCATGCTGTACACCTTCGTTCGCGTCGCTGATGAGTTCACGTTTCCACTCTCCCGGGCGGTACAAGACAAGCGGCGCGTGAGTTCCGGAATAATTCGGCGGAGCGGCATGTGGTCCGGTCAGTGCGGCGTTGATCACGACCTTCGTTCCAGAACCATCAATATCGGCCCAGCGGACGCGGTGCGAAGTTGGAATTGTGTCGATCTGCTGCAGTTTCCACGGCTGACGGGGGTCGCCATCGCGGCGCAGAACACCCACTTTACCTATGCTCTTCACTGGATCGTTTGAGAATTCCCATGCGACGGCAATCTCCGGTATGCCGTCGCTTCCCGGATTGCCGGGAGCACAGTTGATCATGCGAGGCAGACCCGAAACGAGAACGTGGCGCTCCCAGGTGGGATTCTCGTACCAAACGAGGTCGGGACCACCCGCCGCAAGCGCGATGATGTCCGGCCGGCCATCGTGGTTCAGATCGGCTACGGCCACGTGATAACCGGAGCGCAGATCCTTCGCGATCACGTGTTCGATGAAACGAAGCGGTGTTTTGAAGGCGCCCTTCTCTTGAATTTCGAGCCCTTCAACGTGCGTCTGTCCGGCAGGATTGATTTTACTTCCAGCTAGGATAACCGGCGTGCGCGGCCGAGCCGGTGCACTGTGAATCGTACCGACGGCGACGAGGCAGCCGACGCCAACTGCCAAGCGAAGCCATCTCCTACTTATCCTCATTGCTCCTCCTTGGCAGATCACAGCAGACCGAAGCCAGCGAGTCTCGACGGCCACTCACGTGGGTCATTCAGGATATCAGTCACAATAGAAGTTTAAGCACGCCAGGCCTTCTACCGGCC
Source organism: Acidobacteriota bacterium (assembly GCA_030853405.1). Classification (GTDB taxonomy): domain Bacteria; phylum Acidobacteriota; class Terriglobia; order Bryobacterales; family Bryobacteraceae; genus Bog-105. The sequence goes on along the minus strand of JALYVD010000319.1, from coordinate 25,071 downwards.
CCGCAGTGCTGTCTCAAAATGATCCAACGTTATACGCGCCCCGAAATGGGCGCCCTCTGGAGTGACCAGCATAAATACGAATGCTGGCTGGAAGTAGAACTTGCGGCTGCCGAAGCGTTGGCTGGCCTCGGTGAGGTTCCGGACGAAGCGGCGCGGGCCTTACGGGCAAATGCCGGTTTCAATCTCGCCCGCATCCAGGAGATCGAGCGGGAAGTTCGCCACGATGTGATCGCTTTCACCACCGCCGTCGCCGAAACCATGAAAGCGAAAGGCGCGGGAGAGGCTTCGCGATGGCTGCATTATGGGCTGACCTCGAACGACATCGTTGACACCGCCCAGGCGCTGCAGATCCGGGACGCTTCGAACCTCATTACCAAGGGGCTGGAAGCGTTGTCCACGGCCTTAAAAAAGCTGGCCTTCGGGCACAAGCATTCGGTGCAGATGGGGCGTACGCACGGGATTCACGCGGAACCGATTACGTTTGGTCTGAAGGTTGCGCTCTGGTGGGACGAATTTGAGCGGCACCGCAAGCGTTTTTCCGCTGCGGCGGATGAGATTCGCGCGGGCAAAATTTCGGGCGCGGTGGGGACGTTTGCCCACATCGGCCCGGAAGCGGAAGAGAAAATGTGCGAACGCCTGGGGTTGAAGGCCGCCCCGATCAGTTCGCAAGTTTTAGCGCGCGACTTGCACGCGCACTATATTTCCGTCCTAGCAGGCATCGCTTCGAGTCTTGACAAGATTGCGCTCGAGATCCGGCATTTGCAGCGGACTGAAGTGCGCGAAGCCGAGGAGCCGTTTGCGGTGGGCCAAAAGGGCTCGTCCGCCATGCCGCATAAGAAAAACCCGATCACCTGTGAGCAAATCTGCGGTCTGGCACGCGTGGTCCGGTCAAACGCCCAGGCGGCTTTCGAGAATGTAGCCCTCTGGCATGAGCGGGATATCTCGCATTCTTCGGTGGAGCGGGTGATTTTCCCGGATTCGACGATTCTGATCGATTATCTGCTGTCGAAGACGACCTGGTTAATTTCGGGATTGCGCGTCAACACGGACCGGATGCGCCGTAATCTGGACCTGACGCGGGGATTGATTTTCTCGGGACAGCTTCTTTTGGACTTGTCGGCAGCCGGAATGTTGCGCGAGGATGCCTATCGGCTGGTGCAGAGCCACGCCATGCAATCGTGGGAAAGTGAGGGCGATTTCAGGGCGGCGGTTGAAGCCGATCCGGAGATCCGCAGCCATTTTTCGCAGACGCAATTCGATCAGGTTTTCTCACTCGACAGGCAATTAAAGCATGTCGATGCGATTTTCGACCGGGTTTTCAGAGAATAAACGTAGTTCAAAAGAGGCGCAAAACCACTATTCGTATTTTGCTGGAATTCGTTTACACTAGGGGCGGGCTAATGTCCGCCAATGCAAGATGAACTAAATAATCGGTCTGTTAGGGAACGCGATCTCGCTAGAGTTTTGCTGGTGGATGACGATTTGACTTCGCGTTTGACGCTGAAGGCGGTGCTCGAAGCGGGCGGGTATTTCGTGGATTCAGCCGCTTCGGCTGCGGAGGCGGTAGGGAAATTGGACGAGAGCCAGTATGAACTGGTTTTGAGCGATCTGCAGATGGAGTCTCCCGAAGCCGGATTGAAAGTGCTGGCCCATGCCCGCCTGATGAAGTACAAACCGGCAACCGCCATTCTCACCACTTACCAGAATTCCAGCCCCGACCGGAGCAAGCCGGTGTTTATTCGGCCAGAAGATTTACCGGGATTACTGGGCAAAGTCGCAGATCTTATCGGCCGGCGGGCAGGACAAATTGTGAGCCGTCAGATGCGCCGGACGTAGTTCTTCGGTTCCCGATCGCTTCGACTACGTCTTCGAATCCCTGCAGGTTGTCTTTGAAGAAGTGATCGATTGACTCAACCCAGTCCAATTGCTTGGGCTGGGGGAGCGAGTCGTAGAACTCAGTGAGTTCGGGGCGCGGACCATGCTCGTCGTGGGTGCTTTGGACGAAATACTTCGGCACGCGCACATCGTAGATGAACTCACGATTGGGATATTTCGTGGGAAACCCGACTGCTATCGTTCGCTGAACGCCTGGCTCCTCCACTGCGAGCCGAAGTGCAATCCGAGATCCGAACGAAAATCCGGCTGTCAATAAAGGGAAGTCCGGATAGCGGCGCCGCAGTTCGGCAAGAGCGGCACGCGCGTCGTCTGTTTCGCCGAAGCCGTGTCCGTATTCGCCCTGGCTCAAATTTACGCCGCGGTAGTTAAATCGCAGCACGGCACAGCCGGTTTTGCGAAGTCCGCGCGCGAGCCGGTAAACAACTTTGTTGTGCATCGTCCCGCCGTACCGTGGATGGGGGTGGCAAACCAGAGCGGCTTCGACCGGCGCCGCCTCATCGGGCGCTTCGAGCAAAGCCTCGAGCCTGCCCGCCGGACCGTTCACAAAAAAGGACTCGATCCTGCGCGCCATCAGTTCGTTCGGTAGTTGGTGAACTGCATGTCGATCCCGAAGTCTTTGTTGCGGAGCAGCGCGATTACTTCCTGCAATACGTCGCGATCTTTCCCCGAGATGCGCACGACATCGGCCTGGATGCTGGCCTGCACCTTCAATTTGCTGTCCTTGATGAGTTTAACGATGTCCTTGGCCTTTTCAAGCGGAATGCCCTGTTGAAGTTTGATCTCCTGGCGCACGCTGCCATTGGAGGAGTGGCTAATTTCGCCGTATTCCAGTCCTTTCAACGGAACGCTGCGTTTCACCAGCTTCTGGCCCAGTATTTCGCTAACGGCCTTCAGCTTGTATTCGTCTGAACTGGCCAGCATAATCTTGTTGTCTTTCTGATTCAGTTCGACGGAGGATTTACTGTCCTTCAGGTCGTAGCGCGTGAGGATCTCTTTGCTCGCCTGTTGGACGGCATTAAGAACCTCGTTCAAGTCGATTTTCGAGGCAATATCAAAAGTGTTTTCGGGCATGGAACGTACTCATTCCATAGTAGCCGGAGGAACGGCCATCTCCGCCTCTTTCCATTTCGAGAGCAGACCGGCAAGGGCGTCGAAGGCGATGGGTTTCGTTACGTAATCGCTCATTCCGGCGCTCAAGCAACGCTCCCGGTCGCCTTGCATGGCCTGGGCTGTTACGGCAATGATGGGAATCGTTTCCCAGCCGTTCAAGCGTTCCCTTTGCCGGATCATGCCAGTCGCCTGATAGCCGTCTATTTCCGGCATATGGCAATCCATGAAGATGAGATCGGGTCTGATCCGCTCCCAAATTTCGTAAGCTTCGCGCCCGTTAGAGGCCTCGAAGACCTCGCAGCTCAGTTTCTCCAGCAGCTTGCGCGCCAGTTTTTGGTTGACCGGGTTGTCGTCCGCGACCAGAACCCGGCAACCCACCACGGGGCGCTCTTGCCGTAGCGCGCTCGTATTTCCGCTGAATTTAACTTCGTTTCCGGCAATTCCGGCAGCGATCTCGGCAATAAACGTCGATCCACAGCCAAGCTCAGTGGTTACCGTGATGCTTCCGCCCATGAGTTCGGCGAGCTTTGCGGAGATGGCCAGTCCGAGGCCGGTCCCGCCGAATCTCCGGGTGGTCGAGGAGTCCGCCTGGGTGAATCGTCCGAAGAGAAAGGGGATTTGATCCTCTGGAATACCGACGCCGGAATCGCTTACCGCTATCAGGATACGCGCTTCATCGATTGTCCGGCTCAGGCAATCTACCGAAATCTTCACGAAGCCGGAATTCGTGAACTTCACTGCGTTCCCCGCGAGATTCATCATAATCTGGCGCACCCTGCCTGGATCGCCGAGCAAAAGTTCAGGCACGCAAGGCGGCAACACATAATCGAGCTGGAGCCCTTTGCGCGCCACGAGCGGATTCAAGATCCCGCATACGCCTTTCACAACGTCTTCCAGGTTGAACGGAATCGACTCAAGGGTGATTTGGCCGGACTCGATCTTGGAGAAATCGAGTATGTCGTTGATAACGGTCAGCAGCGATTCACCGGATGTCCGAATCGTCTGGACGTACTCTTCCTGCTCCGGATTGAGCGGCGTTCCCGCCAGAAGTCCGGTGAAGCCGATGACACCGTTCATCGGCGTGCGAATTTCGTGACTCATATTGGCCAGGAATTCGCTCTTCATGCGATTCGCCGATTCAGCCCGCACCTTCTCCGCGCTCAGTTCCGCCGTCCGCGCCTTCACGGCGGATTCGAGTTGTGCCTTCTGTGCCGTCAGAGCGGACGTGCGCCATTGCAGTAGCAACATACCCACGAGGCCTAGAGCCATCCCAGCCGCCGTCAGAAACCATGCCGCGCCCCACCAGGGCTTTGCCACCGTGAACGGCAGCGCGACCGAAGGAGATTGCTGGCCGCTTCTGTCGATGGCCCGCAGTTCGAATTTGTAGTTTCCTGGATTGAGATCCGTCAGGCGCAGCAGCATTTGGTTTGTCTGCGTCCACGCGCTGCTTTCCCTCAGGCGAAAACGATACGAGATATGGTCCTCGTCTCTATAGTTCAAATTCGCCCATTCGAAGACGGCGGACCGGTTCGCCCAGGGAAGAGTGACTCCGTTCCCTGTGCGCGGGATTTTCATGCCGGGTGTGGAGAGGGTCAGAACCGGCGCGGTCAACCGTCTCTGTTCGTCAAGGCCGGCGGTCCGCAGATGTGAAAGGCCACGGCTGGTAGAGATCCAAATCTCATTGGGCTCAGCCCAGATGCCATTCGAATCGCAGTCGTCCCAAATAAGACCGTCGGCATGCGTATACTGCCGCCACTTCCCGCCGCGAAAGGAAAGGAGTCCTGAATCGCTGCCAGCCCACACCGTACCATTCGCTGCTGCAAGTGCGTAGACTTTGCCGGTCGGTAAGCCGCTGTTTACGTTGAAGTGCGTGATGCTCCACTTCCCATCGGGCTGTGGGATGCGGGACATTCCCACTGGATCTCCGTAGGCAATCCAAAGCGATCCGTCGGACGCCAGGGTCAACGTATAAACGTTATTACTGGCTAACCCGTGCTCGCGCCCGAAGCGTTTCCACTCGCCATTGCGATAGCGCAATAGTCCGCGGTTGCTGGCTACCCAAAGACAGCCGTCCGAATCGATCACGCCGCGGAAAAAGGTGTCGGCCCGGCGCGGGTCGGGGATACTGGCGCGTTCGAAGAATTCGTTTGCTTCACTGCTGCCCCGGTAAATGCCGTCGTGTGCAAAGATCCAGAGCCGGCCGGCGGGATCTCTTGTGAGGCTGCGCACGAGCAAGCCCGGCGGAAGACCACTGGCTGGTCCAAACTTGCGGACCGCGCCGGTTTTTGGGTTTATGATGGCCACTCCACCCCCCATGGTTCCCACCCAAATGAAACCCCGGCGATCAGCCGCTACGCCGCGCACCTGGTCTCCAGGAAGACCGTCGCGCTGCGACCAAACCCGCCAGGTCTTCTGGTTCGGAGCAAGCATATTAACGCCGCGATTGGTACCGACCCACAGCCGGCCGGCCTTGTCGCGGGTAACGCACCACACCAGGTCCGTCGCGAGGCCTTCCTGTTTCGTCCAACTCTCCCAGCGCCCTTCGCCTACCCAGCGATCTAAGCCAGAGCCGCCCAACCCAATCCATAAAGAGCCCTCGCGGTCACGGAACGGCTGTGAGGTCTCATCGTTGCCTAGCCCTTCCTTGGTGCTAAGCAGCAATCGCCAGCTTTCGCCATCGGGAACGGCCATACCTTCATCGGTAGGCACCAGCAACCCGTATCGCGAATCGACCAGCATTGGGCTGGCGGGGGCGTAGGCGCTGGGCAGCCCTTTATCCCGTCTTTTAAAGATTTCCGAACCTTGAGTAAGCGCGACCAAATGAGCCGGACTCCGCGCCCAGACCGTCCCTTGCCGGTCCACCACGATACTGTCCCAGTGCTCCTCATTCAACTCTCTACCGCCTGGATGAAAGTACGTGATAGACGCTCCGGGGCGCGAGCTATCACTGCGGCAGACGGCCGTCCCGCAGCCGAACCAGAGCTGGCCATCCGCTCCAACGGCGATTCCATAACCCGGCGCGCGAGAAAGCCAATGCGCAGTGTAACCACTGGGGGCCGGATCCATTCTCAGCAGGCCTTCCGCCGTCGATGCGAGCACCGCCTTTCCGTCAATCTCTACCAGCCTGCCCGGACCTTCGACGCTGATTGGCACATTCTGGAGGACCGGGTGAAAAGCGTCTCCCGAAAATCTAGCGATCCCGCTTAAGCCGGCGGCCCACAGAGCGCCATCAGTGGTCGATAGTATGGACCGGATATCCGCCGATTGCAGCCCGTCCTCGGCGCCAAAGCGGACAAAAGAACTGCCTTGGTATCGATAGACGCCATTTTCAGTTCCTACCCACAGAAAACCCGCTTTGTCCTGGGCCAGGCCGTTGATGGAAAGATTAGCGAGTCCTTGCGGTTGCTCGTAGTGCTTGAACGCAAAACGAGCGGCATACTGCGGAGTGCAGCAGAGGACCAGCAAAGCCGCCCGCGCGAGCGTTAGCTTCATAACTTCCCGGACGAGCGGCATCAATTAAACTCTATTCCCTCATCGGAACTAGCGCCCGCGAATTGCGAAAGAATTCTGGTATAGCGGGGAAGGAAAGTCTTAGCTCGGGTTCGGGCTGAAGGGGAAAACGGGGTCGGCCTGAACTTTCCCCTTTTCAAATCAACGATACCGAGGCAGAGCGCTCCGTCCCGGTTCTGGAGTCAGCCGATTGCATGTTCGCCTCCGGAACCAGGGTGCCCATTCCGTCCCGGCTTGCCTGCATAGCGAAGTTGAATGAAACAGGTTCTAAACGCAACGGCTTCCGCCATCATCTCCTCAACCCAAGAAGTTCACGTTAGCCTAGTGACCTCGCCAAACTCGCGCTAGATTGATGAATCGAGGACTGGCAAGACACGCCGCGAGGAGGCTGCCGCGCGCTCGCCGGTTCAGGCCCCTCTGAATGAGGTGATCAAGAACGTAGGGTGGCACTAATCGCATGACATCTGGCGTTTTCGCGCAAGCTGTAACGCCGAAAACGGAGGCAGAGGGCTTTGCCCCCGTTTTCCGGTTTGGAAACGGGAAAAATTCAGGCTGACCCCTTTTTCCCCCCTCTTCGACCTCTATTTTCGGACTCGGCTATGACCCTCTTCCGATAAAGCCAACAGGACGCGTTCGGTCAGTTCGTCTATCATCGCAGGCATGGCGCTGTCGAGCGCCAAGGTAACAGCCGCCCGCACGGTACGGCGGTCGAGCCCTGGAACGGCGGCAGATACGCTTCCATTCCGCGCTGCTTTGCTTTTTTCAAGTAGCGTCTGAACCGCCCCTAACAGGGCCGAAGCTTCGAAAGGCTTACGCAGAATCACATCCGCGCCGGCATTCTTCGCGTCCTGCTCTTCAAACTTATCGATGGGAGCGGCGGCGAAGATTATGGGGATATGCCGGTACTGATCCTGCGATTTCAAGTAACGCGCAAGATCGAAGCCGCTCTTGGTGGGAAGGAAAATATCGGTAATAAGGAGGTCGGGATTTACATCGCCAAGCCGCCGCAACGCAATAGCGCCGTCAGTGACGCTTACGACCTCGATACCCTGACTTGTCAGGATCTGCTCACCGAGCCGCAAGGCCTGCGGGCTATCGTCCGCCAGCAGAATGCGGCTCATTGATTGGCGGGAGTAGTGTTGGTTGCCGGAGCAGCGGCATTGGGCGCGACCCTTTGCGTGGGGGCCGAAGCAGCCGAAGCCGGAGCGGCGGTTGAAGCGGGCTGTGCCTGGTTCTGATCGGAGTGTTTGTTTTTCTTCTTATTCTTTTTGTTGTAGGCGGCCTGACGCTTCGCGTTCAGCTTCTTCATCTGCGCAAGCTCTTTGTCGCGGTTCGTCGGCAATGGCGCATTATTTGCCTGAGCAGCCTGCTCCGTATTCGGGGCGGCGGCCGTTCGGGCGTCCGGCTTCGTTTCAAGCGCGTTGTCCTTGGGAGCGGTCGTCACGCTCACGTCCGTAGTTCCAGTACTCGTAGCGCCATTGCTCGCCAAGTCTCCTTCCGGGTTGACTGGAATCGGTATACTGGCCGGAACCGTCCTCTTCGGGTCCGTCATGGTCGGCGCGCCTTCCTTGGCTGCATGGCTCATGTCCGGGGAACTCCGAATGATTCCCATACTTCGCCCCATCAAACCTGGCTTCTTGTAATTTTCCTGTTCGTATTTCATCCGGGCAAGCGCCTGGGGATCGACCGGTGGTACAGGCATTTCTAAATCCTGCAGCCTCGCCTTGGCTTGTTTGGCGCGTTCGCCCAAAGGATAGTCCCGCGCGATACGCGCGAACATTTCACCGGCCTTCTTACGAAAACGCGGACCCATCTTCGAATAAGAATCGGCCGCCTCGTAAAGCGCCTCGTCCGCCTTGCTATAGAGAGGATATTGACCGACGAGCGCATCCAAACGGTTAGCGGCCGCCGGATTCATATCATGCTTCCAGTAGAAGTTACCCACCGACATTTCGTGGTCGGCGAGGCTCTCCTGGATGTCACGCAGGCGTTGCGCAGCTTGGGGGGCGAACTTACTATTCGGGAATTGCACCAGCAGTGTCCGGCACTCATCTTCCGCGCGCAGCGTCTGCGTCACGTCCCGGTCGCTCTTGTCCATCTGCTTATAGTGGATTTCGCAAACCCGGTTCTGCGCCTCGGCCGACTCTTCCATCTGCGGGTAGAACAGAATGAAATCCTTGTACTCGGCTTCCGCCTGGGCCAGGCCATTCGCACCGCCCTCGCGGAACCAGCTATCGGCGATGGCTAGCTTCGCCTTGGCCAGGTACTCGCTCGATTCATAGGTATTCATTAACGTCTGCAGCGACAACCGCGCGACCTCGTAATGGCCTCTTTCGATGTCGTGCATGGCGCTATCGAACAGCACTTTATCCGGCTGCTGGGTGTTCTTCGCGATGGGATTCTCGTACTTCTTGTGAATGCAAGAAGCCAGGAGCCCAATGGAACAAACTACAACAAGCACCCGTTTGGGCAGATAAATACCTGAAAACATGTAATCTAAACCTTCACTGAAATAGCCTCTAAGGCTCGGTGGCGCAAGTCGCGAACGGCTTCCGCGGGGTCCGGGGCATGAAAAACGGACGTTCCGGCGACGAACCAGTCAACGCCTGCCTGAGCGATTTCCGCGATGTTCTCGCGGCCCACTCCGCCATCGATTTCGATTGCAAAACCTAGGTCCCGTTCTTCGCGCCGCCGGCGCAGTTCACGAACCTTATTTAGGGTGTTGGGAATAAACTTCTGGCCGCCGTAGCCAGGGTTGATGCTCATCACCAGAACATAGTCAACAATATCGAGCACGTCGTGAAGCAGCAGAACCGGGGTATGCGGATTGATGACGACGCCCGCCTTGGCTCCGTGATCGCGAATACTCCGTAGGGTCCGATCCAAATTCCGGCAGACTTCGTAATGCACGCTTACGCAGTCCGCGCCCGCCTTAATAAAAACCGGAACGTACGTATCGGGGTCTTCGATCATCAGGTGATGATCGAGCTTGAGCTTTGTAAACCGGCGCAGCGCCTCGGTAATGGGCGTACCCATGGTGAAATTGGGGACAAAATGACCGTCCATGATATCGATGTGGAGCATTTGCACTCCAGCCGCCTCGACACGCCGGATATCCTCACCCAGCCGGATAAAATCCGCAGCGAAAATGGAGGGAACGATTTGAACCACGACTACTCTTCTAGACCTGCTTCCAGCCGGGTGCAAAGCAGTGCCTTGGGTTGGCTTCCGGCAAGAGGAACAACGACGCGCAAACTTGCCTTGAATGCCCGCCTTTAGTTCTCAGCACTATTGGAAACCTCTCGATCTTATCACGGATTAAGGCCTATCACTGCAACAGGGCGGCGTAAAAGCCATCACCTTCGTCCCGCCCCGGAAGCCGCCACATCTCGCGCGTACAACGAAGCCGGGGGGTCTCCGCTAGTACTTTCGTTACGACGTCTTCGTTCTCCTCGCGTTCCATCGAACAGGTTGCATACAGCAGCTTTCCGCCTGCCGCAAGATATTTTGCCGCCTCGATAGCAATTTGCGTCTGCTTGTGGCGGAGGCGGTCGAAATCTGGCTCTTGGACGCGCCACTTGATCTCCGGGTTCCGGGCCAGAGTTCCAGTACCAGAGCAGGGCGCATCTATGAAGATGCGGTCAAATTGACGGGCGAACGGCAGCGGGCGTGTTGCATCCAACACCACGCGGCTACACACGGGCGGTATGTCTAAGATTCTTTTGGGGCTAATATCGCAAGCTATAGCGAGCCCGAGCGGCGTCTCCAGGGCTTGAGCCGTCTTGTTTCCCGGGGCGGCGCATAAATCCAGGTAGCTTTGCCCGGGCTGAAGATCGAGCAGCGAGAGAATGGCTTGCGATCCAATGTCCTGCTGCCGCATTTGCAAGGATTCGCGCAAACCGCTTCCTGACGGTCGCGGTTCTGAATAATCCGGGCCGGAACCGCGACCGTCAGGAAGCGGCCGCCGCGGAGAAAGCAGGCGGAAGCAGCCTTCTATCGCGGTCGGCTCAAAGTCAACACCCTCGGGTGGCTCCGCTCCTGGCCTGATCCGGATGTACGAGTCAGGTTCCTGCAACGCGGCGCGGGCGATGGCGCGTGCCTGCTCCGCTCCAAAGTGCGCCGTCCAGCGGTCTATCAGCCAACCCGGGCAGGAGAATTCGGTTCCCGGATCGGGCCAGCGGACGGGATCTCGATTCACTTTGCGAAGTACGGCATTCACGAATCCAGATGCTGCCCGCTTGTGAGTTTTCACGTATTCCACCGATTCGTGAACGGCGGCATGGGCGGGAACGCGCTCTAAATATCGGATTTGAAAGATCGCCGCGCGCAGCACGATTAAAACCGGCAGGTCGAGCGAGCCTGGGTCCTTCGCCGAGTAGCGCCGGATCTGGAAGTCCAGTTGAGACTGGTAGCGCAAACAGCCAAACACAATCTGCGAAGCTAGACCTGCATCACGGCTGCTGAGCCGTTGACCGCTTTCGAGCAGGCAGTCGGTCGCATAGCCGCCCAGCGCCACGGATTGAAGAACCTCGAACGCCACGGCACGGGATGGAGAAATACGCTGGATCGAAACCTCAGTCACAAGCATCTCAAAATTGTTCTAGCCCTTGTCCAGCAACACGTTTGGAGCATTTTTGGTGTTTACCTGAGTGCGGGGCACGTGCTAGCATGAAATTAACCTCCGGGGAAGGAAGATCCTGCGAGGTGCGCCTCGTACTTCCGTCACGGAGCATAAAACACTAACTAATGAGCTTTACCGTTTTCCTCGGAAATCTCCCTGTCTGGGTGACTGCCGACGATATCAAATCGTGGCTTTCCTCAGAAAACCTTGTCGCCGACGCGATCAAGGTCATCCGCAACCCCGAGACTCAAGAGTCGAAGGGCTTCGCTTTTATCGAATCACCAAACCAGGACGAGATGAATTCAATCATCCGCCGCTTTGATCGTGCTCCCCTCGAAGACCGGCTACTGCGCGCCAATCCCGCGCAACCGCCGAAGTCTGGCGGGAAAGGAGCGACAAAGCCCGCGCCGCCTGCTACAGCACCAGACCGCGCGAAGCGTCCTGCAGCCGCCGCAGGTGCTGCGGCAGCCACTGCCGCCGGTGCCGGAACAGCCGCCGTTCAGGCGCGCAAACCTTCTAACACCCGCCGTTCGAATACTCCTTCACGGCAGAGTGCTTTCGCCGAGGAACTCGCCAAAGCGCTGTAGTTTTCTGCTTCGGCTTATAAGCTCGCTGCCAGACTTTTATGCTCTGCGGCGGGTGATCCGGAGTGGGAATCCTACGAGTCTCTGTTCTTCCACCAACAGTATTGCGCGTAATGGTATACTTCGCGCAATGTTCGTCCGCGTCTGAGGGTGCGTTGTGACTCATCTCGTTAAAAGCGCTCTCTGGCTGCGAATCGTATTTCCGATCCTGCTGGCGGCCTTGGGGGCGAGCACTCGACCGTTTGGGTTGTCCAGCATCTACGCTTGTGTCTGCGGAGCCGGTCTCGGTCTCCTCGCAATCTTCGTTGAAATTCAGATCAAACAATTTGGCACAAAGCAGCTCCTCGGTGCCTGTGCCGGTGTTTTGGTAGGTTTTCTATTCGGGATTTTGGCTTTTCAGGCGCTGGGCGATTCACTCTTCGCTCTCCAATCCACCGGATTCTTCTTTCGCGCCGCTCTGCCGTTAGCCGGGGCGTATATAGGTTTACTCGTCGGCGCCGCCAAATCGGATTCGATCAACCTGCGCGCCTTCGGTCTAAAGCCGTCCGAGCGGGCTGCCGGCAGTAAGGCGGAAAAGATTCTCGATACCAGTGTGTTGATCGACGGGCGAATCGCCGATATCGTTGAATCCGGTTTCGTTGACGGACAGCTTATTGTGCCGCAGTTCGTTCTTCATGAATTACAGATGATCGCGGATTCCTCCGACTCGGCAAGGCGCAATCGAGGGCGCCGTGGACTCGACGTAGTTCAGCGTTTGCAGAAGACACCGGGAGTGCGCGTGGACGTCTCCGGGCAAGACTTTCCGGCGGTCCGGGAGGTGGATTTGAAGCTGATCGAAATGGCGAAAATTCGTCACGCCAAGATCGTGACTAATGACTTTAATTTGAATAAGGTCGCGCAGGTGCAGGGCGTGCACGTGCTGAACATAAATGAATTGGCAAATGCGCTGAGGCCCGTGGTGCTACCCGGCGAATCGATGCGGGTGTTTATTCTCAAAGAAGGCAAAGAATACAATCAGGGCGTCGCGTATCTCGACGACGGCACGATGGTTGTTGTCGATAACGCTAAGCGGCTGATTTCTAAAACTGTCGATGTGACTGTTACGAGTGTCCTGCAAACGACTGCGGGAAAGATGATTTTTGGCAAGTACGAGGAACGTGCGCCACACAGCGACCATCGCGGTGGTCAAGTTACTATCTCGGCCAGTGTCGGGGGAAGCTAGGAGTCGTCCCGGAGGGCTATTCCACGGTGGCAATTTCCATTTCAGCTGTGCGAACCGGCTTCTTCGGCTCCTTGGACGTCTTTACAAAGCAGCGCAGCACCTCGGCGACGCTCCAGGCCTGGGCACAGCAACCGCGCGGCGTAAAGGGCGGTTCCGCATCGAAGATTTCACTGATGGTACCGACACAGGCGCTTTCCAGGTGAGATGCGAAGCCGTCCAAAAATCCGCGCGCAGTTTTCAGTTTTCCCGGGTTGACTCTGAGCCAAGCGTCGATAAACGGTCCAATCAACCAAGCCCAGACCGTACCTTGATGATAAGCGGCGTCACGCGACCGGAGATCGCCGTCATAGCGGGGTTTGAAGTCTTTCTCATCGGGCGCAAGCGATCGAAGGCCGACAGGGGTGAGCAGCTTTTCCTGCGTAACCTTCAGTACCGCCTCCCAGCGCGATTCGTCTAAAACTGGATTTTCCAGGGAGATCGCGAAGATCTGGTTCGGCCGGCAGGACGGGTCGTCGCCGCCGCCCTCAGTATCGACGACATCGTAGAGGTAGCCGCGCTCTGGATTCCAGAATCGTTTATTGAACGATGCACGGCACTTCGCCGCATGCTCGGCAATGCCATCCGCTTCTTCGTCCCGGTCAGCGCCGCGCAGCCACTTTTCGAGGAGACAAAGAGCGTTGTACCAGAGCGCATTGATCTCGACCGCTTTACCCCGGCGCGGCGTCACTACCCAGCCATCGACCTTGGCATCCATCCAGGTGAGTTGATACCCTTCCTGCCCCTGAACGAGGAGGCCATCGCTGTGATCGACGTGGATGTTAAACAGCGTCCCACGCAGGTGATGGCCGACGATGTCGAGTAACTTCGGAAGAAGGTATGTAAGTAAGTGACTGTCTTTGGTGTAATCGACGTAGCGGTTGATGGCGTGGAAGAACCAGAGCGTTGCATCGGCGGTGTGATACAGACCCCTCGTTTTTCCCTCCGGAAACATATTGGGGATCAGGCCATCTTTGATGTAATGCGCGAACGTGCGTAGAATGTAACCGGCCTCGATCTGACGGCCCGTAGTGAGAGTGAGTCCTTCGAGGCTGATCATCGTATCGCGGCCCCAATCCGTAAACCAGTGATAACCGGCTATGATGCTGCGGATCTCATCGCCGGCGGCTCGAGCGCGCGCGGTATCTTCCGGGCGTCCAACGGGCGTGAAGATGAACTGATCGGCCGCCCAGACAAGCTCTTTGCAGGTCAGGTCGCAGACCGACGGATGGGATTCGAGCAGCATCCGGCGCTTACGATCCTGCTCGGCATCCCAGGCGAGTCTCGGTGTAAGCGCGGAGATAACGTCCCAATTTTCGGTGGAGGCGACAAGCGTGGCGCTTTGACTGGGGGTGATCTCGATCGTGAAATAGCCTGGACTCCACAAATCTCCCTGGTAAGTGTAGCCACGGCTCTCTTCGAGACTGTAGATGACGTCGTGAATGGTCAGGGAATCGATCGAGAATGCGGCCTCTTTGCCGAGAAAGGCTATATGCAGCGGCGGAAATTCCTCGGAACTTTTCTGCAACTCGTAATGGTGATCGCGAACGGTAAGCGTGTAAGGCTCGATCGGCGTGTTCACCGGCGCTTCGTGTTCGCGCATGTTCACAGCCGGGCGAAGTTCCAGCTTTAACGAACCTTCGCCGGCGGTAATTCTGTAATTGATGTAAGTAGTGTTTTGCCCATGAGGAAGGACCAGGCGCTTTTCGAGCGTTATTCCGCCTACCTCGTACACCCAGACCGGAAGTCCGTTATCCAGGCGGAAACTCGCCAGATACTTGGACCAGCCAGAGTATTCGCCGCTTGCGGTCCGCTCACCGTTCAGGCGGGCGCGGTCGCCGTTGGGCAGAATTGCGTGCTCCAGGATGTCGTTCAGCATCATGGTCCGGCCTTTGGGATTTGGCAGAGCCGCGATGAGATAGCCGTGAAAGACGCGCGTCAAGGTTCCGCTAACGGTTCCGGAGGCGTATCCGCCTAATCCGTTCGTCACCAGCCATTCGGTCTCGTTCAGGTCGTGGAGGTCCGCCTCGCTCAGAGGTTCGCCATTGTTGCGCTTAAAAATCGTGTTCATCGGTAAAAGTCCAATCAGGCCCGGGGATCTCGCTTCAGGGCGGGAATGGGATGTAGCACCACGGCAGCTTCACCAGGAATCTTCCAATTCTCGTCGGAGTCAAGGGGCGCCGTGCCACATCCGCCGTATAAAGGGTCGTCCGTGGACCAAAGTTTGCTCCACTCCTTGCGAAGGGGCGGCGCGAGAAGAGGTTCGGGTGCAGGGTTAAAGTCCAGGTCTGCTCCCAGATTAACTAACAGCAGGCGGTCCGTTTGGTAGCCGGGCGAGAAAAACCGCAGAATGAAGCAGTGCGGCGAAAGCACGGCGCCATCGACACCATCTGCGCCTTGCCGCGAGATGACCTCGTCTTCCCTTCTTAAACGCAAGAGATCGCGATGCAGGGCGTAAGCCTCGGCGTGTTTTTCTACTTCGGAGAAGTCCAGTTTGCAGCGCTCAAAGGTCTCGGGCAACGAAGGATTTGCGAAGCAGGGGCGAACCTCGGGCAGTTGGTAAGCCCGCCATTGTGCCAAGAATTCTATGCGGCCCGTCTCGATAAGCTTTGCGAGTTCGGGTTTGTGATCCGCAAAAAAGAAAAAATGATTCGATGCCGCGAATTCCTGGCCTTGAAAAAGCATCGGCGTGCCCGGGCCCAGAAGAGTGGCCGCAGTGAGTGCCTTCAGTTTTCCCGGCGACGTTATTTCCTGTATGCGCTGTCCCCGGGCCGAATTAGCGATCTGGTCGTGGTTTTGAATGAAGGTGACCATGGCTGGCCGGGGCGTTCCCAGTGTTGGCGTACCGCGCCGTTTTTTCTGCCACCGGTACCACTGGCCCTGATAGAGATAGCCGTACTTCAAGGCGGACAGGAACTCCTGGGCGGAGCCGCGGTAGTCGGTGTAGTAAGCGTCGGCCTTGCCTGTGAGCGCGACGATGGCAGAGTGGTGGTAGTCGTCATTCCATAGCGCGTCGATTCCGTACCCGCCTTGTGCGACCGGTCTGATCATACGGGTTTCTTGGGGTTCGTTTTCCGCGATCAGAACGATGGATTTCACCCCGGCTGCTTTTCGGGCCACTTCGCTGATTTCCGCCAGGATATGCGGCTCGGAACTGTCGTGAATGTCCTGAGTTGCATCCAGGCGCAGGCCGTCCAGATGGAACTCGCGAATCCAATAGGCGGCATTCTCACGAAAATATTCCCGGACGGGCGCGCAGTCTATGCCGTCAAAATTAATGCCCGGGCCCCAATCGGTGGTATGTTTTTCGCTGAAGTAACGCGGCGAATATTTCGAGAGATAATTTCCGTCCGGGCCCTGGTGGTTGTAGACGACGTCGAGGATCACACCTATTTGAACGGCGTGGGCCCGATCCACGAATTTCCGCATCTCGTCCGGAGTGCCATAGATTGAAGCCGGGGCGTAGGGCTGCACGCCGTCATAACCCCAGCCGAATTTACCGGGGAAGTCCGAGACCGGCATGACTTCGATCAAAGTAATTCCAGTGTCGCGAAGGTACTCAAGCTTTTTCGCGGCGGAATTCCATGTTCCTTCCGGCGTGAAGGTGCCGAGGTGAAGTTCATAGACAACTTGGCCTTCCAGCTTGCAGCCGGCCCAGTTCGCGTCAGTCCAAGCAAAGCTGTCCGGATTGACCACCTGGGAAAAATGATGCGGGCCCCTGGGTTGAAACCGCGAAACGGGATCGGGATAAGGGTCTTCCTGATCCAGTAGATACTTATAAGATGTTCCGGCTAGAACATTGGGAGCTAAACCCGAGAAGTATCCATTACCCTCGGCAGTCAGAGCGAAAGCCGGTCTATGGTCTTCGAAATCTACTTTGACCGACTGTTTCTCGGGGGCCCAAACGCGAAAGTGGGTTGCGTTACCTTCAGATAGGAATTCTGCCCCGACGGGGATGCGCCGGGTAGGATGAGGCGACGATGTAGACATTTGTGAGCGAACGTACGGGTACAAACCATAGACCCCACGAGATAGTTCCGATTTCGTCGAAGATCGCCCGTAGGCTTAATCCTATTCGGTCGAGACGTTCAATCTAAGGTTGAATTGGACCGCCGCAGGAGCGTGAGCTCGGGCACATGAAAGATATGGGCAAGTGTCTGTCGGAGTTCTGCTGCTACCGCATTATACGGATCGAGAAGCGGCTGGAGCGCAACGGTTGGCACGGTCCGGAATGGCCGCGATCCCGCAGGAGTCTCGATCAGCTGCACGAACGCCTCCACCACATCCTCAGGGCCTGGAGTTTCGGACGCATTGCTTGCGGCGTCGAATACTTCCTTTACTCGTTCGGCATACTGAGCCGCGGCGCCGTAATCAGCCACACGGGCATGATCGGCAGGAGGCAGCATGTTCTCTAAAATGGGAGTTCGGTGTATACCCGGTTCCACCACAACTGAGTCAATACCAAAAGGACTAAGTTCGAAGCGGTAGGAATCCGCCAGCGCTTCCAAGGCGAACTTACTCGCTGAGTATAGGCCCATGCACGGAGGCACTAAGCGCCCGGCGGCTGAACTCACATGGATCAGCAATCCACTACGTTGACGACGCATTGCAGGCAGCACAGCGCGATTCACGCGGACAGCTCCAAATAAATTAACGTCGAACAACCGCTGAAATTGACCAATTGTATATCCCTCGGTCACGCCCAGAGCGCCAATTCCGGCATTATTGATCACCACATCAATGTGTCCTGCGCTGTCGAGGACTTGCTGGACAGCCTGACCCACCGAAGCGTCCTGAGTGACGTCGAGATCCAACACTTTGATTGCGCTGTGATCGCGGTCGGCTAGCACCTGCAAAGCTTTGCAATTGGACGCGTTCCGGCCACGAGAGTCGCGCATGGTGGCGAAAACGTT
Organism: Acidobacteriota bacterium; assembly: GCA_030853405.1. Taxonomy (GTDB): domain Bacteria; phylum Acidobacteriota; class Terriglobia; order Bryobacterales; family Bryobacteraceae; genus Bog-105. The sequence continues at coordinate 7,179 of JALYVD010000319.1, read as the reverse complement.
ATAGCCGCGGCGACCTAGGGTTTCCGCCGCGCTCCGCCCGAAGCCCGTGCTCGCGCCGGTAATCAAAACAACGGTATTCATGGATTCTCCCATCCGCATAAGAATAGCGAAGCCGAGAGCGTCCCGCATCGGCATTCTTGTCGTTAGCGGGCGATTTATGTGCCATTCCTCTACTTGAGGGAGTGGAAAGAGTGGCCGAAATCCGCCGTGAAGATGTCTTAGGGCAAGCGGGCGAGCCATCAGCTAAATTTCGAAGGCGTGACGTTGAAGTGGGATGCGAGTAAAGCGGCGTCAAATTTCAAGACGCATCGCGTAGCGTAAAGCCGCCCATCGTACTCCATCGAATCCCAATTCTTGGTTGAAGTGCTTCGGCACGCTTTTTCCCGGTTCGTTGGATTATTCGAGTGTGCGCCAGAGTCGCTGGTAGGTCGGAGCGGAGTCTTAGTTAGATGCGTACGCCAAACTCTGAGTTGTGAGTATCTTTGACAACTGCGCCAAATGGCTGGTCGAAAACCGTACCTCTTTCCAACTCCCATAGACAACGGGTACTTTTCCGCCTCAATCCCTATCGAGAAAGGGCAGAATCGTGTTAACCTGCCGTTAGTGAGCACATTCAGCCACCTCCGTCAGCTTGAGGCTGAGAGTATCCACATCATGCGCGAGGTCGTTGCTGAATGTCAGCGGCCTGTTCTGCTGTATTCGATTGGAAAAGACTCCTCTTGCCTGCTTCGTTTAGCCCAAAAGGCGTTTCATCCGGGCCCGATTCCCTTCCCTCTTCTGCACGTAGACACCGGATACAAGTTTCGTGAAATGATAGAGTTCCGGGACAAATACACGGCTGAACTCGGGGTTCGGTTGATCGTCCATACGAATAGCGCGGCCCACGCGGAAGGCGCTAACCCGTTTGCCTGGGGAACGCAGCGCTGCTGTGGCGCTTTGAAGACGACGGCTTTGCTCGATGGCTTGCGGAATGGCGGCTTTGATGCGGCGATCGGGGGCGCGCGGCGCGATGAAGAACGGTCCCGGGCCAAGGAGCGGGTTTTCTCGTTCCGTGACACGAAAGGCCAGTGGGATCCGCGCAACCAGCGTCCGGAACTCTGGAATGTCTTCAATACCCGCATCCACACGGGCGAAAGTCTCCGGGTATTTCCCCTCTCAAATTGGACCGAGATGGACGTCTGGCAGTACATCCAGGCCGAAAATATTCCCATCGTTCCGCTGTACTTCGCAAAAGAGCGCCCGGTCCTGGTGCGCGGTGATTCCTTGTTGTCGGTCGAGCAGACATTTGTACCGCGGCTGCCCGGCGAAAAGACGCAGATGATCAAGTGCCGGATGCGGTCGCTCGGATGTAGCCCCTGCACGGGAGCTATACGATCTGAAGCGGACACCGTGCCTCGCATCATCGAAGAGTTAATTACGATGCGGCGGTCCGAACGTCAAAACCGGGTTATCGATCACGACCAGGATGGCTCCATGGAGTTGAAGAAGCAGGAAGGATACTTCTAAATGAGCGTTTCCTCCGTGCTTGAGGCTCCCGATACCTTCGAAGGTTTTCTCGCGCAAGAGAAAGCAAAAGACCTGCTGCGTTTTACCACCGCAGGCAGTGTGGATGATGGCAAATCGACCCTGATTGGGCGTTTGCTCTACGATTCGCGGAATGTTTACGAGGACCAGCTTGAATCGGTAACCAAGGCTTCAGCCGGACGCAATGCGGGGACGATTGATTTTTCGCTGTTAACGGATGGATTGCGGGCGGAACGTGAGCAGGGCATTACCATCGACGTCGCTTATCGCTACTTTGCGACGCCGAAACGCAAGTTCATCATCGCGGATACGCCCGGTCACGAGCAGTATACGCGCAACATGGTCACCGGGGCATCGACCGCCGAATTGGCTATCGTTCTGGTGGATGCGCGCAAGGGCCTGCTGCCGCAATCTCGCCGGCACGCTTATATTTCTTCGTTACTGGGACTGCCGCATCTGGTCGTAGCGATTAATAAGATGGACCTGGTCGATTACGACCAGAAAATCTTCGATCACATCGAGACGGATTTCCGGCGTTTTCTGGCCCGTTTTCAATCCATTGAGCCGTATTTCGTGCCCATCAGCGCGCTAGCCGGCGACAACGTAGTCAAGCCGGGCACGAACATGCCTTGGTTTCAAGGGCCCAGTCTGCTCGATTATCTCGAGACTGTGCCAGTCGGGAAGCGCGTCGAACAGGCGGCGTTCCGTTTTCCGGTACAGCGCGTCGTGCGTCCGAACCATGAGTTTCGCGGCTATGCTGGAACCATCGCATCCGGCCATGTCCGACCGGGTGACGCGATCACGATTCTGCCCTCAGGACGGAAGTCGCGCGTTTCCAGCATTTCGACTTTCGACGGCGACCTGGACGATGCGCACGCCGGGGAGGCTGTCACCATTACTCTGGCGAGTGAGATAGACATCACTCGCGGCGACATGATCGTCTCGGCCGACAGTCTTCCGGAGACGGCAACGGCTGTCGAAGCCACGGTGGTCTGGCTGAATGAGGCCCCGGCGGAATTGAACAAGCGCTACCGGCTGAAGCATACGACATCTCTGCAATACGCGGACCTGAAATCCATTGAGTACCGGCTGAACATCAATACTCTGGACCGGGAGCAATCTCCCACTCTTGAAATGAATGCGATCGGGCTGGTACGCATCGAAACGGCGCGTCCCATTTCGTTCGACCCCTACCAGCGAAACCGGACTACAGGCAGCTTCATTCTTATCGACCCGGCAACGAATGCCACGGTTGCCGCAGGGATGATCTCCGGACGGGTGGCAACTCCCGGAACCGGAGCACAGGGGAAAACGGACGCTGCGCCCGTTACATTCGGCGAACGGTTGTCGCGCCAGGGGCATATCGGGGCGGTCATTCACCTTGGGGGCAGAGCCGAACTTGCCTGGCGCTTGGAGCGGGTTCTATTTGAACGTGGCTGCACTGTCTTTGGGTTCGATTCAGAGTCGGAAGAGATTTCGAACACGCTGGTTCGTCTTGGCGCCATCGTGCTTTTGACGGGTTCGGCAGAGCAGGTATTTTCGGTTGCGACTGCCGCGGGAGCAATCGACAGCGGCGCGGAAGCGAGCTTGCCCGATTCAAACACGGAAGCGCTTCATGTTATTGAGCGGCTGCTTGAAAGAACGCAGATTCTGCTACCGGCTCCTGGCTGGAGCGATAGCGGAGGTATTTAGATGAGCCAATTTGAAGCCAACTTAACGGAAGCCCGTGGAGGAATCGCGAAAGCGTTAGCCGGTCCGGGGATAGCCTGTGTAACCTGCAGCTTTCAAGCCGAGGACATGGTAGTCCTTCAACTCGTCCGGGAACGATTGCCGGAAGTTCCGGTTCTGTTCCTTGAGACCGGGTATCACTTCGCCGAGGTGTACGCTTATCGCGATCAAATGACTGCGCAGTATGGCTTAAATCTGGTGAACGTCATGCCGCTAGAGACGGTTCCCCAACAGGAAGCGAAGTTCGGACTGCTCTATCAATCGCAACCCGACCAGTGCTGCAAGCTGCGGAAGGTCGGACCGCTGTTCGGCGCTCTTGAGAAGTACGAGATCTGGTTCACCGGCCTGCGGCGCGTGCAATCGCCTACTCGCGCCAACTTACAGGTGATCGATGAATTTCCGCTGCCTTCTGGAAAGCAGTTGCAGAAGATCAGCCCGCTAGCTTCCTGGACCGACAAAGACGTTTGGGCGTTCGCCCGCGAAAGCAACATTCCGCTGCTGCCGCTCTATGACGCCGGATACACCAGCATCGGTTGCCAGCCTTGCACCGCTCTTCCCGCCGACCCTGGAAACGCGCGTTCGGGCCGCTGGGCCGGGCGAAAGCTGGAATGCGGCATTCACATCGCTGAAGCCCATTAACCGGGAGCCCTATGGAAATCCTACTCGGATTTATCATTGCCCTTGCCATAGCTCTGACCGGTGTCGGTGCGGGCAGCATGACGACTCCGCTGCTCATTCTGCTTCTGCGTGTCTCGCCTGCTACTGCCGTCGGGACGGCGCTTACCTTCGGTTGGATCGTGAAGATCGCATCGTTGCCCGTTTACGCAGTCCGGCGGCAGATCAACTTCCGCGTGCTCGCTCTGCTATTGGCGGGAGGTCTGCCTGGTGTCATCGCCGGCGGATTTCTGTTGAACAGATTGAAGAACAGTCCATATGAAGGCGCGTTATATGCCACCCTGGGATGTTTAATCGTGGCAACGGCGCTGTTTCATCTTTACCGGCAATTCCGGCCCAATCCACGCCCGGCGACGCACAACCGTTCACGTTTTCTTCCCTGGTTCGCTTTGCCGATCGGCGCGGAAGTAGGATTCTCCTCAGCCGGTGCGGGCGCGCTTGGATCGCTGCTGCTCTTAAGCCTGACGCCTCTTTCTACGGCTGAAGTGGTGGGCACGGACCTGAGCTTCGGGCTGGGTGTTTCGTTCGTGGGCAGCATGATTCAGCTCAGCGCAGGCAATTACGATGGTGCGCTGCTGCTGAAACTTGTAATCGGGGGATTGTGCGGCGCTTTCGCAGGCTCTTTTCTTGCCGGACGCATTCCGCAACGGCCCTTACGATTTGCTTTATTGACGATGCTGGTTATTCTAGGATGTCAGCTTGCGCTGCATTCGAACGCGGCAACCGTTCCGCAGGTTCATGCAATGCTGGCCGCCAGCCATTAAGATGCCCACAGCACTCGACCAGTACCGCCAGGCTAAGAACGACTATTTGAAGCTCCGCAATCAGGCAAAGAAGGAACTGATCGCCCGGTTCAACGAACTTGCGAACGAGCTTTTCCAACTCCAACGTGAGTTGCTCGAAGATTTCGGCGAGAAGGTCACTATTCCGTCGAAAGCAAAAAAGAGCCGCGCCGCCAAACCGGGCAAGCAGTCCGCTTTAAAACCTCAACCGCCGCCCGCCGCGCCTTCGCCGGCCGTTATCTCTCTTCAGAAGCAGATTGAGCGCCAGAAGAAGAAGTTAACCGATACGCAGGCCGCTGGCAAGCCGGTCAAAGCCGTGGAAGATCGCATCTACGAATTGGAAGATGCGCTGCGCTTGGCACAGGCTAAGTAGTTTGTAAGTCCAACCACTCTTCGCGCCCGTCTTGTTCGCCCGAAGCCAGCCAGTTTTCAATCCGGGCTTTTACATGGGTTCCTAGGCCGTGCGTGATGGATTGTTCCGCGGGGGTCACAATCTCCAGCTTCCTGGTGGTTGCATGGGCATTGCGAACGGGCTCGAAAACCAGATACCACGAGAGCCGGTCGGCATCGGGACGGGAATCGGAGACCTCGGCCAGACGGCAAATCCAATCGCCAATGGCACTGGAGAATTCGTGGCCGTTGTAGGGAAAGAGCGAGCGTAAGTCGTAAGTGGACATCCTATTCAGGAATACCACTCCGCTGGCCGTCGCTCGCCGCGCTGAGATAAGTACCAGTATTTCGATTCCGTTCCTTACTCATCCCATAGTCGTGGCTTGCGCAGGGTCGAAAAACATCTCGACACGAATGTCGAGACGGCAGACACGAGTGTCCACGCCACGAAGCCCAGGAAATTTCGTAGGCCGCAGGCCCTCGGGGACAGACATGAGAATCAAAGGAAGAATCGATGAGGTGGTCGAGCGCTTCGGTTCCTGGCGTGACTATCTTCCTCCAGAGCGCTGGGCTCTCTATGAGCGCGTGATGTCGGAAGCAACCCGGCGCGGCATCCCCTTTGCGGTCGGAGGCGGGCTGGCGGCCAAAGCTTATGCGGGCCAGCTTCGAGATACCAAGGATCTCGATTTGTATATAGAACACGGACAGCGCGAGCCCATGATTGAACTGCTTTGGGACACCGGTTGGACGGACTACTACGACACGCTGGCGTACGACCGGAAGTGGATTTATCGAAGCTGCCAGGACGACGCGATCATGGATGTGATGTGGGCGATGGCGAATCAGCGCGCCCAAGTTGACTCTGAGTGGCTAAACGGTCCAGTCGTAGCCGTGGGCGATGTCTCCTTCCGGCTGCTACGGCCAGAAGAAACGTTATGGAGCAAGCTTTATGTAATGCAACGGGACCGCTGCGATTGGCCCGATGCGATGAGCATGCTCTACAGCATCGGAGCCGAATTGGATTGGGAACACTTGCTGACGCGTACGGGTGAGGATACGCCGCTGCTTGCCGCCCTGATGACGGCGTTTCGTTGGATTTCTCCCGAGACTTGCAGACAATTCCTTCCCTGGTTGTGGCAACAACTGGGCTTGAGTGAACCTGCCGATCCGGCACATGTTGAATGGCAGGACCGCGCGAAACTCGGACGGACGCCCGTGGTTTACGCCCACTCTCGACGATGGGCACCGTCTGTAAAGGAAAGAGAAACAGGTATGTTGATCGGCACGATGAACCATCCAGAACGCAATGTTGTGGAGGAGATTGAATGGATGGTAGATGCTGGAATGGAATTTCTCGACCTCACATTGGAGCCTCCGGGAGCGCCGTCCTGGGGCGTCGATATCCCCGCCATTCGGGCGGCGCTCGACCGAAATCACATGGGCGTCGTGGGACACACGGCGTGGTATCTGCCGATGGCGAGTTCTATCCCGGAGATTCGGGCGGGATCGGTTGCCGAGTTGCGCCGCTGTCTGTACAAGTTTGCGGAGGTGGGCGCGAAGTGGATGAATATTCACCCGGACCGCAATACGCCCTGGTATCCACGCAGCTTCTATATCGACGGGAATTTGCAATCGCTCGGCGAACTCCTGCCAGACGTTCGGAAGACAGGCGTCGGGTTGATGATCGAGAACCTGCCGGGCGATTACAACTCCGCGCCTCAGCTTGGTGAGTTGTTGGACCCGATGCCAGAACTTGGCTTACATCTCGACATCGGCCATGCCAATCTGCAGGTTCCCCAGAACACTACCGAAGAAATTCTGCGCTCGTATGGGTGCCGCTTGAGGCACGTTCATCTTCATGACAACAAGGGAGGCAACGCCGATCTGCATCTGCCTTTAGGAACGGGCACGGTGGATCTGCGCCGCTCGCTCGAAGCGCTGCAAGCGTGCGGTTATGACGGCACGATTACGCTGGAGGTTTTCACTCCGGACAAGCACCATTTGACGTATAGCCGGGATGTTCTTCGGTCGGTATGGAACGAATGCAGGGAGAAAGCGCAACTGGCCACGGCAGCCGGAT
>JALYVD010000285.1 GCA_030853405.1 Acidobacteriota bacterium | reverse complement strand
GTGCGGGCGTTCAGTAGCGATCGTCAGTCCGCAGAGTTGACGCGACAACCCGGCCGCGTAGGTGCAGATGTCGATCATCTCCTGCACTTCACCCAAGCCTTCCGAAACGATCTTGCCCGCTTCGATCGTGACCAACCTGCCGAGTAGAGCCTTAGCCCCCCGGAGTTCCTCACCCAGCAGCCGGACCAACTCCCCTCGCCGCGGGGCGGGAATTGTTCTCCACTGCAAAAACGCTTCATGAGCGCGAGCAATCAGTTGACGCGTCTCCTCATTACTCGTCAGAGGCAAACGGCCAATCACCTCGCCGGTAATCGGAGTCCGCGTCTCAAGCCCGCCACCCTCGAACTGTTCGCGTCTTACGCCAAGCTCCGCAAGAATCCTGGCTGTTTCTTCTGTAACGTTCATCAGTTGCCACCCGCCCAATCGCGTCTCTCCAGGATGGCACTTGAGTTGCCCGCAAAAGATGCGTATGCCTGCAACCGTCTGGAAGGGTTATTTAAGCTTCGGATTAGTCTCGTTCCCCATTCGTCTGTTTTCCGCCGCTCGTCCCGGCACCGTTCACTTCCACCCTCTCCATAAGAAGGACCTTTCCCGCGTGCGCGAGGTGATGTTCTGCGCCGCCGAAGACAAGCCTCTGGAGCGCTCTGAAATCGTGAAAGGGTACGAGTACGAGAAGAACCGTTACATCGTGGTCGATCCTGAAGAGCTGGAAAAAATAGCACCCCCGACCGCTACGGTCATGGAAATTCTTCAATTCGTGCGGATGGAAGAGATCGACCCCATTTTTCTCGAGACCTCCTATTATGTCGCTCCGGAAGAGGCGGTAAGCCGGCCTTATTCGCTGCTGCTCGAAGGCATGAAGCAGACGAAATACGACGCGATCGCGAAGGTTTCGATGCACGGCCGTGAGCACATCGTCGTGCTTCGTCCCACGGAACACGGCATTGTCCTCCACACGATGTACTTTGTTGACGAATTGAATAAGGGCAACGAAGTGGACGTGGCGAAACCCGCCAAATTCGACAGCAAAGAGCTGGAGATGGCGAAGAAGCTGATCGAAACGCTCGCCAGTCCGTTTAAGCCCGAGGTCTACTCAGACGAGTACAAGAAGAACGTGGAGCACTTGATCGAAAAGAAGCGCAAGGGTCAGAAAGTGACTCCGATCCGGCAGCCCAAGACCGCTCCGGTCCTGGATTTGATGCAAGCATTGCAGAAAAGCCTGGCCCGCACACCGGTAAAGAAGAAAGCGCCCCGAAAGAAAACCGCCGCCGTCGCGTAATGGCGATCTGGAAACGCGCGGCAGCAAGCATCTTGCCGTTTTTCAGCATCTCCATAAAGTTCCCGCGCCCTCCTGACGATTAAAGACCAGGAGCCACAATGCCCAAACTCGTCAGGCGTTCGCCAGACCTTACTCCCATCGCTGCACCAGAACCCGAACCCGTTGTTTCCCCGCGTGAGCGCAAGCTCCGGCGAACCCTCTTGGTGGTCCTATCCATCAACGTCGCACTCGCCTCAGGCGCGCTCGCTTTTTGCTTGCTTCTACGCGCTGGATAAAAAATAGGGCTGCGCCACATGGACGCAGCCCTTGGTTAGAAGTTCGGACATTAGAGCCCCAATTGATAGGAGCTTCTCGATTCTCGCCGAACTGCACTGTTCATTCCATACCCCTCTGGGATGTAGTACTCCCACGACGAATCCTCACGGCGGATCTGGAATCGCCTCTTCTTACCGCGGGAAAACGGCCTGCGGCTTAGTGTTCTGCCACCCTTCTCCATTTAGCGAATTGAGGAAGGCGAGCAGGTCGCGCTTTGTCCGGTCGTCCATATAGAACTTAAGGAGGCGGTCATCGGCATGGGGTTGGGGAGCCCTCCACGTGCATAAAAATCAAGAACGTCGCTCTCATCAATTGAGCTGTTCTACTGTTGCAGACTTCCCCCAAACCGAGTAGCTTTGAGCTCAGATTGCATAGCAGAGCGGAGATCTTCGACGGGACGAACTGCAATCTGCCGACCGTCGAGGGAGGTGGTCGGCATTCCGTTAATTCCAAGGTCGATAGCGAGCCGCTCGTCCCGATCGAGCGAGGTCTGATAGGTTCTATTGGCCAGACACGCCGAGACGGCATTCACGTCAACCGTCAACCTTTTGCCGCGTAAGAAACTCCAATGCCTTGCTTCTGAGCGTCTCTTTCGCGAACTGTTCCTGTTCGGAGAAGAGAAAATCGTGTAGCTTCCAGAAGGCTCCCTGGTCATGCAAGCCGACGCACACTCCAGGTGCTGCTGCGTCTCTTGCCCGGGCGTGTATATTCAGCGGGACCCTGCCTGTGAATGATTTGTAATTCGTTGCGTTCGTCGGGGGTCAATTTACGAAGAATATCTGCAAATCTCTGGCAATAAGGACATTTAAAATCGGAGAAGACAACCATCTTTAGGAGTGCATCGCTCGGACCAAGAGGTCAGCAGCGCTCCGGATGACATAAAGCTTGCGCGTCTCCCTGCATTTTTAGCTTGGCTGCCGTGGGATCGATCGTGAGATCCATGATGCCGGAAACAAATGATGGGCGTCCGGAGCGAGATTAAGCGTCAGTAGCGGCGCGGGCAAACTGGCGCGGAAGACAAGCGCCATCGTTATGGCACGGCTGCAGCAGAACCGTTTGATTCGGCCCGATCTTCAAGTCCGTATTATTCACGCGGTCGCCTTCAGCACGCAGCCGATCGAGACGATTTGCTCGCTTGTGCTGAGGCTCCGCACAGAAACGACCGGCGAGCCCGACAGCCCGCTTGCAACAGCTCGATAATTTGCCGGTTTCGAATCCGACAACATAGAGCGGTAATTAGGGCAACACCCATACGAAATATTCTGAACATGCGATTTGGTTTCCCTTGCTAGATAAACCGGGAGGCTAACCTACTCAGTGTTCATCGATTCTTGTGATCTTCAGCGTCTTCAAAAGCTCGATGATGGAGCCTTGTTGATAGGAGCTCAGGGCGAAAAACGCTTCTTGTGTTTGCAGCGCTTCGCCAAAATGGTGGATTGCATCCCGTGATGCTGATTGAAGGCGTCGTTTGTAAACACACGAAGCGAAACAGTGCCGGCTCCTTGATGAAAAGGAAGAATCAGCAAGTTTGGCGGGTGTTGCGCGTCCGCGGATGCAAGAGACTGTGGAGGCAAGCCTTCGACTGCGGAAGTGTTCCAAGTGCCATCTATGTTTCGCGCGAGAATACCGAAAGAAATGCTTTTTGAGTGCAATGCAGCCTGGCCGCCGTTTGGGATCGCGTCACGAACGCGTTGCAGATCGGCGCTGATTTGGCGTGCCAGCATTTCGTAGTAACCTGCCCCGAACATGTCCACGGTGGAACGGCTATCGGCAATGGATTGCAGCGTGACGGTGTTGCCCCGCTCGTCGGTTCCGCCGCGCGTTGGGATCACGTCGTTGGCGTTGAAAGTGGCAAAATCGGAACCGCTGCCCGGCGACGAACACATTCGCCGACAAATCACCGGCTCCACCCGAGATCGGTTGGTTGTGACAACCGGCGCAAGAGTTGGATTCCGGTCCGGAAATGCGATTATTAGGACGCGGAAATAGCAGCGGACTGCTTGAGTCCGAGGTGGAGCGCGAGTGCCCTTTGTCAGCGGCCTGCCAGCGCCTTCCTGGATTGTGAAGCGCGCCTCAAACAGCTTCTTGCCGTACTGGATCAGATCGGGAATAGAAGCGTCGAACTCTTCGCCATCCTGCAGGTGATACGGAATGGCCATCTCGCGTCCGATCTGCTCGGGAGCCTGTGATTTGACCAAGGCTGCCATTGTGAGAAGTCCAATTAACGCAATCGACGTGCGCCAGAGGGTGTAAGTCCGGTGAGGGTACGGAAATGCCGCGCGAACCAACCTGTTTGGCTGTACCCGATTTCCGTGCAGATCGTTCTTATCCCTGCCTCTGATATAACCAGCATTTGCTGCGCCTTTTCGAGCCGCACGCACCGGATGTATTCGGTGAACGTGTTGCCGGTATGCGATTTGAGCAAGCGTGCGATCTGCCGTTGTGAAATGCCCACTGTACTGCTAAGGGCCTCTAGCGAGAACAACGGATCTGTGTACTTCCGATTAATAATGGCAAGCACATGGGCCACATCAGGGTGAGCCGAACGTGGAGAAGCGGTCGCCGATGAGGATTGGTGCGGCTGGCGAAGCAGCGAAAGTATGATTGCCAGATTTGAACCGACGAGTCGGCGTTCTTCGTTCCATGCTGGGCGTCTGAGGCACCAGTACGAACAGTTCTGGGCAATAGCCCAAAGGACCTAAGAATAAACGACAAAAGTGAGCGCCGTCAATAGGACTTTCGTTTCAAATGCCACAATTTTGGTTAATGAACGTTACAAGGCGATCCAGCGTTCGATTTCGCTGAGTGGGCCGCTTCGACCTCAGGATTGTCTTCGCTTTCCTCTCGCGGAGTTCCCACAACGCAACTACCGCTTCGCCGCCTCGAACTGCCGGGCGGCAATCTGCGCAATGTCGAGTAGCTGAGGCGATTTCTCCGTCTCCCCCAGCGCGTCGCGAAACATGGTATTACAGAACGGACACGCGACCCCAATCGTTTCCGCGCCGGTCGCGACCAGCTCTTTCGCGCGAGCATGGCTTACGCGATCTCCGCTCTCTTCACCCAGGAACACCAGACCTCCACCGGCCCCACAGCAGAACGATCTTTCACGGGAACGCGGCGGATCGACTACATTTCCGGCGCGCGCAATCACCTGCCTCGGCTGGTCGTAAACATTTCGATAGCGACCCAGATAACAAGGGTCGTGGAAGACGACATTCTGTAACTCGCGGCTCTGCGGAATCTGTTCGGCATGGCGCGCCAGAAACTCACTGTGATGCTCTATTTGAAAGCTTGCGCCGAACTCTCGCCAGTCTTCCTGAATCGTACGAACGCAATGCGGGCAGATGGAAACAATCTTCTTTACGTTCGCTTGCGTCATCGTTTGAAGATTGCTCTCCGCCAATTGCCCAAAGGCTAAGTCATTGCCCAATCTTCGTACCGGGTCGCCCGTGCAACGTTCCTTCTTCAAGACGCCGAATGACGAGCCCAAATGCTTCATCACGGTCGCAAACGCGGCGACGATCTCGCGCCCGCGAGGATCGTAGGAACCCATACAGCCCAGCCACAGGCAGTACTCCTGTGTGCCATCGAAAATCGGAAACTCCTGCTTCGCAACGAACTTGTCGCGCTCAGTTTGCGAGAAACCCATGGCATTCCCGTTGCGCTCCAGGTTGAGGAACAGCTTGGTACCATAATCGTTTTCCCATGCGCCCGTATTCACCGCGCCGCGCCGCAATCCGATGATCATCGGCAGGTGCTGGATGCCGACCGGACATTGATATTCACAAGCTCCACAAGTCGTGCATTGGAAGATCGCCGTTTGTGAAACCGTGGCGCTCAGAATCGGAGTTTCGTTCTGATTCCCAAACTCATTCAGATAAGAGCGCATTCCCAGAGCGATCAATTTTGGATTAAGTTCTTTGCCCGTGTTGTTGGCCGGACAATGCTCTGTGCAACGCCCGCACTCGACGCAAGAGTAGGCCTGCAAAGCCGTAATTTGCGTGATGTCTGTGCCCGAAACTACGCCGAAGTCTTCATCCCCGGCGAGCGGTGGAATTTGACTGAATACGCGGCGCTTCAGAAAAATCGTCAGCGGACTGAGCACCAGATGCAAATGCTTCGTGTGCGGGATCAGCGGAAGAAACGCCAAAATCGTGAGGATGTGGAGCCACCATAACGTTGTTCCGGCGATTGAGTGCCGGGGAATCCACCACTGCGGCATGTACGTGATCATCAGGAGAAAAATGAGTCCTGCAATCACGCCCGATTCATAAGACAGCGGACCCAGCCACACCGGCCGGATTACAAAACGCCGGAATGCGAGCCCCACAATCGAGACCGCGCACATCGCCGCAAACACGAAGGCGAACCAGAAATAGAACGCGCCTAAACCGCGATGATAGTTGAGGAACCCAAGACCGAAGCCTTCGGCGAAATGATTTAGCGTGACGAGTGCAAAGGCGCAGAAGGCCCAAAAGACAAATGCGTGCGCCAGACCCGGCAACGGTCTTTCGCGAATGACCTTCGACTGGCACAGCACTTCAGAAAAGAAATGCCACAGGCGAGGGGCGATGGAGTCTAACGGAAAATCGGCATCGCGCCGGGCGTGGATAATGCGACGGAGTACTCCATCGAACCTGCGCCAAAAGAGCCACAAAGAAAAAGCGGTAAGCGCAACCAGAAGCAGCCACACGGCGATTCCATCATGACAGAACGTGCTCTTGGGGGAGTGTTTCTTATCATGGAGGTTCACACTCGATGTCAGAGCAGAAGCAACTTCCCACCGCGATTCTCATTCATATCGCGAAGCAACTCAACGTTTCCATTCAAAGCCTGCTGGCTACTCTTGCACTTCTTGATGGAGGCGGAACCGTTCCGTTCATCGCGCGCTACCGCAAGGAAGCCACCGGCAATCTGGATGAGGTCGCCATCGGAGCGATTGAAGAGAAGGCCGCCTATTTCCGTGAACTCGAAGAGCGTCGCGCGACGATCCTCAACAGCATTGAGGAACAAGGCAAGCTCACGCCGGAACTGAAGAGCAAGATAGAACTAGCTCTGGACAAGAGTGTTCTCGAAGATCTCTATCTGCCTTTTAAGCCCAAGCGCCGCACCAAGGCGACCATCGCCCGGGAGAAAGGGCTCGAACCGCTGGCGTTTTATTTAGCGAATCAGCAGTCGACGGGCGTTCCGCTCTCGGCCTTTGCCGAAACTTTCGTCAACGCGGAGAAGGGCGTTGCTTCCGCCGCTGAAGCGCTGGAAGGAGCACGCCACATCCTCGCGGAGCAAATCCGTGAAACCGCCGAATACCGCAGCCATCTCCGTCAACTGATGATGTCGGAAGGTGTCGTCGTCAGCCGCAAGGTAGAGGATGCGAAGGACGCGGAAGGTAAGTTCAAGATGTACTACGAGTACAGTGAACCAGCGGCGAAGATTCCTTCTCACCGGATGCTTGCCATTCGCCGGGGTTCGGAAGAAAACGTTCTTTATTTTCAGATTGAACTTGATTCGAGCAAGCCGCTTTCTTATCTGAAAAGCAAAGTCGTCCGGCGGCCCGGCGATTGGGTTCCTCAACTGGAGCTCGCGCTCGAAGACGCCTGGAAACGGCTGCTCAATCTCTCGATACAGACTGAAGTGCGGCTTGAATTGAAGGAGCGCTCCGACACCGAGGCGATTCGCGTCTTCCGCGAGAATTTGCAAAACTTGCTGCTCTCGCCTCCCGCCGGATTGATCGGCGTACTGGGCCTGGATCCCGGTCTGCGAACCGGATGCAAGATTGCCGTCGTGGATGAAACGGGCAAGTTCCTCGACCACGGCGTTATCTATCCGCTCGAACCGAAGAATGACACTGCGGGGGCGGCGAAAACGTTGCTCGGGTTCATCGGAAAATACAACGTGCGGGCCATCTCGATTGGCAACGGCACTGGTTCGCGCGAGAGTTCCGCGTTTGTTCAGGATTTTCTGCACGAGTCAAAGTTGTCCGGTATCTTCAGCGTCGTTGTGAATGAATCGGGTGCTTCCATCTACTCGGCTTCGGAAATTGCACGGCAGGAATTCCCGGATTTAGATCTGACTGTGCGGGGCGCCATCTCAATCGCGCGGCGTTTACAAGACCCACTGGCGGAACTGGTGAAGATCGATCCAAAATCCATCGGCGTCGGCCAGTATCAGCATGACGTCGATCAGCGCAAACTGAATCAGGCTCTTGAAAGTACAGTCGAGACGTGTGTAAACCGTGTGGGCGTGGACTTGAATACAGCGTCCTTCGCGCTGCTCCGCCACGTTGCTGGAATCAACGAACGTACTGCACATAAGATTGTCGAGTTCCGTAACGAAAACGGCCACTTCCGCTCGCGAGTGCAGTTGATGGCGGTCTCCGGCTTTGGTCCGAAGACGTTTGAGCAAGCGGCCGGGTTCCTGCGCATTCGAAACGGCGATAATCCACTCGACATGACGGCGGTTCATCCGGAGTCCTATGCGATTGTCGAGAAGATCGCCGGTTCACTGAAGGTCACGATCAACGAACTAGTCGCGAGGCCCGCGCTGGTCGATTCGGTGAAGATCGAAAATTTTCAGACTGAGAAAGCTGGGCTATTCACACTGCGCGACATTCAGGAAGAGTTGCGCAAGCCCGGCCGCGATCCGCGCGATCAGTTCGTCGCACCGCAATTCAAGTCGGGCGTTAAAGAGATTTCGGATCTGACGCCCGGCATGGTGCTCGAAGGAGCCGTGACTAACGTTACTAATTTCGGAGCGTTTGTTGATATCGGCGTTCACCAGGACGGCTTGGTTCACGTGAGCGAACTCTCAACGCGGTTTATCAAAGACCCCTATGAAGTCGTGAAGGTCGGGCAGATTGTTCGTGTCCAGGTGCTGTCTGCGGACCCCAAGGCGAAACGCATCGCACTCTCCATCAAGGCCTTGCAAGCGTCGGAACTGCCGAAAATCAAGCACGGTGCAAAACCTCCGCTGCCACAGCAGCAGCCAGCATCGCTGGACGACAAATTGACACGGTTATCGAATCGCTTTCGCTCGCGGTGACGAAAACGAGGACCTCCTGCCCGTACTCGTTTACACTATCCACCGCGACGCCTATCCACGCGAATATCGGGCGGCAACCATCAGAGCCCGCCGCTCCACCAACTGACGTGCTCAGGCGCAATATTGAGATTAGTGAAGCTTTGAAGTAGTCTCGGGAGAGTGAACCGTTATCCTGACTGCCAACAAATCGACGATTTCATCGTAGGATTTGATCGTGCTCATCCCTTGCTCTTCAACATACGCGTTCCGGTGACCTCCGAGCTAGTCGAGAACGAAATCCTAAAGCAACGGAAACGTGAATAGTTCGGAGATGCCGAATTCTTTTCGCTTCTCATGGGCTTGTGTGCCCAACCCGCTAGATACTGCCGCCTTATGATGAGATTTGCCTCCTAAATTCCCGTGCTTACTCTTGCTATTGACCTGTCTGACGCCTGTCATCTTTGGACAGCAGGTACTGACCTGGAGCCAGACCAAAGACCGATTCCGGGCTAATAATCCAACGCTATTAGCGGGACAAGTGACGATTGACGAGTCGCGCGCGGAGGAGATCACGGCCCATCTCAAGCCCAATCCCAACATAAACTTTGGCTGGGACCAGTTGACGCCATTTAATGGCAACCCCTACCGGCCATTTTCACAATCGTATCTATCTTGGAGTATCGACTACCTCCACGAGCGTGAACACAAGCGTGAACTGCGGCTGACGAGTGCACAAAAAGCGACTGCGATTTCTATGTCGGCGCAATTGGATCTAGAACGAACCTTGATGTTCAATTTGCGCGATGCCTTCGTCCGCGTGATGCAGGCCAAGGCCGTACGGGGCGTAGCGCAAGAGAATCTCGATTACTACGACAAGGAAATCTCGATTAGCCAGGCTCGGTTCAAGGCCGGCGACATCTCGCAGGTGGACTTCCAGCGCGTGAAGCTGCAGCGGGCCCAGTTTGCGTCGGACCTGGAGACGGCGGGAGTTAATCTGCGCACCGCGAAAATCGACCTTCTAACGCTTTTGCGAGACCCGGTTCCGCTGGATCAATTCGACGTTTCGGAGCCTTTCGATTTTGACGATTCGATTACTACGCCAGCTGCACTTCGCACGCTCGCGATCAATAGCCGGCCAGATCTCCAGGAGGCTGAGCGGTCTCTCGATAAAGCCAGAATCGATCACCAACTTGCAATTGCGAATGGTTCCGCAGATCCGACTTTCATCGTGGATGCGTCTCACCAACTGCCCCCACTGAATACGTACTTGGGCGCCAGCGTCAGTTTCCCGTTGCGCATCTTCGACCGGAATCAGGGTAACAAGTTGGAGACCTTGCTCGACATTGGACGGAATGAAAAGCTCCGCGACGCCGCAAGGTTGACCGCGCTGCACGACGTGGATTCGGCCTACGCAACTCTAGAGAGTGCGCTCAAACTGCTGCATCCCTATAAGGCCGAGTACCTGGACGAAGCGCAAAACATTCGATCTGCCGTGTCGTTCGCGTATCTGCATGGAGGCGCATCATTGCTTGACTTCCTGGATGCGCAAAAGGAATACCGCGACACCGAGCTGAGCTATCTGAATCTTGTGGGCGCCTATCTTTCCGCCGCGAATCAACTAAATTTTGCGGTTGGACGCGAGGTAATCCGGTAAGAGGACCACTACCGCCGCACTCCTGAAGATTTGGCGCGTATAATCGGACGGGCAAAGGAGTTCCCTTTCCGGGAACATGAGATTCTGGCTAGTGGCATTTCGGGTCGCCTCCGCTCTTCTCCTAATCAGTGTCGCCATCGACATGATCGGCGTAGATATTCTGGAACAGGTCATTCACAAGACCCAATCGGCACAAAATCTACCCTGTCCTGATAACGGCGTCTCGGACGATTGTTTCTGCTGTTGTGCACACGTGGTGCTCATGTCTCGCGTGCGCTTATTCCGCGTAGAGATGGAGTTCTTCCTCGAGGTCTTCGATCCCCCGCGGAGACCGTCCGTTATCGACCGGGATCCTCCCTACCACCCCCCGCGCGCTTAACCGAATTTCGTCACGCCCCCGGTCATGGCTCGCAACGAGTCCCTGGATCTCGTTCGAACCCCGTAACGTTTGGCGCTGCGTGCGGCGTGCCGCGCGCAAGCGGTGTTTCCATTCATTCAATGATTTTTCTTCTTCTGGTTTTCGCTACTCTATTTACTTCCGGCTGCAATGCTGCGGTCCTGGGATCTCCGGGCTCATCAGAGCAGCTTGTACGGCAAATCCGCCAGAGCGCTCTTCAGGAGCCACCCGGCCTAAAAATCCAAAGCTTACTCGCAGCCGCTGAGATCCTGCGACCCACCGAGCCCTCCGCGGCAGATGGCTTTATTCGGGACTGCTTGACGCTTCTCCAATCCGGGAAGTCGATCGAAGCGCAGATTACGACTAAAGTTCTCGAAGCCGGTATGCGCATCAGTCCGGCAGAGGTGCTGGAAAGTGTACCGTTTATACCCGATCGACGGGCCGTGAATAACACCCTTATCAATTATTACCTGAAGCAGAGATGTCCGAAGAAGGCAATCACACTCGTCAACCAGTCCAGGCGACAAGGGATGACCGGCTTATCTGGCGCGATTCTTATACTGGGGCAACTGATTCAGCAGCAGCCTAGCCGGGGAGTAGATTTTTTCAACCAGATGCTGAATTCGGCCCCAAGCACGCTTAACCCGGAGCAAGCTCTTTTTCTACTGAGAGCCGTTCGAGAGGTCGTGATTATCAATCCATCTCTGGCACTCCGCGCGATTTTCCGCGTCGCCGTATCGGCACAATCCGGCGAATTCTCACGTAATTTTCCAGGGACGCTCACGGCGAGATATCGAATTGGCGGCCGCGATGTCTGGACCAGCGATGTCCGCGAATCTGTCTTGCTGCCGGCATTAGCGTATTTGCATGTGTTGGCGCCGGACAAATACGCGGAATTTGCAACTGGTTCCGAGCACGAGGAATTGTTGAACACAGTAACTTGGGCTACACTCTTCAACAGCACACAGCCTCTTCAAATCGTCTGGTTGAAGCCCGACTCGAAACCGGCGCCGAAACCAGAGATAATTGCACTTGCCGGGCGCGATCTCTCGCCGCACGGATCGGCTTCACTACTTCCGGTTCAAGCAGAAGAAAGGGGGCCTGAACGGTCGCTCGATGACCTGTTTGAAAACCTGAGCCAGGGAGAGACTTCAAGTCGCGCGCGCCGAGCTATGGAACGCCGGGCGCTTCAAGAGCTCCGTCACATGCCGTTAGACCGCGAGCGAGTCGGCGCAGCGGCAGAGTTGCTGTCGTTGGCTGCCAGCGAGGAGAGTGCGGCCACATTGGAGCCGATAACCGGGTTTCTTCTGGATTCGCTACGTCCGTTGGCAACTGGTACTCTGCCCTCTAGCGTAGGTGACCCTGGAGATGTCTGGTGCGCGTCGATGTATTCTTTCGTTGCGTTGCAGATTCATCAACATCGCATGGCCGCCCCGGAAAATGATCCTTCGCTCACGACGCGGTTGACTCTGCTCGATCTGAGGGATCACCTTCAGGAGGCATACGACTTCACATTGAAGGACACGAAGGCGCATCAATATACCTTGCGGCAGTTTCGCGGCCACGCCGTGCTGCTCCGGTTTTGGGCTCCCCAGTGCGGCACGTGCGTACGGAATCTGCCCGAGCTAGAGAAGTTTCACCGCAAAAATGTGCACAAAGATGTCGTAGTGCTCGCGATTGATGAGCGGGCGTCAACGACGGGCTCTTTTCCAGAGGCGCGAGGCTATACATTTCCGCTCTTGTCCGATGAGGATGGCGCGGTAAGCGGCTATTTCGGAATTTCCGTAATTCCTACTACCGTCGTGATCGATCAGACGGGCAAGATTGCAGGTTCGATAGTAGGTGAGGCCACGTCAGATCAACTTCGTCAGATGATCGGTAAGGCAAAACGCAGCCAGGAAAAGTGAAAGCTCAGACCTGCAACACGTCGCCTTTTCGGGCCACTAATATGTAGAGCACCGGGGCCAAGAAAATCGACAGGAAGAGTCGCGAGATCATCCCGCCGACAATCACGATCGCGAAAGGCCTCTGCGAGTCGCTCCCGATTCCCGTAGACATGGCAGCCGGCAACAGGCCGAGACAAGCCACCAACGCCGTCATCGCAATAGGGCGCAGGCGCAGCACCGAGGCTTCGAGTGTTGCGGTCATGGCGTCCTGTCCTTCCAGCCGGAGCTTGTTGATAAAAGAGTAGAGAATTACGCTGGTCTGCACGGCCAAGCCCATAAGGGCCACGAATCCCAGCATGGACGACACGCTGAAGGTCGTCCCGGTCATGCGTAGCGCGATCAATCCTCCTACCGGTTGGGTAACCATCACGCTGAAGAAAATGATGAGCGGAAATTTCAAATTGCCGTACAGAGCGAACAAGATCAGCAGAATCAGGAGCACTGTAAGCGGCAGGATCAGCTTCATTTGAGACATCGACGACAGATAGTCCTGATACTCTCCACCCCAGTCGAACGTATAGCCGATTGGCAGCTTGACGCCTTGAGCCACCCTCTTGCGCGCTTCTCCCACCGCGCTGGCCAAGTCGCGCCCGTCAACGCTGAACTGTACCCCTATGTATCTGGAGTTAGCTTCCCGGTAAATCAACGAAGCGCCGTTGTCAACATGTATGTCCGCGAACTGACTCAATGGGAGATGCTGTCCCCCGGGCGTAGTAATTAGCAGGTTTTTGATTGCGTTTTCGTTTCGCCGGAACGGCTCCTGCATTCGCACAACAAGATCGAACTGCTCCTCTCCCTGAATGACTTGCGTCGCCGCCGTGCCTCCCAGAGCAGTCTCGATCAGAGTGTTGACGTCGCTCACGTTCAGACCATAGCGCGCTATCTTGGCACGGTCCGGTCTGATGGTGAGGCTGGGCTGTCCCAGTTCCCGCACGATCACGACGTGAGTGATGCCGCGCACCTGCGAGAGAAGATCTCTGGCCTGCTCTGCCTTTTGCTCTAGCGTCTTCAAATCGGGTCCAAAAATTTTGACGGCCAGCAGGCTCTTTAATCCGGTCTCGGCCTCGTCCACGGCATCTTCAGCGGGCTGCGTATAGTTGAAAATGATCCCAGGAAATGCGGAAAGCTTCCGCTGGAGCGCGTTGATCAGTTCCGGTTTGGTACGAATGTTGTGATTCCAGGACGGGTCGTCATAGGGCCGCAGCCCAACATAGAATTCATTATTGAAAAACCCGGTCGGGTCCGTTCCATCGTCGGGGCGTCCTAGCTCATTTGCGACCGTCGTCACCTGGGGAAAACTTAACAAGATTTTGCGGATCTGGGGCGAGAGCTTCGATGCTTCCTCGAAAGAGATCGTGTACGGCGTGGTGGCGCGCACCCACAGCGCTCCTTCGTCCAGATGTGGCATGAACTCGGCGCCGATACCCGGAATCAACAGCAGTGAGGCAAGAAAGATCAGTAAGCAGACGATCACCGTCAGCGCTCTATTACGCAGGCAAATCGCAAGCGCCCGGCCGTACGAATCACGGACGCGATTATAGAGTTGGAGTTCGGGTTCGTGCACGTGCTTACGCAAAAAATAGGCGCAGAGGACCGGCAACAATGTCAGTGAGCAAAGAAGGGAGCCGACGAGCGCAAAACACATCGTATCCGCCATTGGCCGGAAGAGCCGGCCTGAAGGACCGGTCAGCACGTAAATGGGGAGATATCCCGCGATAATCACGGCAATGGCATAGAAGATGGGCCTTTCGACATCGTGCGCCGCCGCCCGGATGACATCCAGCAGATTGTAGTTCTGGCCATGCCGTGCCGCCAATTCGCGGAAAATGTTCTCGACCATCACTACGGCGCCGTCAACGATGATCCCGAAATCGATGGCCCCGATCGACAGCAGATTCGCCGGAATTTGACTGCGGTCGAGGCAGATGAAGGCGAACAGTAACGCGAACGGGATCGTCACCGCGACGATAAGCGCGGTACGCACGCTGAAGAGCATCAATCCGAGGATCACCAGCACCAGAATCATTCCCCGCATTAGATTCCGTTCCACGGTGCGGGTCGTCTCCTCGATCAGGTAACTACGGTCGTAATAAGGAACCACTTTCACGTCCGGAGGCAATATGTGGCGATTCAGGTCGGCCGTCTTCTCCTCGACGCGCTTTAGGATTACCTGCGCCTGCTCTCCCACGCGCATCAGGATGACGCCTTCCACGGCTTCCTCCTGCCGCATGTATCCGAATTGCCCAAGCCGCACGGCGTGACCGATCTGCACTTTCGCGACGTCGCGCACGTAGACAGGAGTGCCATTGTGCGTCGTCAGCACGACATCCCCTATATCCTCTGTGTCTCTGACCAATCCGAGTCCGCGAATGTAATAAATCTGACCGCCTTGTTCGTAAAAGCCGCCACCTGCGTTCGCGTTGTTCGCGCTCAATTGTTGCTGCACCTGCGCGGCGGAAACGCCATAAGTGAGCAGCTTGTTCGGATCGAGAAGAACCTGGTACTGCATGGTCGTGCCGCCGAAGCCCGAATCGTCGGCCACGCCCGGTATTGATCGGTATGCGCGTGCGAGCAGCCAATCCTCGATTGTTTTCAACTCCTGCGGGGTTCGATCCGGACTCTGCAGAACGTAGCGATAGATCAGCCCGCTCGGGCTGTACAGCGGAGAGAGACTCGGGGAAACGCCTTGTGGGACGGCAGCACCGGCAACACGTTCGAAGGCCTGCTCGCGTGCGAAGTAGGGGTCGGCGCCGTACTCGAAATTCATCTGAACCGACGAGAGCCCGTATAGCGAAATCGAACGAAGCGATTCCAGCCGCGGAATTCCGTTCATTTCGATCTCAATGGGAATTGTGATCAGCCGCTCCACCTCCTCCGCGGCATGTCCGGGCCATTGGGTGATGATTTCAACGTGCGGCGGCGAAAGGTCGGGATAGGCGTCGATCGGCAGTCTTTCGAAGGCGATGCCGCCCCATATCATCAGAGCGAGTGAAGCGATGACAATCAGGAAGCGCTGCGAGAGAGCGAACGAGACCAGGCGTGAAATCATTCCGGGCTGGCCTGTTGATTGCTGCTGGCGAACTGTAGAAACACGCTACCTTCCGAGACCACTTCCTCGCCTGCTTTCAGTCCGCCGCGTATCTCCACGTATCCGTTCTGCTGCGACCCCACAACAACCGATCGCCGTGCGAACTGACGCGACTGCCCTTGCACGTACACGAACGGTTCATTTTCCGAGTCATGCAGCACCGCCGAGACCGGCACGCTGAGAACGCTTTTATCCGTCCTGGTATGGATCACCGCTTCCAGGTACATGTCTTTCTTCAAAAGACCTCCCGCATTTTGAGTGACAATGCGAACGGGAGTGGTGCGTGTGTCGGGATCCACCATGGCTCCGATATAAGCGACCCTACCGTGGAAAGTCCGGTCAAACGAAGAGTTCGTTTCTTCCACCGCATCCCCGATGCGCAGCAGAGGCAGATCGCGATCAAAAATGTGGCCCTGCACCCAGACCGTTGACGTATCGCTCAGCACGAAGCAGGTGGTGGACCCCGCCTGAATCAGCTGCCCGGGCATAACCAACTTCTGCACTACTGTGCCGGCGATCGGAGCGCGCAGGGCGAGCTCCGGGCTAATGGGCACTGTTTGCTTCTCGGCGTTATCCAGCTCTTGCGGGGTGATGGCGAAGATCTTCAGCGCTTGCAAGCTGTTCTGAACGTCCGTAGCCGCCTCGTTGTAGTCTGCTTCGGCACTCTCTAGATCCTTTTGTGCCGCGGCCCCGTGAGCGAGCAGTTCTTTCTCGCGATCGAGAGACTTCCTGGCCAGCTGCTGCTGGTCCTGCGCTTTTTTGTAAGTGGCGATCGCGTTCGTTATATCCGGACTCGCCACATAGAGAAGCGGATCTCCCGCTTTCACATGGGACCCATAGTCAACGAGAATCCGAGTAATGGGGCCGCTAACCTGCGTGATCGCTTGGGTGGTGTGATCCGCGTCCCAATCTACGGTCCCGGTGGTCTGAGCGTTTATCTGCCAAGTCTCACTTTTCGCCGGCACGATGTGCAGGTGCGGAAGCTGATCGGGCGACACGGTCAACAGGCTGGCCTTCGTCGATTGGGCTTCGCTGGGAAGATTACTCTCAGGGGCGTTGCCGCGTCCGCAACCCTCTTGAACCACGGTCAATATCAGCAGTACCACGCAAACCGGCACGGCTCGGCCAACCTTCGCCCAGCCACTCATGCCAGTACTGCCGTCTCCGGATCCATAGGGTTAGCTCGCTTCCCGATTCTATATCGAACACTTCTCAAAGGATGCAATGCCCAGATATAGCGCAGTCTTTGCGAGGCGTTGATTTTGGTGCGGACCGACCGCGTAAACCACGCCAACCGTATTCGGGGATTAGAACTCTGGCAGGCTCAATGGAAGTAGCAAGTTATGGATTCTTCATTGCCGGGATTACCGCATTTGCCGGCGCTGCCGTCGCGTATTACCCAAATCGCCCAAAGAATCGGACCGCGGCTGTTGCTAACCTTGGGCGACAATAGGGCTTGCGTGATCGACAATTCGAGTTCGAGTGGGACGATGTCAAGGCTGTCGCGAATGCACGTAAGCACGGCGTGTCATTCGACAATGCGCGTACAGTCTTCAAAGATCCATTGCTGCTTACAGTCGCCGACCTGGATCATAGTGAAAATGAAGAGCGGTGGTTCTCTGTCGGTCGTGCCGATAACGGCTCGGTATTGTCGGTAGCCTACCTGTGGTTCGAGGCTGAGCCGTCGATAACAAAAATTCGGGTTATTTCAGCTCGCAAAGCAACACGTACAGAAATGCGTCAATATGAAGAGAGCTCATGAACGAAACGCCAATGCAAGATGACATGCCGGCTGAGATCGACTTCTCCAGAGGGGCTCGCGGCTTTCACCACATCCCTCCCGGTGCCAAGGTCTTCGTACCCGCATCAATCGAGCGCGAAGTTTGGGAATATTTCTCTGAAAAAGCCGGGCAGAAGGGCGTAGAACTTTCGGAGCTCTTGAGTGAGATACTCAAGCGTGATATCGAGATCAATGAAGCGCTGAAGTAATCCAGATAGTGCGGCTCAGCTTGGACGGCAACTTCTCCAGAACGGCTTTTCGTCTGACGAGTTCAGCTCTAGATACGGTTGGGCGGCGTCTCGACGGGGTTTAGCTTCTCGACTCTTAAATCGTATTTGTTGAAGGATCATCGATCCCTTTAGAAAACCCGTTGACAGGGTTTCCTGGAAGAGATTATTTCCCAAGTACTCCGTTAAAGGTGAAGGACATGGCGGAGAGAGTGGGATTCGAACCCACGTTAGAGTTTCCCCTAAACACGCTTTCCAAGCGTGCGCCTTCAACCACTCGGCCATCTCTCCAATTTGAAGCGCCGCTT
>JALYVD010000283.1 GCA_030853405.1 Acidobacteriota bacterium | reverse complement strand
GCAGGATTTGCGGCGGTTCTGTCACTGGTGAATTTTGGGTTCCGAGTAGACCTGAAACGAGAAAGTCTCCCCGCATGTGTGGGCGATCAAGCGGCCGGGACCGAGCGCCTTCTCTCTGGTATGATTTTCAAAAAAGATTGCCCCATCGGTGCTTCCACCCGGCTTCAGCTTCATCGGAACGAATGTAATCGCCGAAGCTGCGGCCGCCGCTTTAATGCGTGGATTGATAAACTGCCCCATAGCCGCTTCCCTCCGCTGCTCGTACCCGTTGGTCGGCCTGTAATTGGAAAGCGCGTAAATAGTACTTTCGTATAGAAGTTGCAGCTTCACCACGTCGGTCCGGCTGGCCTTTTCGAGAAGCGATTCGACGACATCGTCGGCCGACACAGACGGGAGAACGGTTCCGTCCTGGCGAACAAAAGAAAAATCGGCGGGTTTCACCGTCCACGAGATCAATGATCCGTTTGTGATAGTGATTTGCACTACATTGAAATCTTTAATGTGGGGCGGCAGCGGCGCAAACATCACGGTTATCCCGTTTCGTGTCAGCGCTTCATACTCCATCCCGTGAGATTCGAACTCAAGCGGAAGCTGGTTCGCCGGTGGTCCAGCATCTTGTGTGGCTGGAGTATTCGTAGAAGCGGATGGAGCGGGGGGCCGAAGCTGACCCGGCGCAACCTGCCCAGGCTGTTGCTGCGGCTGAGCGAACGTTAAAACAACGGAAACTGTCGAGACAATGCACGCGCACACTAAGACCGTGCGCGCACTTGGATGAATCATCAAAAGACCCACCTACATAATAGACGGTAGATAACCCGTAATATGTAGGAATTTAGTTGCGCCGTCTTAAGCTGGTTTCTTCCGGAGACTACTGAGCAAAAGCATACCGGTTAGAAAGATAGCCCACGCTTCTGGCTCGGGGATACTGACCAGCGCTGCCGGAGGAATCTCCGGTCCGATCCCTCCCCCTCCGAAAGTTCTCAAAAGTGCCACATTCGGGAAAGTGTCGATATTACCGGTGTTCGTGGACGAAGCGCCCGTGCGGAGATTGAAATTCGTCGGCAGGATCAAGAGCGGACTACCCGAAAAATTGCTCGCAAACACGTCGCCGTTGAAAGGAATGGGCCCAGGTTCGAGAGAGTAATTCACGTTCAGCAACGTGGGATGAATCGCGTCCGCGTCCAAAGGCGCCTCCAGATCGTCGAAAGCGGAAGCGGACGGCTCTTCCCGGCCTTGTGTGGGAGTCATAGGTACTGAGGACAGGCGATTTCCGCAACGTGTCCGCACCAGGTTTGTACCATCGCTCAATACATGTTCTCCCTGTGGAATGCGGAGCTTACGCGCAGTCCAGTAGATTTTGTTTTGTATCCGGTAGGACGCATACATATTGGTTTGACGGGGCAACGACATAGCGACCGCATGGAAACCAATCGGGGCGTAATGTTCTGCAACCACCCGGTCAAGTCCCCGTATCCTGCCAAGTTCTTCGTCCGAGTAAACACCTCCGGGCACGACGGAAAACCGGAAGACAGCGCGGCGTATCTGCGAATTGGAATCGGCAACATGGTGCGGAGGGCTGTGACTCTCGGGCGAGCAGGCAGTCATCCACAAAGCCGCCACAACGGACAGCGACAAGCAAAATCTGGTTTTCAATCCGCGGTAATCCCTTCCCGAAAAACGTGGTGTTCGAGAAATAAGTGGGCGCGCGACCATAATTCTCTTAAGATATTTCCGATTAAATCAATCTCACCGCAGTAGCGTCAGGCGAAGCCTGACACTGGACTTTGCGCTATAATTAGGGAGTCTGAGCACTTTTGCCCACTCTTCAGACCCTCTGAACTAAGTCAGATCTTCTGGACTCTGTTTCTTAGAAATTTTAAGAGGAGATTCACGTGGCAGATCTCACCACATTTTGGAATTGGCGCGGTCAGTACGTAGGCTACCGCCTGGACGACTGCCTGTTCTCTTACGACGGTCGTCAAGTCGGTTATTTCGCCGAGGGTGACGAGGTTTACGGTTGCGACGGGAGCTACCTGGGTGAAGTCCGGAACGCAAGCAGCCGTTTAATCACAAATCTCACCAAAAAGGCCTGGACAAGAAGAAGCCTGGCGCCCAGGTCTTTGAAGAGTTCTCCGGGACATCCTGACGTTTCGGAAAAACCGATGCTGCCTGGCTACGAGGATTTTCCCGTTACGCTCGCGTCCTAAGCACTACTTCTTAAGAATTATTGAAGCGGCAGTGTCAGAAGGGCTTCACAGCCCGGTCCGTCGGTCGCGTTCCGGAGCGATAGCGATCCGTGGTGCGCTTCCGCAATTTGACGGCTAAGAACCAAACCGATCCCTGAGCCGCCGCGCTTGGTCGTGAAGAACGGCACAAAGAGATTCGCCGTATTCGATAACCCCGGGCCTTCGTCGCGAACGATAATGTCAACTGTTACGGACGTCCTCTCATGCCGGACGAAGACGCGGCCTCCGGTTTCGAGAGAAGCATCAACAGCGTTCCGAATCAAGTTGATCAGTACCTGTTCCAACTGGTCGGGATCGCCCTGAATCGTGAGCGCCGGGCACTCTTCAAAAAACACCTGCACTCGCGTTTCGAGAGCCGTGACCCGCCGCAGCAGAGACGTAACCTCCACAGGGCCAAACTTCGGCGGCGGCAGTTTAGCGAGCCGCGCGTAAGCACTCATAAAGCGGCTCAGCGATTCGGACCGGGTGGCGATGACATTCAGGCCGCGCGACATATCTTCCGTCCAATCTTCCGGCCGGGGATCGGTCTTCACCAGCAGTTCCAGACTCTGCGCGATTGACGTGATAGGCGTTAACGAATTATTCAGTTCGTGCCCGAGCACCCGCACTAGCCTCTGCCACGCTTTCAGTTCCTCCTCACGCAGGGGTCTGGTCAGATCGGTGACAACCAAAAGATAATGACGAACCCCGCCTTCGCGGAACAGACTACGGCTGACACCCCAGCGGCCCACACCGCTCGGAAAGGATCGCTGAATGGTTCTTTCGTCGGGGCCGATGAGGAATTCCCCCAAGCCCAATGACGTGGCATCGCGCGCGAGCATTCGCTCTGAGGGCTGCGATAGAAGCCTCTCTCCGGCGCGGTTGACCAGCCGTAACACCTGTTGGGGGTCGAAGGCAAAGACTGCGACATCGATCTCTTCCATCACTTTCCGCAAGAGAGCCGTGGCTTCGAGCGCGCCGAGCCGCTGATCTCTAAGAGTCGCGGCCATGGCATTGATCTGCTGCATGACCTCGCCCAAAGGTTCGTTGGGATTCTCCACACGTGCGCGAATGGAGTAATCTCCCTCACGGATTGCTTCGAGTAAATTTGCCAATGTACGCAACGGATTCGCCACCCGTTCGCGAGCCGCAAAACAAAAACCTAGCCACAGGCCGATGATGAGCGGAGCAATGGTCCATTGCAGACGCGCCGAGTGACCGCCGACGAATAGAAGCAGCAGGCTCGCAGCGACGGCGGGCAGACCGCCTGTTAAGGCGAGAAGAAGAACCCGCGTTTCGTGCGAGATCTTGAATTTAAAATTAGAGCCCAAAACGCTGCAAGCGGCGGTAAAGCGCACTGCGGCTTAGGCCGAGGGCGCTTGCTGCATGACTGACATTACCACCATAACGCGCCAGCGCCTTTTTGACGAGGAACCCTTCAACTTCTTCAAGACTCATCTCTTCAAGCCGGCCCGCCGTAACAGCGCCCGTCCGCAACGCAAGATCGCTCGCCCGGATGCAGTTGCTTTGGGTCATCAGGACGGCTCGCTCGACGACATGATTCAACTCGCGAACGTTCCCTTGCCAGGCATGTTCCTGCATGGCTTGCAACGCATTTTGGTCGAAACCAATGATGTTCTTGCGGTAGCGCCGGGCATGAGTGCCGAGAAAATGATTCGCCAAGGGCATGATGTCTTCGCGCCGTTCGCGGAGCGCCGGAATATGGATCTCGATGGTGTTCAGCCGGAACAGCAAATCCTGACGGAAGCGACCGTTCTGCACTTCCTGCGGCAAATTCGCGTTGGTCGCGGAAATCACCCGCACGTCCACTCGCTTTGTCTTCGAAGAGCCTACCCGCTCCATTTCGCCAATTTCGAGGACCCGCAGCAGTTTCGATTGCAGATTCATCGGAACGTTGGCAATCTCGTCCAGGAAGAGCGTTCCCGTATCGGCCAGTTCGAAGCGTCCTACGCGGTCCATTTTGGCATCCGTGAAGGCACCCTTTACGTGGCCAAATAGCTCGCTCTCGAATACGCCTTCGGCCAACCCTCCGGCATTAACGGTCACCATCGGCTTGGCGGCGCGCGAGGATATTCCGTAGAGAGTGCGCGCTACCACTTCTTTCCCCGTCCCAGGCTCTCCGGTAATCAACACGTTTGCGTCCGAAGGGCCAACTCGTGAAATCAAGTCGAGAACGGGCTGCATGGCCGGGGACTGCGCGATCATGTTCGGCAGATTCTCCCCGCGTAGCAGAGCGTTTTCCGCTTCCAGCCGTTGTCCGCGCCGGATCGCTTCGCTCAATTCAAGCTGCGTCCGCACGATGCTCGAAAGCCGTTCATTCTCCCAAGGCTTCTGAACGAAATCGCGCGCGCCGCGCCGCATCGCTTCGACAGCAATATCGATGCTGCTCCAGGCTGTCATCACAATGACCGGAAGAGTGGAATCCGTCTTCTGAATATTCGCGAGCAGTTCGAGACCTTCCTCGCCCGAAGTTGTATCGCGGCTGTAGTTCAGATCGATCATCGCGAGGTCGAAATCGCGGTTTTCGATATTCTGCAGAGCCTGTTGCGGCGACTCAGCTGATTCTATTTTGTAGCCTTCGCGCTTCAGCAGCAAACGCAGCGCTTCCAGCACATCCGGCTGATCGTCCGCGATCAGGATGCGCATCTGCGATGCGGCCACTCTCATGAGGCTCGAGCAGCGGGGTTCTGCTGAATCCAGCCATCCTCGATGTAAATGGTCCTGTTCCCGTATTCCGCGTTCTTTTCGTTGTGGGTGACCTGAATGATGGTGGTGCCTTCATCGTTCAGCTTTTTGAACATCTCCATGATTTCCTTGCTCTGACTGGAGTGCAGGTTGCCGGTCGGCTCGTCGGCGAGGATCAGTTTCGGATTGGCAATCATGGCTCGCGCGATCCCGACCAACTGCTGCTGTCCACCCGAAAGCTGGTTGGGAAAAAGGTCCTTCTTCCCGACCATGCTGAAGCGGTCAAGGGTATCGCACACAATGCTCTGCCTCTCGGATTTCTTGACGTTGCGGTAAGAGAGCGGTATTTCGAGATTCTCGTAGACGGTAAGCGAGTCGAGCAGATGATAGCTCTGAAAAACAAATCCAATGTATTTTTTGTAGACTTCCGAGCGGTCCTTCTTGCTCAGGCGGTGAATCGGATGCTCGAGGAAATGATATTCGCCAGTCCAGGCGGTATCGTGCATCCCGAGCAAATGCAGGAGTGTGGATTTTCCGGCGCCGCTCGGACCCATGATTGAAATAAACTCGCCTTCTTTGATGTCGAGGTTGATACGCCGCAGCACAAAGGTTTTGGACGGGCCCTGCTCAAAGTACTTTTCGATATTGCGTAAAGAAATCATCTTACAAAGATCATTGTCGCCCTATCGTAGAACGAGCGATTGCGGGAGCGAACACGATACGTTCACCAGATGTCCCTCGTCAAAGTGTGTGAGCACAACCTGCGGGCGCCCAAAGAGATCGATGACAGTGATGGAGCGGGCTTTTGAACAGAGCGCCAGCACACCCAGCAAAATGGCTACCGCGAGGACATCGACATTGCGCCGAATCATACAGGGACCTCCATGTTTTCCTCCACCACGCGGCCATCGAATAGATGGATGGAGCGGTCGGCATAACGCGCATACCGGGGATCGTGAGTAACCATGCAAATCGTTGCGCCGCCGCGATGCAACTCGCGCAAGAGATCCATTACTTGTTCACCGTTTTGAGAGTCGAGGTTACCGGTGGGCTCATCGGCCAGCAGAATCGAGGGGTCTCCAGCCAGCGCTCTCGCCACCGCTACACGTTGCTGCTGACCGCCCGATAACTGCGAAGGGTAGTGCTTAATACGATGCGACATGCCGACCCGCTCCAGCGCTTCGTGAACCTTTTTCTTGCGGTCGGCCGATCCCATGCCGCGATAGGTGAGAGGGAGTTCGACATTCTCGTAAACATTCAGATCGCCGATCAGGTTGAACGCCTGAAAAATAAAACCGATCTCGCGATTACGGATGCGGGCGCGCTCGGAAAGCTTTAAACTCTGAACCGGCTTGCTGTTCAGAATGTAAGTTCCCGAAGAGGGCGTATCCAGTAACCCAAGTATCGCCAGCAGCGTGGATTTACCGCAGCCGGAAGGTCCGGAAATGGAAACGTATTCGCCGCGCTGCAGGTCGATGTGTATCCCGGCTAGCGCATGGGTCTCCACCTCGTCGGTGACGAACACCTTCGTAACACCTTCGAGATGGATCAACGGCTCGGTTGCATTCATGCTGTTTCAACTCCTTGTTCTTTTAGCTAATTACGCACTAGAGGCGGATCTAGTTCAAGCGAATTCGTGGATACGAATCGTATCGGGTCATATCGGAGAGAATCACCCGGTCGCCCACTTTCAGTCCATCGAGAACTTCGATCGTATTCACCGAAGCACGCCCTAGCTTGACGTTCACACGGTCCGCGGCTTTGCCATCCGGCTCAATCCTAAACAGCCCAATAGTCGTGTCCTGCTCTCCCGACACCGGACGATCCACATAGACAATGTCACGCAGGCGTTCAATTTCGATGGTTCCGTCCACGCTCAATTCCGGCCTGGCGTCGGGCGGCAGCGGCCCCAGAAGACTCACATCAACGGTAACCGTACCATTCTGAGCCGCGGGATCGATTCGAATCACACGTCCCGGAATAATTCCGTTCCGCGTATCGATTGAGGCGTCCAACCCGATCC
>JALYVD010000273.1 GCA_030853405.1 Acidobacteriota bacterium | reverse complement strand
TGAAGGATCCAAAGCGGCCCGCAACGGCGCGCTGGAAATCGCGTACCGCCCCTGCTGTGTCTCTACTTCCCAGGATGAAGGCAGATCTTTTAGGACGTCGTTGCCTCGTCCATCCTGCAATGCGCGTGCTAAGTGACGAAGCTGCGCGGACAGAGAAACCGGATCAACTGCCTGCGCCATCCCAATCGCGCAAAAGACGAGCAGCCCCGCCACGCACATTACGCCTGGCTTCATCAAAATTCAGGAGAGAATCGAAGGAACGCTTTGCGATCCGCTGCCGGTGGTGCGTTCGCTATGAGGGTCCATCATGAACTGCAAATCGAACGCTTCCTTCCGCACACGAAGATCGAAATAAAAGACCGAGGTAGCAATCAAAAGAACCGGAGTAACAAGAACGCTCGCGATCGAGTTCACAATCTGCGCCACGATCATCCACATTCGAAGCACCTCTGGATCTTTAACTGTCGCCACAATGTACCCAAAAGGGCCGCCCGCCAAAGCGCCAATCGCTACGCTTATAGCCATAAATATGAGAAGAATGACAAAAGCGCGCCCCGCGCAACCACGCGTCAGATTCCAGCTGCGCGACAGAGATTCGCTCGGGCCCCGCCCCTCGATCAGCGCGGATGGGACACAGACCAGCAAGCGGCAGGCAAAATAGATACCGGGGACTATCAGCAGGAGAATTCCCACGCCTATCACAAGCCCGTTCAAGACAAGCACTCCGAAAAGCGATCCGATATCCGCCCAGACCCGTTTTAACGATGCCGCTATCGAGGTGGAACGGCCTAGATAGAGTTCGGAGACCGCAAAGATCGTTCCGCCTTGCGAAAACAAATACGCAATGATAGCGACAACAAGCGTAATAAGTGCCAACACAAAGGCCAGTCCGGCATAACCGAGCGCGGCGGCACTCGCAGGGGTAACACGGCCCGTCTTGGCGCCAGAAAGAAGAAAGATAAGATTGACCGCTAAAACCAGCACTTGCGGAATCGCGGCTATCCCGATAAACAGCAGGAAATGCCGCCGGTACAGCGTAAACGTACGGTCAAGAATTTCTCCCAGCGTCAACGGCCGCAATTCAAGCCGTGTCATTTCCGCCTCCGCTGACTTCTGCGTCAGTCGAAACATCATACCAGCGCCAAGGCCGTCCCGCCAAATCTGTTACGCTTCTACAGGTTCGCGCCACTCCATGCCCATATCACGCCGCAACTTCGTAGCGAGCGCAGCCGCTATTCCACTGGCTGATCCAGGCACCGCTAACCCGATTCGCGATCGTCTGAAAATCGTCGTCACTGGCGGTCATCCCGGAGATCCTGAATGTGGCTGCGCCGGCACAATCGCGCGGTATACAAGTTTAGGGCACGAGGTCGTTCTGCTTTACATGAATCGTGGCGAAGGATTCTGTAAAGGCGCCGAACCGGGCCAGTGCGCCGGCGTGCGCACAGCGGAGGCTCAAAAAGCCTGCAAGATACTCAAGGCTCGAGCAGTTTTTGCGGGACAATACGATGGCCGCGCGATTGTCGATAACGCGCACTACGACGATTTTCACGGCCTGCTTGATTCCGAGAAGCCCGATATTGTTTTCGCTCAGTGGCCGATAGATGGGCATCGAGATCACCGCGCCTTGTCAATGCTCGTCCTGGACGCCTGGCTTCGAGACGGCAAGAAATCGGCCTTATACTTCTACGAAGTAACCGAGGACACGATGATGTTTTCTCCCGCCGAGTTCGTGGACATTTCGAGCGTGGAAACACAGAGGCGCGCCGCCTGCTACGCACATATTTCTCAGCAGCCGGACAAGTGGTATCCCAAACAGGTCGAGCTAACCCGGTTTCGCGGCATTCAGAGCGGCCTCCCGCAAGCCGAAGCGTTTCTGCGGCATTGGGAAAGCAAGCGGGGCCTGCTGCCCTGAAGGGGTCTGTGAAGCCGCCTGAAGCGGCCCCTCTGTTATCCTGATACTTTCAAAACACCTCCTGCCTTTGCCGCCTTGCGCCATCGTAAATCGAACTAAGGCACACGTGTACCAACAATGCAGGTCTTCGAACTAACGCGCCGTCTCATCGACATCGAGTCGATCACCCCGAACGAGTTCGCGGTCGGCAACTTCCTCGCCGATCGCCTCACTGATCTCGCGCGCCGCTTCGACGGTTGTTTTGAGCGCATGAAGGTGGAGGAGAATCGCGACAACGTCTTCGTCCGCTTCGGCGACCCGATCGTCACTCTATCCACTCATATGGACACCGTGCCGCCCTTCATCCCGAGCAGTGAGGACGCGGATTTCATCCACGGACGCGGCGCTTGCGACACCAAGGGCATCATCGCGGCCATGATCACCGCCGCCGAACAGCTATTGGAATCGGGCCAGCGCAACTTCGGCTTGCTCTTCGTGGTGGGCGAGGAGCGGAATAGTGCCGGGGCTATAGCCGCCGCTCAGACCCCACGCGGCAGCAAGTTCATCATCAACGGCGAGCCCACCGAAAACAAACTGGCACTCGGCTCAAAAGGCGCGCTCCGCTACGAAATCGTCGCGTCTGGCCGCATGGCGCATTCCGCCTATCCCGAGCTCGGCGATTCCGCCATTGAGAAGCTTCTCAACTCGCTCGAACGCATTCGCCACGTCGTATTGCCCGTCGATCCGATGCTGGGCCACAGCACTTTGAACATCGGACTGATCTCCGGAGGCCGCGCGCCCAACGTAATTCCCGACGACGCCCGCGCGGAGATTTTCGTCCGCGTAGTCGGCGAAGTCACCCAACTCCGAAAAGACGTTCAAGCCGCCGCCGCTCCGGACTCTGAAGCCCGCGAAATACTCTTTATCCCATCTGTTCACCTGGGATCTCTCGACGGCTTCGAAACCACCGTCGTCGCCTACACCACCGATATCCCGGCCTTCGGCGACGCCTGGGGCAAGCCGTTCCTCTTCGGACCTGGCAGCATTCACGTGGCGCATACTCCACACGAACGCATCCCAAAAAATCAGCTCCTCGAAGCGGTAGCTCTTTACCGGCAATTCGTCACAAGGCTCACGAAATGAAACCCATCGAAGTCGGCATTCTCGGCGGAACTGGCATGGTTGGCCAGCACTTCATCCGCTTTCTGCAAGGGCATCCCTGGTTCAAGCTCACCTGGCTCGGAGCAAGCGACCGCTCCGCTGGCAAGAAGCTGAAGGACGCAACCGCATGGCGGCTCGAAGGCGAAATGCCGGAGTCCGCCGCGGACATCGTCGTCTCCGATTCCAAGCCCGGCAACGCGCCCAAACTCGTCTTCTCCGCCATGGACGCCTCGGTGGCTACCGAAATAGAACGCGCCTTCGCCGAAGCGGGCCATGTCGTTGTCTCGAACTCGCGCAATCACCGCATGGAAACCGACATTCCGTTGCTCGTGCCCGAGGTGAACCCATCTCACTTATCGCTGGTTCAAACGCAGCAAAGGAATCGCGGCTGGAAAGGCATGATCGTCACTAACCCGAACTGCTCCACCATCGTGCTGACCATGGCACTTGCTCCCTTGGCGCAATTCGGCATCAAGCGAGTTCTTGTCGCAACCATGCAGGCCGTTTCTGGCGCTGGCTATCCCGGCGTGCCCTCCATCGACATCCTCGCGAACGTGATCCCCTTCATCGGCGGCGAAGAAGAAAAAATGCAGGAGGAAACCCAAAAAATCCTCGGAGGTATAGCCGACGGAAAAGCCGCTCCCTTGGACGCCCGCGTCAGCGCTCACTGCAATCGCGTCGCCGTAGCCGACGGTCACACCGTGGCCACGTCGGTCGAGTTCTCCTCGAAACCGCAACTCAACGACGTCCAGCACGCCATCGCCAACTTCAGCGGCCTGCCACAAGAGCGCAAACTGCCAAGCGCCCCAATAAAGCCGGTCATCTACATGCAGCAGCAGGATCGCCCGCAACCTCGCCGCGACGCCGCTCGCGAGAACGGTATGTCCGTCTTTGTGGGCCGTGTCCGCGAGTGCCCGGTCCTCGATATCAAATTCGTAGCCTGCGGACACAACACCATACGCGGGGCCGCCGGAGCAGCCGTCTTAAACGCCGAACTGATGGCCTCCGAAGGCTACCTGGAGTAAATTCAGGACGGAGGGGGATTAAATCCTACTGACTCCAGAGAAATCCTGGAACAGTTTCGCCCAAAACAAAACGGAAACGCTTCAAATGCAAAGGCCTCAATGATCGTAATGAAATTCGGCGGAACCTCCGTCGAGTGCCAGGAAGCCGTTACACGCGTCGCCGGAATCGTCAAAACCCACCAGCATCGCCGGCCCATCGTGGTCGTCTCCGCCATGGGCAAGACCACCAACAAACTCCTCCAAGCCGCCAACGAAGCCGCCGCCGGCCGCCGCGATCAGGCCCTCACCATCGTTGACGAACTCCGCGCCCATCACCTCACGCATGGACTCCCCCTCGCCGGGGCCGCCTCCGCCGACCTCGACCGCTACATCCGCACGCATTTCGAATGGCTCGACGAACTCGTAAAAGGTCTCTCCATAGTCGGTGAACTCTCGCCCCGTTCCATGGATGCCATCGCCAGTTTGGGCGAGCGCCTCTCCAGCCTGGTCGTCGCCTTCGCCTTCCAATCCGCGGGCATCAAAACGCAACATATCGATTCACGCCGCGTCATCATCACAGACGACCGTTTCACGCAAGCCCAGCCCATCTTCGAAGAAACCTACAAGCGCCTCCGCGACGAAGTCGTCCCTCTCGCAGAATCATCCGTAGTCGTCATGGGCGGCTTCATCGGCTCTTCGGAAGACGGTCAAACAACCACTCTCGGACGCGGCGGCTCCGATTACTCAGCGGCCATCATCGGCGCTGGCATCGATGCGGAAGAAATTCAAATCTGGACGGACGTCGATGGAATGCTCACCGCCGATCCGCGCATCATCCCCGGCGGTCATCGCGTCAAAAGCATCTCCTTTGCCGAGGCCGCCGAACTCGCCTACTTCGGCGCGAAAGTTCTGCATCCAGCCACCGTTCTGCCCGCCGTCGAAAAGAATATTCCGGTCTCGATCCTGAACTCGCGCCGTCCCGAACTCGATGGCACTCGCATCACCTCGCAAGCCGCGCCGTCACGCAATGCGGTGAAATCCATTTCCTGCAAGCGCGACATCGTCATCCTCAATATCCACTCCACTCGCATGTTGATGGCGCACGGTTTCCTCCGCCGCATCTTCGAAATTTTCGACCGCTTCGAAACCAGCGTCGATATGGTCTCCACATCGGAGGTCAGCGTCTCATTGACCATCGACAACACGGCGCGTCTCGACGACATCCTCACGGAACTCAACGCCTTCGCCGAAGTCAGTACCGAGACCGGTCAATCCATCGTCTGCCTGGTAGGCGAAAATATCCGTCATACTCCAGGCATTGCAGGCCGCGCATTCAGCGTCCTCCGCGACCGCAACATCCGCATGATCTCGCAAGGCGCATCGCTCCTGAATCTCGGCTTCGTCGTCTCCGATACTGATGTTAAGGAAACTGTCTCGGCGCTTCACACCGAATTTTTTTCCGATCTTGACCCGGCGGTATTCGCATGAAAAACTTAGCTCTTGTCGGCTACGGAAAAATGGGACAGCTCATTGAGCAATTGTCCCCGCAACACGGCTTTGAAGTTGTTCTGCGTCTCGACGAATTCAACAGTCCCAACGGCTCCGGCATCACGCCCGAGCAGTTCTCAAACGTCGATGTAGCAATCGAATTCTCCGCGCCCGAAGCCGCGCCCATGCACTTGAAGCGTCTCGCGGCGATGAAGGTTCCAACCGTCACTGGCACCACCGGCTGGCTCGAACACCTACCCGAAATCACCCGCGCCGTGGACGACGGCGGCGCCGGCCTGGTCTGGAGTCCCAATTTTTCCGTCGGCGTAGCGGTTTTCCGCCGCCTTGCCGCATTGGCAGCCGAGCTCATGCGCAATGAAACAGACTACGGCGCGTGGGCCTGGGAAATCCATCACGACGCCAAAAAAGACGCACCCTCCGGCACGCTTCTTCACGTTGTCGATACCATGAAGAGGAGCGGCTATGCACGTACCATCGACACAAGTTCCAGCCGCGCCGGTAAACATCCCGGCACTCACGAAATCGGTTTCGATTCCGCCGCCGATACCATCACTCTGCGCCACGTGGCCCGCAGCCGTGAAGGCTTTGCACAAGGCGCATTGAAAGCCGCACAATGGATACTAGGCCGCCAAGGCGTCTATACTTTCGAGCAGGTCCTATTTGGCCGTGAGAAAACCGATGCATAGCCGTCTGTTCCAGCGATTTGTTTCGGGACGGAACCGCGGCCGTGAGGAAGCGGACACCAACCACGCGGCTTCATGCGATTGAGAACTAACAAGTGAGAATTGGAAACCAAGCTATGTTTACCGGCTGTGGCACGGCGCTAGTAACGCCCTTTCGATCCGACGGATCGCTTGATGAACAAAGTCTGCGCGCCCTCGTGCGCCGTCAGATCGACTCCCGCATCGATTTCCTTTGCCCTTGCGGCACCACCGGCGAAAGCCCCACACTCTCTCACAAGGAACACCTGCGCGTCGTCGAAATCACCGTCGAAGAAGCGAACGGGCAGGTTCCCGTTCTGGCCGGAGCGGGCGGTTACGATACCCGGCACGTCGTCAAGTTAGCGGCCGATCTGCAAACTATCGGAGTCTCGGGTCTCCTGTCCGTCACTCCCTACTACAACAAGCCGACCCAGGAAGGTCTCTACCAGCATTACAAGGCGATTGCCGCATCCACGCAACTCCCCATCATTCTATATAGCGTGCAGCCCCGAACGGCTGTTAACATCGAGCCCGCGACCGTCGTACGGCTGGCGGAAATTCCCAATATCGTTGGCGTTAAGGAAGCTTCCGGCAACATCAACCAGATCGCGGGCATCCTCGCCCGGGTGCCCGATTCCTTTATCGTTCTCTCTGGCGACGATGCCGTTGCGCTCCCGGTAATCGCCCTCGGCGGCCACGGCGCCATCGCTGTCATCTCAAACGAAATTCCCGCTGAATTTGGTGGACTTATTCACGCCGCGCTCAATGGAGACTTTTCCCACGCGCGCCACTTACAGCGCAAATTTCAAGCACTGCTCGATGTCAATTTCATCGAAACGAACCCCGGCCCAGTTAAGTTCGCGATGGCACGCATGGGCCTGCTCGAACCCAATTGGCGCTTGCCCATAGTCCCCCCACAGCCCGCGTCTCAACAGAAAATCGAGACGGTTCTTGAATCGCTCGGCCTTCTCTCGGGAGTCCGCGTTTGACGACTGACTTACAAAAGGCCATTGAAGAGTTATTCGACGACAAGCCCGCCACTTACTCCGATCCGCAAAGGGAATTGTTTCTCCAGTTCCGCGGCCTGTTAAACAGCGGAGCAATTCGCTCCGCCGAGCCCGACTCTTCTCAGCCCACTGGTTGGCGGGTAAATACCTGGGTCAAGAAAGGGATTCTGCTCGGTTTCCGCATCGGTAGAATTGTCGATATGTCGGGCGCGGGCCCGCTCCAGTTCTTCGACAAAGATACTTATCCGACTAAGACTCTCTCGACGCGCGACGAAGTCAGAATTGTCCCCGGCGGCTCCAGTATCCGGGACGGCAGTTACATTGGCCGCGGTGTAACCTGCATGCCGCCCATGTATATCAATGTGGGCGCTTATGTCGCGGACGGCACGATGGTCGATTCCCATGCGCTCATTGGAAGCTGCGCGCAGATTGGCCGCAACTGCCACATCTCCGCCGCCTCCCAAATCGGCGGCGTTCTCGAACCAGTCGGCGCTATGCCTGTCATCATTGAAGACGACGTGCTCGTCGGCGGTAACTGCGGTGTTTATGAAGGCGCAATCGTCAAGCGCCGGGCCGTCCTGGGAAGTGGCACGATACTCAATCGCTCTACTCCCGTATACGATCTCGTGCGCAACACCGTGCATCGCGCCACCGACGATTCTCCTCTCGTGATTCCCGAAGAAGCCGTTGTCGTCGCTGGTTCGCGTCACGTGAACTCTGGTCCCGGTAAGGAGTGGGGTATCTCGCTTTACACGCCGGTCATTGTGAAATACCGCGACGCGGGGACCGAAACTAAGATTCAGCTTGAGGACTTACTTCGTTGAAATCGCTTCCGGGATCAGAATCTTTGTCCCGGTAGGCGCCGGACTACCGCCCAAAGGTTCATCCGTAGCCGCGAATCCGCTAATATCGGCGCTCGCTTCGGGAGCCTCAATGCTCAGAAAGATACTCCCGTCCTCGCTCGGTGTAAAGATCGCCGCGCTCGTCGGGTCGCGCGGCTCCTTGTGAAGGACCCATAGCTGATATTGCTTGCCGGGCGGGAGTTTCGCAAGATTCGAAGCCATGAAGATCAGTTTTGAGGGCGGAACCAGCAGTACATAGCCCGTTGCCGGCCCTGTGCCCTTCAATGCCACAGTCTTCACGCCAGACAACGAGAGCGCCTCAATCAGTTCTGTCGTATCGTCCCGTGAATTCCGTTGGCGCTCAAGCAACCATTTGTATTGATCGATCTCGGCCTGCGTTCGCAGCAACTCCGTCGCCAGTCTTGCCGCCTGCCCCGCGGCGCTGGCGTTTTCGGACGAGTTAAGAGCCGCCGTCACATGCTTCCTCCGGTTCCTTTCTTCGTCTAACTGTAGCTGCAAGGTTGTAACTTCCTGATTCAGATTCGCCACTTGGTTACCGAGCCGCTGTCCATCCAAATTCGCCGAAGCCCAGCCCGCGTGCCAGCCGCCGATCACGGCAATCGTTATTAGCACGGCTGCAAGGCCAACCAGCGCCCAGCGCGGATTTCGATGTTCATCGCCGATTTTTATATCTTTCGGAAATGTGAGTACGTTTCTACTTAGCTGTGTTATCTCGGTAAGCCGCGCTTGGAAGTTGGCCGGCGGCTCGGTGTCTTGCAGAGTGCTCGCGAACACCAGCCATAGCCGCATACTCCGCTGTACGCCTTGCACGCACACCGGACATCGTTCTATTACATGCCCATCCATCGCCGCCCGCTGATTCTGGTCCAGTAATCCGAGGACATACAGATCATACGTAGCGGGCTGAAACCCTTGGCAGGTCATTGGGAATATCTAAAGCTAATTTTGAGCAGCTTTGAGTATACCCGCGGCGCCCCAATCCGCCGGTTTCGAAACTCTCCCTTGTCCAAATGGCGCGCTCAATTCCTTGATCGAGAAATCAGCCGAATCCCCATTCACGGTCACTTGCGTATGCTCGAAAAACCAACCATCCTCATAACGTTTGCTATTCCGTAGATGTCCTCCCGAACTGGCCATCGACAGATACGTCACGCCATTCAATTCGAAATGCAGCATCTGATGAATGTGCCCGGCAATAATGTATTTCACGCCATACCGTTCGGCCAGGTGCTGCAGCGGGAAGTCCGGGTTCCGCAGCACCGCTTGCAAAATCCACGAAGGCCGGTGAGAGATCACAAACTTCACTCGCTGCCTCGCATGAGCCTGTAAGTCTTTTTCCAGATACGCTAATTCCTCCGCGGGGAAGTTATCGCTCCGGCTGTTATCGAGGACGGTGAAATGCGCCTGCCGATAATCGAAGCTGTAATGCAGCGGATGCTTCGTGTAATGCTCAAACGCCTGTGCCGAAGCGGTGGACCACACGTCGTGATTGCCGGGCGCGAAGTACGTCGGAAGTTTCCGGTACGGCAGAAGCATATGCATCACCTGCTGCCATTCCGCATCCATCGTCATGTCATCGCCGCCTTCGATTGTGTCTCCAACGGTCACGACAAAGGCGGGATGGTCCGCCGCCGCCTCGCGCCATGCTTCTTCATACACTCCCGGCTGCGCGCCACCGGTACGGTCGCCGAGGATCGCAAATTTGAATTCGCCATTACCCACTTGAGCCGCAAAAAGAACGGAGGCTAAAACGAAAGCCGGGATGCCGAGGAATGCTTGCTTAGCTGTCACAGTATTTGCGAACCTGGATGTTGATCAAACCTAGTTTAACGGTCTTAGCCGCTGCGGCCGGCCTGTGCTGCGCAAACGCGCAAACACCAAACACTCCGCCACTCCAGCAAACGGTAGTGGTAACGGGAACCTGGGAACCTATCGCTCTCGAAGAGTCCGATCGTTCAGTTAACCAATACACACTTCAAAATGCGCCATTGCTTTTCGGTAGCCTCGCCGACGCGTTTGCTTTAGACTCTTCCGTTACGGTCCAGTCCCGGGGAGCAAACGGCATCCAAGCGGACTTTTCGCTTCGCGGTGGATCGTTTGGACAAACTCTACTTCTTCTGAATGGCATCCGGATGAACGACGTGCAATCGGCGCACTACAACTCCGATTTCCCCATCCCTCTTGATGCGGTCGATCACATCGAAGTGCTGCGAGGATCGGGCTCAACCCTCTATGGCTCCGATGCGGTAAGCGGTGTAATCAACATCATCACCCGCCCTACAACCGAACCCGACCCCATCGAAATGCGAGTCCGCGGCGGCCTAGGCAACTTCGGCACGAACGAAGAGAGTGGATTCTTAGCCTTGAACGCCGGTCCTTTCTCGCAGCGCTTCTCTGTCGAGCGCGATCTCTCGACCGGCTTCACGGACGACCGGGAATACCGCAACCTTGCGATCGCTTCCGATTCATGGCTCCACAGTTCGCTTGGCCTAACACGCATCTTTCTGGGCATTAATGATCGCCCGTTTGGCGCCGATCAATTCTATGGAAGCTTTAACTCTTGGGAGCGAACAAAAACCTGGGCTGCCGATCTTTCGCAGGGCTTAGGCTCACGCACTCTGGTGACGCTCGGTTATCGCCGCCATACAGATCTATTCGAACTTCTCCGCGACGATCCCGGCTACTACACTAACCGCCATGAGGATTACTCCTGGGACGTCGCCTTACGCCGCCATGACCCAATCACCAACTCCGCTCAGATCTACTACGGCGTGGAAGGGCTCGCCGATCACGTCGATAGCAATAACCTCGGCGTCCACTCTCGCAAACAGGGCGCTGCCTATGGAAGTCTTGACATCCGCTCTATCAAACGCGCTTCTTTGAATATCGGCGCGCGTGAAGAATTTTACGGAAGCGGACAGCGCTTCTTCGCTCCGAACATCAGCGGCGGTTATTGGCTTTCTTCGAAAGTGAAGCTGCGAGCTTCGGTAAACCGTGCTTTCCGTTTGCCAAATTACACGGACCTTTACTACAGCGATCCTGCCAATGTCGGAAATCCGAATCTGAAACCCGAACAGACCTGGAACTACGAAGGCGGGCTCGACTGGCATCCACGCGAACGTTGGCGTGTATCTCTGACGGCGTTCGACCGTCATGAACGCGATGAC
This sequence comes from Acidobacteriota bacterium, assembly GCA_030853405.1. Taxonomy (GTDB): domain Bacteria; phylum Acidobacteriota; class Terriglobia; order Bryobacterales; family Bryobacteraceae; genus Bog-105. Next base: position 2,078 of record JALYVD010000273.1, on the reverse strand, counting down.
ATCGACTACGTCCGAGCCAACTCCTCTTCCATCTGGCAGGCCATGAACTTCGACCGGCTCAATTTCGTCGGTTGGGAAGCGACCGTCTCCTTATCTCTACCCTACGCGCAGTTGGTCAGCGCTGAATACACCGGATTACATGGCGCCTCCGCCGCTCTCGATGGGTTCCAGTCCAAATACGTATTTAACTATCCAACGCAAGAAGCCGTGCTCGCCTGGCAGCGCAGTTCCCCTCGTGGATGGATCGCGCGGATTCGCACCGGCGTAACGGATCAATACCAACGCAGCACCTACGTTTTGGTGGACGCATCAGCCGCCTGGACGCGATCCCGCTTCCATCCATATGTGCGCGTCACTAATCTCACCAACGCCGATTATCAACCTGTTTACGGCGTCACTATGCCCGGCCGTGCTGCATTAGCCGGTCTGGAACTCTGCGTGGTTTGCCGCTCGAAGTAAGCTCAATTTATGCGCGTCGCCGTATCGTTTCTGTTTCTCGCCGCTTCTCTTGCCGCCCAGATCCAACCCGATTGGGTCGCGAAGAGCAACGAAAACGCGAAGGCTCTGCTGAATGTTCTGGCGCGCTACTCTCCCGAAGATGCGGGCGAACTCGGAATGCGGGGAATGGACGACCGCATCACAATTCTTGCGCCTGATTCCCCGGAGCATTTTCGCCACGATACTAGCGAAGCCGTCAGCACGCTGCAATCGCGCCTTCCCGCTGAACGGAACCCGCTCGTAAAGCAGGATCTGGAGATTCTCATCAAAGCGGGCCAGCGTCAGATTCATGCCTCCGAGGCTTACGAACGGCATCTTCTCCCTTTCGTCGATGCGGCACGCAGGATGTTCTCCGGCATTCAGGTTCTCTTGAATCCACAGGTTCCCGCAGACCGCCGGAAGGCTGCGGTCGTTAGGCTCCGCCGCTATACCGGCATTGAGAACGGCTACACGCCCACAACCGTTCTGGCCGAACAAATATTTCGTAACAAGCTCAATACTCCCGGTCTTCTTGGACCATCGAAGGCCGAGGTGGATAAAGACCTGGCCGACATGGATTCGTATGTAACAGGCATCGGCGATCTTTTTGCCAAGTTCAAGATGACCGGTTACCAGAATGCGTACGCCAAGCTCAAAACACAGGTTGCGGAATACCGCACATTCATCCAGAAAGAAGTGCTCCCACGCGCCCGCACCGATTTTCGTTTGCCGCCGGAACTCTACGCGGTCAATCTCGAAAGCGTGGGCGTCGATTACAGCCCTTCCGATCTGAAGCAACTCGCCCACCAGAGTTTCGACCAAATACAAGGGCAAATGAAAGAGCTTGCGTCCAAGGTCGCCCAAGAGCATGGGTTCGCTTCAGCCGATTATCGCGACGTAGTCCGCGGCCTCAAAAAGAATCAACTCCAACCGGACCAGGTCATGCCCGTGTATCACGGCACTCTCAGCCAGATCGAGGACATCATCCGGCGGGAGCACCTGGTTACGCTGCCGACGCGTCCTTGCATTATTCGAATTGCCTCGGCCGCCGAAACCGCTCAACAACCCGCACCGCACTATTTGCCTCCTACGCTGATCGATAACCACGGCGACCGCGGCCAATTCGTTCTTCCCGGCGGCACTACCGGTGCCAACGGCGAGGCTCTCAAGTACGACGATTTCACTTTTCCCGCCGCTTCATGGACGCTGACCGCTCACGAAGCGCGTCCGGGTCATGACCTGCAATTCTCTGCCATGGTGGAGCGCGGCGTGTCGCAAGCCCGGGCCATCTTCGCCTTCAACAGCACGAATGTGGAAGGCTGGGCGCTTTACGCCGAATGGTTCATGCTGCCCTACATGCCGGACGACGGCAAATTGATCTCTCTGCAACTGCGCCTTCTGCGTGCCGCCCGCGCGTTCCTCGATCCCGAGTTACAGGAAGGGAAGGTTACTCCACAACAAGCGCTCGATCTGCTGCAAAACGATGTCGTCCTCTCCAAAGCGTTCGCAACCGAAGAGGTCGATCGCTTTACCTTCCGCTCCCCCGGCCAGGCCGTGTCCTATTTCGACGGCTACACTCGTCTGCTGCAACTTCGCTCAGA
>JALYVD010000258.1 GCA_030853405.1 Acidobacteriota bacterium | reverse complement strand
GCACATGCTGTATCTGAAACAAAGCTGTCTCGAAACATTGCACAAGAGCATGGGCGAGATGTACCAGAGCGCCCTCGCTACGCATTAACATGCCTTGGTTGCACCGCAGTTTCTGGGTAGGGCCGCTAATCATCGCGGCGCTTCTCGCAGTTCTTGCGCTCGTGTTTTCGCACGGACGCTTGCGCGAAATTTACGCCCGCCGCTTCCCGGAGCCTCGGCGCGAACGTCTCTTCCTGGCATCCGTCGGATTCTTCGTATCGGTATTAGTGATTCGCGGTCTCACCATCGCGATTCACAACGACATTGGTCCGTTCCATAACGTATCGATGCACGGGCGGCACATTCACCACATGGTATGGGGTATTCTGCTGCTGCTTATAGTCGGTTACTGCTGGCTAATGGAAGTGGGCACGGGATCGTCCGACTCGTGGCCATGGGCGGGCCGGTTGACATCGATGCTGTATGGCGTGGCGGCTGCTCTGACCCTCGACGAGTTCGCGCTCTGGCTCAATCTCAGCGATGTCTACTGGCAACGCCAAGGGCGTGAGAGCTACGAAGCGATGGGACTCTTCGGCGGCCTGCTCGCGATCGGGATCTTCGGGGCGAATCTGTTCAAAGGAATTGCCCGCGAATTCCTGGGCCTGTTCGGCAAAAAAGCGTAATTTCCTCAGGGAACAACGTGCTCTCCAACCCGGCACCAACCATCACTCTCGTCCCCATCAAATTGGGATGAAATCCGAAACCGAGCCCCGCCGCATGAGCGCGGGCAAACCCGGCTAGTCTAACACCCCTCAGAGCTTCCCAGTCTCTTGGAGCAGCCGCGCAATTGTCGCGAGAGGAAGCAGTAACGATAGCGGCGCATCGAGCAGCGGCATCGCGCCGTAGCTGGCGTACCAAGCCGCCACGCGTTCGTTCTTCGCGTCAGTGAGCAGAGCCGTCCCGCCTACCTCGGTTGAAGCCCGGATGCAGCGCCGCGCCGCCGAGAGCAGAAGCTGACCTCCAAGCCCTCGTTTTTGCATCCCGATTGCGACTGCAAGCCGGGCGAGACGAAAGGCCGGTACATCATAGCGTCCAAGACCGCGCCGTACAACGTCAGGAACGCGGGCATATTCGACCGATGCGGGGCTGAGGCTGTAGTAACCGAGGATTGAACTATCGGCGTCCGAGATGGCGAGAAAGGTCTTCGCCCCTCCCTTGTCGTGACTCTTACGAGCGTGCTTTTGCAGGAAATCATTCAGGGCCGGTTCACCACAATCGAAGGCGTCCCGATCGTAATCTTTGCTGATTGCAACCTCATGCCAAGCCGCTAGGCTCACGCGAGTGGAGGCAGGGCTTGCGCCGCAGCTATCAGTTTTGAGTTTGGCGCAGGCGGATGCTCCAGCAGCTCCAGGACACGCAAGCTATCGCGCGCCGACAACGTGACTCGCTCTGATCTTTCGATCAGCTGTTGCGCCGCCGCGACCGCCGTCCTAACCATGAAATCGGTGATATCCGTTTCAGCGAGCACAGACGCGCGCATGATCGTTGCCTTGTCACGCGGCCGAATTCGTAACGACATCCGGTTATTCTCAATAGCACGGCGCGGCACAATAGTCCTCTATGTACATATTAAAAGCGTACACATGTCTGTTCCCAATGTCAAATTCGCCCAACTTGAAAAAACGAACCCAACCCGATTTCGTTTCGTAAAATCGACCTGCACGCCCTACTCGCGCTGCAATCAAGAAAAATCGAAAAACTTCCATCTCGCTCAATTTCAAGCACTTACCTCGATCCGAGCGGCCCGGCCCGAACAGCGCTACTTCGAACTCGCGTGCAAATGAAGAAAACGCCGCCGCAAACCGGACCAATCAACTCCGACGGGAAAGCGCTGAATGTACACAGTAGAGTTCCGCAACTCGGATCAGTCGCCAAACACAGCCCGTTCCAGCAAGCGAGTCAACTCTTCTGGTGACTTGGCCGGTTCCGCGGCAAGCACTTGACGGACAGTCACGCCGATCTTCCCTGTACGGAACCAGTGTCCCCGTTGCGCTTTGATTTCGCCAAGCCCGTCGAGCCGCACCGCCAGTGCAGGCGTCCCAAGCTCCTTCCATAACAGACCGGCGCCGTTCATAAACGGCTGCGGCGAACCATCTTCCGAGCGGCGTCCTTCCGGGAAAACAATGACACTATAGCCGTGGTCGATGGCTTCTCCAGCGTGGCGGAAGCTGCGGCGGAATCCGCTGAATTGCGGAAGTGGGAACGCGTTGAATAATCCCGTGACGAGCAGATACTCAATAGGCGCGACGAGATTCAAAAACCAGTTCCCCTGGTTACGCGCGCGGCGCCAATCGAGCATCATTTCGCCCGACATGGCGACTGCAACGTGACGGCGAATGTGTCCGGGAAGAGCGTCGAGAATGAACGGCACGTCGTAGGAGGTGACGTGATTCGCCACGATCAGCATGGGTTTCGAAGGCCATTGCGTGACATCGCCGCGAATTCTAGGTTTACCAAGAAAGCGCAGCAAAGGCATCGCGATCAACTCCAAAAAAACGGCCCGAATTCCCTCAAACAAAGGGTTCCACGGCCAATGTGGATAAATGTGGCGCGATGACGTCCCCGCGTTCGGTGTGGAACCCGCTGATCCCCGCGCCACCAACTCGCGGACATCTTCGTTCGTCTTTACCTGCTGTAGAGCGGCGTCGTCGAGAGTGATGCCATACTGCTGTTCAAGGCGCGCCTGCAACTCAACGCGCCCGAGGCTATCGAGATTCAAATCGCCCGCGAGCGCACCGGCTTGACGCCCTCCCACTTCGCCGGTCTGAATCCTTCTCGATACTTCTCGGCGCAGCACTTTCCCCGTCGAGGTACGCGGTAAATCTGGCTCGGGCCAGATGATCCAGCGGCGGATTTGCTGAAACTCGGCTAAGGTCCGGTTGGCGGCGGCAACCGCGGCGGCTCCATCCACGCCCGCTGTCAAAACAAGCGCCGCGAGCGGTTCTGGACCATGATCCGTCACCGCTTCGACGACGGTGCAGTCCTTGATGCCGGGCTGTTGTTTGAGCGCGCCCTCGAGATCTTCCGGATAGATATTCAATCCGGCGGCAGTGACGATGACATCTTTCTTACGGCCGCGAAAACGGAGATTTCCGCTCTCGTCGAACTCCGCCAAATCACCGGTCGCAAGCCAATCGGAATCTTGCTGTTGAAGCCGCCCGTTCTGCCAGACGGTATTTGAAATCGTGTCGCCGCGCACCAGTACTTCACCTTCGTCGCTGAGGCGTACTTCGCGGCCGGGCAGCACTTGGCCGATGGTCCCGCGAGCGGCTTTGAACGGATGATTCAAGCTAACTAGCGCCGTGGTCTCAGTCATTCCGTAGCCTTGAACAACTAGAAAGCCGACGCTGTTCCAGAACTGTTCCGATGTCGAGGGCAGGGAAGCGCCGCCACAAATAAACGCCCAGAACTTGAACCCGAACTTGTGGTGAACGTCGCGAAACCGCCACCAGCGTTTCCATGCGCTGAGGCCCACTGAGGCGGCGAGGCGCTTGTCAAGATCCGGCATTTCACGACTCAGATGTTGTTGAAGCAGATCAAGCACGCGGGGCACCGCCGCGAGTACGGAGATGCGTTCGCCATGGATGCGTTCGACGATCTCCCCGGCGACCAGACGCGGCTCGTAATGAACTTCGGCGGCGAGCAGTGCGGGAATCCACAGGCCCATGAACTGGCCGAAAACATGGCTCAGGGGCAGAGTATGAAGGAAGCGTATGGGATGAAAGATGCGCTCGTATTTAAGATACTTCTGCATCTCCGCCTCAATCGGGCGCAGGCTCGCGAGGACGTTGTTATGCGTGTGAACGACGCCTTTGGGATCGCCCGTCGTGCCGGAGGTGAAGACGATTTGCAGCGCGTCGGAAGCGCTGAGGTCTGGGATCGCTTCAGCCGTTTCCGCTGTTATTCTTTGGTCGAAGGATTGAAAGTACAGACTTGGGATCTGCAAGCCCAACGAGAGTAACTTCTCTTCATCGCCCACAACAAGCTTCGGTGAAACTTCCTGCTCCACACGCCGGATGAACGTGTCGGTGCTGCCGAAGTCGATCGGGACCGGAAGCACCCCGCGCAGCACGCAGCCGAAAAAGGCCGCAATCCATTCGGGGCCGTTCTCGCCGAAGAGTAAAACCCGGTCGCCCTTCGCGATGCCTCGATGCACGAGTTCGGCGGCGAAGCGCCGGCACAGCGTTGAAAGCTCTCTATACGTAGTGTGCCGTTTACGCAGACCGTGCGTAGAAACCACGGCAATTTGCGAGCCATGCCGCGTGAAATCGTCCGCCAAAGTGGCGAGGTTCGAACGCGGGGAGGTCACAGCTTTAAAGCTACAACTACCGCTTCACAGTGCCCACCGGGAGAGCCCACGCAAAGAGTACGCCGCCGCTGCTAGTAACTACGTATTGCCGGCCATCAAGCTCGTAGCTTATCGGCGAGCTTTCAATATGAGAGCCGGAACCGGCGTGCCACAGAGTCTTCCCGTCGGCTGTGTTCAGCGCGAGAAAATTGCCTTGCCCATCGCCCGAGAATGTAAGACCCGAGTCGGTCGTCAGAACTCCGGAACCGGCGCCTCTCCCGAGTTCGTGTTTCCAGCGGATCCCGCCCGTTCTGTAGTCGATCGCTTCGAGAACGCTTTTACTCCAGACATCGTAGTCGGCGCCCGCCCAACCAAAGGTGCCGTCCGCCGGTTTAGCAAAATAAAGGCCGTAGCTCGGATTCGCATTGACGATGAATAACCCGGTCCTCGGGTCGAAGCTGGGAGATCGGTAGTTGGTCAGGCCACCCTCGTCGGGAGCGATCAATCGTCCATCGCGCGCGGGCTCTTTTGACGTATTCGGGATGGGACGCCCTTGCTCGTCCACGCCGGTCGCCCAATTGACGGGTCCGAATGGTTTGGTGAGCAGGGATTTGCCGGTGGTCCGGTCAAGGACAAAGAAGTAGCCGTTTCGCGAAGTCTGCATCAGCATCTTGCGAGGCTTGCCTTGAAAATCCGCATCAACCAGAACGGGCGTTTCGACAGCATCCCAATCGTGCGTGTCATGCGGCGACGCCTGAAACGCCCACGTGAGTTTTCCTGTATCCGGATTGAGTGCGAGGATGCTGCACGTGTAAAGGTTGTCTCCCGGTCTGGTCGAACCAGTTAACACAGGAGTCGGATTTCCAGTTCCCCAATACAGCAGGTTCAGCTTCGGATCGTAGGTGCCCGTCATCCAGGTCATGCCACCCGTGGTGGCGTTCGGGGTTCCCACGGGAGGAGTCGAATTAAATTGCCACTGCGTTTTACCTGTTTCGGCGTCGATTGATCGGACGTATCCGGTTAGATTATCGAAGTCGCCCGACACGCCGACAATCACGTGATCCCGCACAATCAAAGGAGACATTGTGGCCCAGTAGCCCTTGTGCGAATCGGCGATGATTACATTCCATCGCACGGTCCCATCCTTGGCATTAAGGCAGATCAGATGGGCATCGGGAGTGGTGAAGTAGAGCGAATCCTTGTACATCGCCACGCCGCGGTGTCCGATGTGAAAGCCTTTGTTCGGAGGATAGGTGTAGCGCCAAAGCTGGTGTCCCGTACGCGCATCCACGGCCCAGACGTTATCGGGCACTGAGATATACAGGATGCCGTTCACCAGGAGCGGCGAGCACTTCAGCGTGTCGGACTGGTTCGTCTGAAAAACCCAGGACAGCCCTAAACGGCTTACATTCTGGGCCGTGATTTGCGTAAGCGCACTGTGCCGTTTACCGGAGTAATCGCCATGATACTGAGGCCAACTGTCCGCGGTCGGGTGAAGAAGCAGCGCGGGATCGAGCCCTTGGGCGAAAACCGGGCAAGAGAGCAGCAGCGAGCAAGCGGCCGTCGCGGCAAAACGATACACGTGGGTTGAGAGATTCATGGAGATTGGGTTTACTTCAACGTCTGCAGATAGGCCATTAAGTTGTGGATGTCGTCATCCGAGTATTTCCCGAGCAGCGCCGCGTGCGCTTCGGCGGGATCGTCTATCTTGTACCGAATGCCGCTAATAGGCCAGGAGTGATAGTATCC
>JALYVD010000241.1 GCA_030853405.1 Acidobacteriota bacterium | reverse complement strand
ATGTGGCCCGGCTCATCCATCCCGGCGACATACCGCGCCAGAAGAAATGGATACTCCGCCATCAGCCGAAGCTCGATGGCGGCAGGATCGAAAAGCTGGTTCTGTTCCTGCGAGGTATCGATGCATCCACGTCTCCGGTCGCGGAAGTCATCCGCATCGAGACGGCTTACTTCGAGCACAACGCCGAGCGAATGCGTTATCCCGAGTTCCGCCGACAACACCTGTTTATCGGCTCCGGTGTAATCGAAGCCGGTTGCAAGACGGTGATCGGCGCCAGACTCAAACAGTCCGGCATGTTCTGGACGGTGCGTGGCGCAAATGCGATCATCGCCCTGCGTTGCTGCCACCTCAACAACCGGATGGAAGACTACTGGGAATCACGACGCGCTGCCTGATCTTCCACTTCTATGTCGCGCACCCGGTAGAACTTCGCGGGGTTCGCCGTGCTCAAGAAGCTTTTTTTGATAAAGCGTTGAGTGCGGATTCCAGTTTGTCCGCTCGAATGTGAATTTCTCTCTACAAAGCGGAATCCTCGATGCGTTCCGCCTCACATGGCGTAGTACGGTCAAATCCTACCAAGTCGATTTGGTGTTTTCTGCAATTCATACAAGTAAGTGCATGCAAGGGCAGTCGCCTCCTGACCGAATCTGCAACGCGATTGCCCTTTAATTTATGGCTGAATAGAAGCCACCCGAGTGCGTTCTTCTATCGACCGCCTGCCGCCGTCCCGACCTTAGTCTTGGGCCTACGTAGTTGTTTTTCCGCGTCGATCCAATCCTGTTCGGAAGATCCTATCGGACAGCCTCGGTTTTGCCAGAGCGCATAGGCCAGATTCGCAATACTTTCTTGTGTGTTTTCGTCGGGGTTGCCAGATCCCATTGTTTGGGACTGGACATCCTTAGGTTGCGGTTCACGACCGGAAAGCAGTCCGGTAGCAGTTATGGATTCCATAGTTTGTTTCTCCTTGAGAAGGGGGAGTTCCCGAGGCAGGGGGAGGAGACTTAGATGCTCCCAGCTAAGGGCAGAATCCAAGTCAGGCTAAAGCTTAACCTGGATTCGAATCGAAAACAAGCACCGAAATCACCTCTCGTACATCGCGCGCTAATCGATTGGATTAGGTTAATCCGCTCCCAATCCCTTTGAAAGCCGCACAGTAAATCGCGGACTCGTTGGCCCGCCGACCATGTACCGTTCCATGTTCAAACGGTCTTGAAGTCTTTGCGCCAGTTCTGCGTTCGGAATCCACCGTGGGCCGCAGCGGTCACAAGAGAGGATCAGCGTGCGGGTTTCTAGCGAGGTTGACAGCTCGGTTCTTTCTTTTTGGAAAATCACCATATGACCGTTCGGGCACGCGGCCACAAACACCATCAGCTCGCAGGACGTTGACATGCTTCGTGAATATAGCAATGCCGGAGACGTAAGCGCAATACACTAGAGCAGAATTCACCGGGTTAAACGGTTACCTAACGGTCAACAATACCCGATTCTACAAATAATTAGCTCAATTGGGAATGAATGTTGTAAAAATAATTTAGGCTAGCCACCCCGGCCGGATCGCAAGGCAGGTAGCAACTGAATCCCGCGGATGACATCCATTAGACAGGAACAATATGGATCAACTAGAAGAACTGAAAAACAAATATCACGTCGCATTGGACACCATCCAGCGTGAGGGCGTGCAGCTAGCTCATCTGCATGTACAAGACAATAAACTTTTCCTCCAGGGCGCAGCGCCTTCGGAAGACGTTAAGAACGATGTCTGGAACCAGATCAAGGCCGCCGACGCCAGCTACAGTGATCTAACCTGCGATCTGACCGTCAATCCTTCGCTCGCTCCTCAGAAAACCCAAGCGGCGGCAGCTTCGGCGGCAGGTGCTTCCGGGACCCGTACTTATACGGTGAAGCCCGGAGATTCGCTGTCGAAGATCGCCGAACAGTTCTACGGCAAGGCGAGTGAATACAACCGTATCTTCGAAGCAAACCGGGACAAACTAAATAATCCCGATAAAATCTCGGCAGGCCAGGAACTCGTCATTCCGAACTAAAGGACTAACCATGGGATTAATGAATTTCGTAAATCTGCTGCAATCCTATACCGGGGCGAGTGCCTCCGCGCCTCCGGCGAATGCAAAACAGGATTTCGCTAAAGTCGCCGACTCGATTCCGCAGCCGCACTTGGCCTCGGGACTGGCCACTGCATTCCGCTCGAACGAGACACCGGCCTTTCCGCAAATGCTCGGCAACCTGTTCAGCCAATCGAACGGCCAGCAGCGCGCGGGCATCCTGAACCAGCTATTAGGCGCCGCAGGCTCTAGCTTCGGGGGAGGATTGCCGCAACTTTCCGGACTGCTGGGAGGATCGAAGCAGTTAACGCCAGAGCAGGCTCAACAGGTTCCGGAGTCGGAAGTTCAACAACTGGCCCAACATGCTCAGAACAATGACCCGGGTATTATCGACCAGGCGAGCAGCTTCTATGCCCAGCATCCAAAACTCGTGCAGGGTCTCGGGGCTGGAGCGCTTGCCCTAATCATGTCCCATCTCTCGAGCCGCGTGTGATCTCGGTTATCCCGTATTCACAACGACGGCTGTGACGTGAGCGCGCCTTCGGAGGCCGAACCAACTAACGCGACGTATTTTGCCATCACGCCCGACTTGTATTTCGGCGCCGGGCGTTGAAAGGCTGCGAGCCGCGTCTCCATCTCTTCCACGGAAATATCCAGATTCACTTCGCGCGTTTCGATATTGATACTGATGGAATCGCCTTCGCGCACAGCCGCAATGGGCCCTCCGACAGCAGCTTCAGGCGCCACATGGCCGACCATGAATCCGCGTGTCGCACCGCTGAATCGCCCATCCGTCACCAGCGCGACGGTGTCTGAAATCCCCTCGCCCACAATGGCGCTGGTTACTCCAAGCATTTCGCGCATGCCCGGACCACCCCTCGGCCCTTCATAGCGAATGACGATAATGTCGCCGGGCTGAATCTTGTGCCCGATCACCGCCGCCTTGGCGTCTTCCTCGGTATCAAACACGCGCGCTGGTCCGGTTTGCGACGTACGGTTCAAGCCGGTCACTTTAATCACGCACCCTTCCGGAGCGAGCGAGCCCTTCATAATCACAATTCCACCCGATTTCTTGATCGGATTATCCAACTGCCTGATCACATCCTGCCCCGGAGCTTCTTTCACTTCATGGAACTCTTCGCGGAACGTCTTGCCCGTAACCGTAATCGTGTCGGGGTTCGCGAAGCCACCTTCGAGGAGGCGCTTGGCGATAATCGCGATACCACCTGCCTTATCGACATCCGCGGCGGTGTATCTTCCGGCAGGCTTCAGATCCGCCAACAAAGGCGTCTTATTACTGAGTTCCTGGAAATCGTCGATTGTCAAAGGAATCTCGGCTTCCCGCGCCATAGCGAGCAGATGCAAAACGCCATTCGTCGAGCCACCTGAAGCGGCAACACTTGCAATGGCGTTGTCCAAGGCCGCCCGCGTCACGATATCGCGAGGCCGAATATTCTTGCGCACCGCGTTCATAATCACTTCGCCGCAATAACGCGCCGAATCGTGCTTGCGCTCATCAACCTGCGGAATCGAGTTCACGCCGCGTGGAGAAAGCCCGATTATCTCCATCACCGTCGCCATCGTATTAGCCG
>JALYVD010000239.1 GCA_030853405.1 Acidobacteriota bacterium | reverse complement strand
CGGCTACAATGTTCCTGCCGGTTTCGGTGCGATTCGTCCCGATGTACTCAGCGGCGTTCCGATGACACTTGGCTCTATTTCATCTCTCAAGACCGATTACAGCGACCCTGTCCAGTGGCTCAATCCTGCCGCGTTCGCCGTTCAGCCATTGAGTGGAAACGGGGTCCCCTTGCGGGTAGGGACCGCGCCTAGGAACCTGAATTTAAGGGGTCCAATGGTCGTGAATGAGAGTTTTCGCATGTCTAAGGCGTTCCCGCTATTCCGCGAGAAGGCCAGTTTCAAACTGGGCATGACTTTACAAAATCCATTCAAGCGGACCTATGCGTACGTTTCAGACGCTACGGTCGGTGACTCGTCGTTCGGCCAGTTGTTAGAAGGGGGAGCGAATCGCACCATGCAGCTGGATGCCAGAATCGACTTTTAGTCAGCGGATCTCCGGCCCGGGATTCTCGCGCAGAAATTTCGTCGGATGTGTCGCAGGTTCCCTTTGCGCCACGGGGTTGGTTGCCGGGGCGGCGAACGACGATCCTCCGGCGAATTTTCCTACGAATTCCCGAGACCGGCTCTCGGTCACGTCGTACCCTTTTCGTAGCCTCCTAGAAAGCCCGGCGAACAAAGACAGAAAGCACGATGTTCCCGGAATCGATTTAACTGAATTCGCCGCTTTCGTTGCTGACAAATTCGGCGTTCACAACATCAATCCATTAATCGGCCACTTTCGTTCGACCGAACCGGCCTACTTCGAGGCATTCCGGAATTCTCTGCTCGCAGCCCACTCGCATATCGTTGACTTGGGCCTGCCCGGTAAACCGTTCTACTCATCCGATCGCGAGATGCGGCAGTCGGCTGTCACTTCCGGAAAGAGCTGGATCGATATGGCAAAGGCGGTGGGCTCACCGAGCGTGCGGCAGCACATCAACGGAGCCCACGGAGAGCGGCCGAACCTTGAGTGGGCCGTTGAAAGCCTGGAACAGTTGGCTGAATACGGCGGCAAACACAACGTTGTTGTGAATCTTGAAAATGATAGCCCGATCAGTGAGGATCCATTCTTTTTGGTTCAGGTTATCGAGACAGTCCGTAATCCATACCTTCGCGCTTTACCGGACTTTGGCAACTCGCTGATTGGACACGACGCTGAATACAACCGGAAAGCCGTTTCGGCGATGTTCAAACACGTCTTCAACATGGCTCACGTGAAAGATAGAGTTACGACGGACGCGGGAAAACTACAGACCGTGGATCTCGATGGCATGTTCCGCATCGCGAAGGACAGCGGATACCGCGGCTACTTCTCCATGGAATTCGATACCGGGTCGGGCGATCCGTTCGTCGGCACACAGCATCTGATTGATGAAACGCTAAAGTATCTGGCGTGAGGAGAACTCGAATGGCAAATGAAAACACTTGGAATCGACGCCAATTCATCGAACGGACGTCCGTTAGCGTTGCGGCGATGGCAGTGGGATCGCAACGCATTCTAGGAGCGAATGACCGAGTACGGGTGGCCATTTGCGGTCTGCACGGGCGCGGCGGCGATCATCTTGATAACTACGCCAAGATCCCCAATGTGCAGATCGCCGCGCTTTGTGATATCGACCAGAGTGTTCTTGACCGGCGCTTGGCTCAGATGGAGAAGATGAACCTTCCCAAGCCGGCGATCTACACGGACATCAGAAAACTTCTGGACGACAAATCCATTGATGCCGTTTCCATCGCCACGCCTAACCACTGGCATTCTTTAATGGCCATCTGGGCGTGCCGGGCAGGCAAAGATGTCTACGTCGAAAAGCCGTGTTCACACAATATTTGGGAAGGCCAACAGCTAGTCAAAGCTTCGCAGCACTACAACCGCATCGTCCAGCATGGAACGCAGATACGTTCCGCCGCAGCCGTGCGGGAGGCCGTGCAGAAGATGCATGATGGATTGATCGGCGATCAATATATGGCTCGCGGGCTTTGTTTCAAGTGGCGCGACACGATTGGCAGGGCAAACGTAAGCAGCGTTCCCGCTGGCGTGGATTATGACCTGTGGACCGGACCAGCTCCGAAACACGACTTTACGAAAAATCGCTTTCACTACAACTGGCACTGGTTCTGGGCTTACGGCAATGGTGATCTTGGGAATCAGGGGGTCCATCAGATAGATCTGGCGCGCTGGGGCATGGGAGTGGGCTTTCCCACGCAGGTGAGCGCGATGGGCGGCCACTTCATGTTCGACGACGACCAGCAAACTCCCAATGACCTGAACTGTTCCTTTGAATTCGCCGCGCCTGATGGAAAGCGGCGAATTATTAGTTTCGAGGTTCGGCATTGGATTACCAATCACGAGGCGGGTATTGGAACGAAAGCTCTTGGGACGCCCGAACCCGAAGCGGCACCAACACAAATAAAACTGGGGCCCACGGCGGGAAGCCACAACACGGTGGGCAATCTCTTCTATGGCTCAAAGGGCTATCTCGCCACGGGCGATGAGGACGCCACGACCTATCGCGTGTGGCTGGGGCGCGGTCAGGAGGAGCAGAAGGCGGTCCATGCGGGCACTGAACTCGATCACTTCCAAAACTTCATCAATTGTGTGCTGAGCCGTAACAAGAGTGCGCTACACGCGCCGATTGAAGAGGGCCACACATCCTGCGCGTTGATACATCTTGCTAATGCCTCGTACCGGCTGGGGAGAACTCTGCATTTCAACCCGGAAACGCAAGAGGTGCTTGGCGATGAAGAAGCCGCGAGCCTTTTGCGGGATGGGGATCGCGGGTATCGGCCGCCCTTTGTGATCTCAGGAATTTGAGTTGCTGCTAAACCAGACCCGCGAAAGCTGCTTCATCCCACGCCGCCGGAGCGGAGACCGAGACGTTCGCTGAGAGATATATCGCACGCGCGGCTGCAACATCCATTGGTTTGCCTTCTGCATTAACGGCGCCTGCCAAGTGAATGCGACGAGGCTGCGACTGCGCGGCCAACAGCGGGAGATCCGTAAGACGGAATAGATTCCAGGCGAAGTTTCCGAGCGTTTGGTTATATCCTTCCGTCTCGAGCAAGTTTTGGAACGAGATCAGCCCGTTCGCCAGGTAAAGAGCCGCAGAATAAGTGGAAGCCGCGAAGGCAAACAGGGATGGCACGCACAAATCACCACGTGCGGCGATTGCAACACTATGACCTGCGATGGTCTCGTCGTTACGCATTGCCTCCACGCACGCAAGGATGTCAGCGACTCTTTGTGTGAGCAGAGGTGCGCCCAACATGAGCGAAGCCCACGCAAAATCCTCTTCTGAAGCATGCGGGATTGTGTAGCCGGGATTGCCGCGACCTACTTCCGGCCGCATATCGCCCTTGCCACGGACATCCGCGACACAGACAACCTGTCCGCCGCGGGCAAGGCGATGCCACAGACCACCCTCGTGTGATTCCGCATTTCGCCCGCGGTCATCCAGAGCGAGCAAGGCCGCCCGGCCACGATCAATTCGCTCCGGGATAAATAGCCAAACAGGAACCCAAACGTCTGGCGCGGAGTTCACTTCCGCATTCCATACCCGAGCGCCGTTCAGCCGCGCAGAAATGAGCTCTTTCAACCTCGGCCCCTTGGATGGCAGTCCAGGCAGGATTACCGGTTCCCACGCCCGTTGTTGCGACCGGCTGGCACTCACTAAGCCGCAGCTCGCCGAGTTAATTCAAATGGACGCGTGCCTCCGAGATCGCGAAACACACTGCCCGTTGATCCTGCCCAGAGCGCTTCTGGTGCGTAAAGGGTCGCCACCGGTTCAGCGTCGATGGGCATTTCCGACTTCTTGAGCCAACGTTCAAACCAGTTGTAAATTCCCAGACGTAGTTCTAGCGTGAGGCCATGCGGCAGTGGCGTAGCGCGCCACGCCAGACGATCTTCCTGTCGCAAAACGCGATACACGTCAGCGAACTTCTGGTACTGCTCGCAGCCATCCTCCAGGTACCGCGGCGAATACGTTTCCTGGGAATCGTGCGCGCTCACCTGAATGAGCAACGGCTTCGGCGCGAACGGGTATAACATCAAGGCCGTGAGCCAGGCAAAGAGGTCTGGCTGCTTGTGGAGTGACCAAAAGCGGCGGAGGAGCCCACCAAGTACTTCCTTTGTGATCTGCCCGCCAACTATGGACTTCGTCGGCTCGTGCAGGTGGCCAAGGCTCGCTGGAAAATCGAGCAGGACTATCAACAACTCAAGGAGGAACTCGGACTGGATC
>JALYVD010000223.1 GCA_030853405.1 Acidobacteriota bacterium | reverse complement strand
AGTAAGGCCCGTTGTAAAAATCGAGCGCGTTACCGGTTTCCCACCAGCAGTGCGCGAGCCAGTAGAGCGGCGCAAGGCTGGCGATCACGCCGAAGCTGACAAGAACCGCACGCCGATGATTCCGGGCAAACGCTGCGAACCATATTGCGGTGAATGGGATCAGGAACCAGCCATCATAGCGGGTCAGGCTCATGGCCCATGAGGCGAGTAAGGCGAGAGCAATCCAAATTCTTTGTTGGGTGCGTTGAAAGCGCAGCAGGGACAGTAACGTGACCGCGACTCCGGCGAGGGACACGACTTCGGTCATGGGGATCGAAGCAAGGTAAAGAACGTTGGGATTGAGAGCAAAGCAGCAAAGCACCACCACTGCCGCAAGCGAGCTTTCGTACGTTTCCTTGGCCGCCAAATAGAAACATGTACCGGTTATGACGAAGCAGATGGAAACCGGAATGCTTCCGGCGAGGCCCGTGGACCAGAGCCAGTTACTGCGAACCCAAGGCAGGCAAATCACATGCAACAGCGGAAGCCACACCGAGCCGAGTTGCTCGTACCCGGGCGTGCGGGAATCGATGATGCTGCGGCTGATGTTTAAGTGCGCTTGGGCATCGCCGTAATAAAGGATGTAACCGCGATTGTAGAACCACCACACGGCCACGGCAGCCAGAGCACACAATCCGAAGACGACGGCAGCAACCTCGCCGAGAATGGCTGGGCGTTCAGAACGCGGTGAAGCGGCGGAATTCTTCAAAGCGCTGATCGATTTCTTTCCGGGTAAGGCTCCGGAAGCGATCCACCCCGAATTGCTCACAACAAAAACTTCCCATCACGGAACCGTAGATCACGGCACGGTGTAAATCGTGGACGTCGAAATTGCCGTTGCGCAGGTCGAAGCCGCGCTCCGCGAGAT
Source organism: Acidobacteriota bacterium (assembly GCA_030853405.1). Taxonomy (GTDB): domain Bacteria; phylum Acidobacteriota; class Terriglobia; order Bryobacterales; family Bryobacteraceae; genus Bog-105. The sequence goes on along the minus strand of JALYVD010000223.1, from coordinate 4,389 downwards.
AGCCAACGAAGCCCCCCGCGAAGCAATCGCCCGCGCCGGTCGGGTCGAAAACGTCGTCGAGTAGATAACCGGGAACCATGAAGAGCGTATCGCGGCGAAATAGCATTGCACCGTATTCTCCGCGCTTAATCACAAGCGTGTTCGGACCCAGATCCAGGATCTTCTCCGCGGCTTTACGGAGATTATTCGTCCCGGCTAACATGCGGGCTTCGGAATCGTTGATGAGCAGGAAATCCCAATGCTTGATCGTCTTCAGCAGTTCCTCGCGATGGTCGGAGATCCAGTAATTCATGGTGTCTCCGCCAATAAACCGGGTACCCGGCATCTGCTCCTGCACTCCCCGCTGCAATCCGGGCTGGATGTTGCCGAGGAAGAGATATGGCTGATTTACGTAAGAAGCCGGGAGCTTGGGTTGGAAATCCGCAAACACGTTGAGATCCGTCTGGAGGGTAGTCCGTTCGTTCATGTCGGCGGAATAGACGCCTGACCAGAAGAACGTCTTACCGGGAACTTGCTCCAGTCCTTCGAGATCGATTCCCTTATCGGAGAGTAGCGCCCGGTCTTCTTTCGCAAAATCCTCGCCGACGACGCCGACGATCGAAGACTCAGTGAAGTAGCTTGCGCTTAGCGCAATGTAAGTACAGGCGCCGCCAAGGGTGCGCTCGCGTTTCCCGTGCGGAGTCTCAATCGCATCGTAGGCGACGGATCCGATGACAACCAGTGACATTGTCTTGCATTGTAGCTTTATGAGGGCTCAGCTCAAATGAGATAAGTGCAAGCTGACCGATACAATTAGTTGTTGGGGCTTCCACAATTACCTGTTCTGCGCGATACGTATGGCGCAATCCTGTGCCTTATTGGCCTTATCGCCCAGCTTTTTACCGGGCGGCGGCTCGGAATTCCCGCACGCTTGAACTATGGCGCGGCTCTGACGGTAGCTCTCCTCTTTTGCTTGTTTGGCGAACGGTTGATTCCGCCGTGGTGGTTTCCACTGCCTTTCCGCTACGCCTACGACTGGGTGCCGGGGCTGATTCTCATCTGCAATCTCTTCACCATGACAACGGCAGTCCTGCTGTTGATTCGAGGCCGGATTTCAAACTTTACGCCGCGTTTCAACGTGGAGCGGCGACAGTTTCTACGAGCCTCAACCGCAGCCGCTTGTGCGGTTCCAGCGGTTGTTTTCGGGGGAGCCATCATCACCCGGAAAGACTTCAAGATCAATGAAATCGACTTGAAGTTTCCCGATCTGCCGAAGGACTTGCGCGGGCTCCGGCTGTTGCAAATCAGTGATATTCATATAGGCGCATTCTTTTCACGCAAGGACCTGGCGCGAGTTGTTGACGCGAGCAACGGACTAAAACCGGACCTGACCTTCATCACCGGCGATCTGATTACTACCGCGCAAGATCCTCTCGATACGTGCTTGCTGGAACTGAGCCGGTTGAAATCCGCAACTGGAGTGTGGGGCTGCATGGGGAATCACGAAATGTACGCCAAGGCCCAGAGCTATACAAAAGCGCGGGCGGCGGAACTTGGCATGGATTTTCTCCGCTTTGAGCGCCGAACCTTGAGTTTTGGCGATAGCCGTTTCAACTTGCTTGGAATCGATTTTCAACACTGGTGGGAGGCCGTGGACGGTCTCGACAACTTGGTCTCGAAGGACACGTTCAACCTGCTGCTTGCCCACACGCCGGAAGTCTTTCCGAAGGCCGCCGAGAAAGGTGTCCAACTCACGCTTTCAGGACACACTCACGGCGGCCAGATCAATTTGGAGCTGTTCGGCGCAAATCTGAACGTGGTGGACCTTGCGACGAAATACACGAAAGGCTTGTATACCCTGCCTGGTTCGAGCATCTATGTAAACTCGGGATTGGGCACGATCGGCGTTCCCATGAGAATTGGCGCGCCCGCCGAGATTTCCGTCATACGTCTGTGCAATTCCTGATTCTTAGCGATCTTCACGCCAATTGGCATGCACTTGAAGCCGTGCTCGCCGACGCCGAGGGCAGATATCAGCAGGTTGTCTGCTGCGGCGATGTGGTCGGCTATAACCCGAATCCCGCAAGGGTGCTTGAATGGACCAAAGCGCATTGCACTCCCGTTATCAGAGGCAATCACGACAAAGCGGTTGCCGGCGTGGATAGCCTCGAATGGTTCAACGATGTCGCGAAGGCATCGGCGTTATGGACCATTGGTGAATTGGATCCCGAGCAACTTGGCTATCTGCGAGCTTTGCCTGAAGGCCCATCGCGTCTTCCCGAATTTCAGATCTGGCATGGCTCTCCGGTGGACGAAGACGAGTACCTGTCGTCGCCGCAGGAAGCCACGCCGCGTTTTCAAAACTTGGATGCGCCGCTCGCGTTCTTTGGACACACGCATCTGCAAGGTGGGTTCTTCTCCAAGTACGGGCGAGTCGGCAGTATTCCGCAGGTCCCAAAGAAACAGAATGGGATCACGATTGAACTCGAACCCGACATCCTTTACATGTTCAATCCAGGTTCGGTTGGGCAGCCGCGCGACAGAGATCCGCGCGCCGCTTACGCCATCTACGACTCGGAAAAGGGAACCGTCGAGCTGCGGCGGGTTGAGTACCCAGTGAAGGAAACGGCGACAGAGATTAAGGAAGCCGGATTACCCGACGTGCTCGGGTTGCGGCTCTTCGTGGGGTTCTAACTCCGCGGGCTGGATCTGCAGAAGCGGCGAACGCGCGGAAGTGCCATTGCGCGCGCTCTGATCAAAAAAAGCCCGCAATTTGGCTGCGGCGGCTTTCCCGATCAGCGCGGTAAGTTCTTCGGGCGGCGCTTGCCGCACACGCTCCAAACTTCCAAGAGTCCGCAGCAGCTTCTGGACTGTCTTCTCCCCGATACCCGGTATCTCATGCAGCTCCGAAGTCAACCGGTTCGCATTACGGCGCGTGCGGTGAAAGGTTACGGCAAAGCGGTGCGCTTCGTCGCGGATTTGCTGGACGAGATGCAGCATCGGCGAGAACTTATCGAGAACAACCGGCTCATCTTCCTGGCCGTAGACATAGATCCACTCTTCGCGTTTGGCTAGTGAGGCGAGGGGTTGGTCCGTAATGCCGATGGCCTCGAGCGCTTCAGCCGCGGCATGAAGCTGGCCCAAGCCGCCGTCCACCAGCACAAGGCTCGGGAAGGGAAGTTTTTCTTCCTGGAGTTTTGAATAGCGGCGCGTAACCACTTCCCGCATGGAGGCGAAATCGTCGTTGCCGACAACGGTTCGAATGATGAACTTGCGGTAGTCGGCCTTCTTCATCTTGCCGTCTTCCCAAACCACCATGCTGGCTACTTTGTCGGTGCCCTGAATGTGCGAGATGTCGAAACACTCGATGCGCTTGGGGGCTTCTGGAAGATTGAGGGCGTCCTGAAAAGCTTCCTGAATCGCTTTCGAAGCGGGCCGCAATACGCGGAAGCGCTGTTCGAAACTGTGCTTCGCGTTTGTCTCCACTAGGCCGAGGAGAGCTTTCTTGCTCCCTCGTTGAGGCGTTGCGATTTCTACTTTTCTCCTGCGCAGATCGGAGAGAAATTCTTCCAGTTCTTCGCGGGCTTCAAAGTCGGCGGGAACGTGAATCATGCCTGGAATGTACCGGCTTCCGACGTAGATCTGCTTCAGCAAGGCTTCGAAGAACTCGGGCGCGTTGAATTCCATTTGGTCCTCCCAGAAGAACTCGCGGCGATCGACGATGGTGCCGTTACGAAGATGGAACAAATTTACCGCGACTAGGGGAGACTCGGCGTGATACGCGAAGATGTCGGTGTCGTCGCCCTCGGCAGCGGCCATTTTTTGCTTCTGCTCCATCTCGCGCACCGTAGACATGAGGTTGCGCAGACTGGCCGCTTCTTCGAAGCGCATGTCATCGGAAGCAGATTGCATCCGCCGCTCCAATTCATCGGTGAGGTCTTTATGACGGCCATCCAAAAATAATCGGACGTCGCGCACGGCTTCTCCGTAGATCTGTTCGTTCGTGAGTCCTTCCACACATGGGCCGAGGCAGCGATGGATGTGGTACTGCAAGCAAGGATGGGTGTGGCGCTTGCCGAGGTCAATTCTGCAGGAAGGAACAAGAAAATGGCGGTGAATGAAATGCACCAGCCGGTAGGCTAAATTGCCGGGAAAGAATGGACCGTAGTAGCTCGCCCCGTCTTTTAGAAGACGGCGCGTCACGTAAACGCGCGGATATTTTTCGTTGGTCAGCTTGACGTAGGGATAAGTCTTGTCGTCCCGCAGCAGAATGTTGAAGCGCGGTTTGTACTGCTTGATCAGGTTGTTTTCAAGCGCCAGTGCTTCCTTGTTGTTATCGACTTCTATGAAAGCGATGTCGCGCGCTTCGGCAATCAGGCTGCCGGTTTTCGCCTCGGCGAGACGGTCTTC
>JALYVD010000238.1 GCA_030853405.1 Acidobacteriota bacterium | reverse complement strand
GGGCAACTGAGTGCAAGAGCTGGGAAACGGTTGCAAGCTGAGCACGAGAGCTTGAACTTGGCGGAGTTGAACAGGGAAATTGAAGAATTGCGAAAGCGGCTCTTTGACCTGGTGGAAGGAAAACAAGAGCAGACACAGCCACGGCGGCGAGGCCGCGCCATCTCACTCGTGCATTCCCGGCCCCTTGAGAGGCGGCGGAGAATCGAGAAAGCGCAATAAGGTAGCCGGCCAAAACCGGGGGGGGCGGGGGGGCCGGGCCGGCGTCTCCGCATTTAATGTCCAAGCCTCAGCTCAAAGCTTCACCAAAGTGATGCTCAAAACGAAAGGCCCTCTTCAACCGCGGCGTTGAGAGGGCCTCGCCCATCACTTGGGAGCCAGCCCATCGCGTCGGCCTTGGACGTCCACACGAGCGCGACCCCGGCGGACAGGTCTCGGATTACGAAAGGACAGAGAGCACCATGCACTTTGGTTACCTTTTTCAAATGACCCAACGGGTCTACGTTCGGTTACTAGGTCAAACAAACTAGGTTGCATAGCTTGACAGGAGAGCCGTTTCTGTGATTTTTCCCCAACTGAGGTTCTGGCATCACATGAAAAAGCTGATTGTGAGTATTCTGGTCGTGTTTGGCGGCCCGGTTCTGTTTGCCGATTCATTGACCTGCACGGCGGACGACACAAACCCTCCCACTACACCTATTCTTTGTAGTTCATCATCACTGATCTTCTCCGTCCCCAGCCCGTTTCCTAGTTTTGCCATCTTCGGCAATAGTATTGGAGTGGACACATCGATTGATGTCTCATCGGGGGTGCCGAGATCATCGACAACATTTGCGGAGGCAATTCTTATAATCAACGACACCTTCACGATTCCCAACTCTCCTCCCGGAGACGTTCTAAAAGTCACGGCCAATTATGGCGTCACCGGGTTGGGGGAGGCCGAACCTGGTAGCAATGTGGATTTATCTTTTCAGATTGGTCCAGGTTCAGCCAGCTCACCGGAAATCAACCTCGATCCCTACAAACAACCGCCGGCGGACTGTGGGCCCAGCGGGGAACCAGGGGGATGTCATTTCATGGGCACACTCCCGGCTTCTGCTTTTTCGTTTGTGACGATTAACGCCACTGGAACGCTGATAGCTCGCACTACCTTACACGCCGGTTTTGGCTTCACCGATGATATCGAAATTGATCGCTTTAAAGCAGACGGCACTACCCCCGATCCATTTACCACTACCACTCCGGAACCGGCTTCCCGCGCTCTTGCTCTTGCCGGCTTGCTTTTACTCGGGTTCTTGCAGCACCGTCATCGATCCTAAAGTAAAAACCTGCAGTAGTACTAGATAACCTCAAAAATCAAACATTTCAAATAATGCGTTTCCGGAACCGTCAACAAAATAGGATGATCCTGTGCCTGCGTGCGCCGTTCCAGCACCCGCAACCTCTTCCCGCAATCTAAAGCCGCATCGGCAATCACTTCGAACAGATGCGCTTCACTCATGTGATGAGAGCACGAGCAACTCACCAGCACGCCGCCGCGCTCCAGCGATCGAAGCGCCCGAAGATTCACTTCCTTATAACCGCGAACCGCCCCTTCCAACGCCGATCGCGACTTAGTAAATGCCGGAGGGTCCACCACGACCATGTCGAACACCCTCCGGGCGGCCACCAGACTTGGCAGGTACTCAAGCACGTCTGCCTGCTTGAACACGACGTTCGGCAATTCGTTCACCACAGCGTTAGCCTTTGCCGTTTCGAGTGTCGCGGCGGAGCTATCCACCGCTTCGACAGTGTCACATTGCGCTGCCATATGCAGAGCAAATCCGCCCGTAGCCGTGAAGCAATCGAGCGCCCGCCCCCGCGCGTAACGCCGCACCGCAAGATAATTTTGTCGCTGGTCAAGGAAGATGCCCGTCTTCTGACCCCGCATCAAATCAGCCCGCCAAGTCAGTCCGTTCATCCGCACTTCGACGTATTCCGGAATCTCACCCGCCAACACGCGCGTCTCTAACGGAAGATCCTCTTTGGCACGAACCGGGACGTCGTTACGCGCAACAATTCCCTTTGGCTGCAAAACCTCGGTCAACACTTGCGCAATATCCGCGCTCATGCGATCCATGCCCTGGTCGAGCAATTGCATCACCAGCCAATCGCCGTACCGGTCAACAATCAACCCGGGAAGTAGGTCCCCTTCGGCGTGGATCAACCGGTAGGCGTCGGAGTCTGCAACGACTCGCTTCCGATATTCATACGCCGCTTCAATTCGAGTTCGCAGGAAAGCTTGGCCGATACCTTCTACCTGTGAACTGAGCATCCGCAAGCTGATCTGCGAAGTAGAACTGTAATGCGCCGTTCCAATGGTGCGCCCTTTGAAGTCAATGACACGAACAGAATCGCCAGGCTGGGCTGTGCCCCGGTCGATCACATCGCTCGCAAAAATCCAGAGGTGCCCCGACTGGATGCGATCCGCCGCTTTGCGATTGACTCGGACCGTAGACAAGGAAGACATCGCCCCATTTGAGCAGAGACGCCGCTCAACTCTCAACATGTGAACATGGCTCTATGGAAGTAGAGATTTTCAACTCGACATGAGAAGCCGCGCGCACGTTGCCTTGGTCTTTCGCCACGTAATGCAGCCTCGTCACCTTCTGCTTGCACTGGCCCTGCTCACCGGAGTGCTTTATTCATCACTGCTTCCGCTATGGAGCGGATTCGATGAACCGTTCCATTACAGCTACGTTGAGACGCTGGTTTTATCTCACTCCTTCCCAGTACTTCAGCATACTCGGATAACAACCGAGGTTAGGGACTCGTTCAATCTTGCGCCTTTGAGCCGATTCCTGAAAGAGATGATTCCAGGTTCAACGTCTCCGGAAGAGTGGACTAAACTACCCGAAGGCGAGAAACTCTCCCGCCGAGCCGCCTTAGAGAAACTGCCGACGAGCTTGCGGCGCCAATCTTCTGAGCCCCCCCTCCGTTCAATTATGAATCGTAGCAAGCGCCTCTAGCGTATTTAATTCTGGCGCCCTTCGATGCCTTATTGAGCCCTGCCCGTTTACCGGTACGGATCTTTATCCTGCGCTTGTTGGCATCGGTCGGTTCGACGCTTATATTGTACTTTGCAGTCGTAAGGTTGTGTGGGGCTTTGGACCTTCGTGCGCTTTTCACAACTCCGGCGTTGTTCTGTGTTTTCCTTACCCAGATGCTGTAGGCCTCGATAGCACACGTGGGTAACGATGCCTTAGCAATTCCGCTTACAGTACTCTTCCTCGGTACGCTGGTCCGCGTTGCCAAGTTGCAGCAGCGGAAAGCGGGTGAGTTCGTGTTTTTATCGGGGGTGCTCGCGGCTGGACTGCTCACGAAAGCTTATTTCGTCGCATTTGTTCCGGTATTTGGTGCTCTATTCCTCAGCAAACGCATTCGCGCGACGCTTACGACATCGACTGCGACAATTTCGGCTGCTTTACTGATTCTGGTTGCTGGCCCCTGGTATGCCCGCAACTTGATGCTTTACCAAAGTTTGAGTGGGAGCCAGGAATCCGTGTCGGGCGTAGGCTTTGCACAAGCAATTACGGCGATCCCTAAAATAAATTGGGTTTCGAGCGCTCTCAGCTTTTCTCGCTGGTCTCTTTGGACAGGAGACTGGTCCTTTGTTTCCTTCTCTAAACCCACATTGAATGTTGAGGTGCTTCTCATTTTGATTGGCGTGGCAATCTACATACGCCGTTATCGCAGCATCGGCATGCATGAACCTTGGCTTGGGGCCGCTTGCGTATCTTTCTTGTTGGGATTGATATATCAAACCTGTGTCACCTTTGTTAGCAGCCACGGGACCCACTTGCAGAACTCGGGCTTAAGCAGGCTTGACATGCGAAGTTTAGTATGGGCGGCTGCGATTGGCGTGACGTAGAAGGAGTGTAAACGAGAAGAGTGCTCAGCAAGGCACGCCGCGACTTTCGGTGGGTTAGCACCGGCGTCGATTCAGTAGGGGAGAGGATTAGTTTAGC
>JALYVD010000198.1 GCA_030853405.1 Acidobacteriota bacterium | reverse complement strand
CGCATAATCAATGCTGTAGGCTTTGCCCAGAGACACCGCGTAAGTGAGCTCGTCCTCAGCGTAGAAATGCGTCACCTGAGCCACGTCGAGAAACCAAAGCCGGTCTCCGAGCCGCGACGCAATCCGTTCCAGATACTCAGGGCTAGCCTCCCTGAGTGACTCACTGATTCGTTTCAGCAACGTCTTCCATTCCGGTTGAGCGACTTGGTTTGAGCTACGTGACCGCTCCAGCTTTTCGACTAGTGACTGCACTGACATGGGCGGTACCTGAGCGTTCTGCAACTCGGATGGCACAGCCACAACGCCCCGAAACTTATCACCCAGGCGAAGATTCTCAATGTCGATATAACTCTGAACCATTGCCAGCTCCCGCCAAAACGGAATCATCGGTTGTATCGAATTGTCCAGCGAAGATCGCAATAACGATGCCAACTGGCCGACGATCTTTTCCGCCCGGACGGGGTTGACCACTATCAGCGACATGATCGAGTTCAAGGTGTTGAATAGGAAATGCGGATGTATGTGAGATTCCAGTGATCGCAGCCGAGCTTCTATCGCCAATTTGCCCGCCCGCTCTTCGGCAACTTCCTTCTCGTGAAGCGTCTGCTCCAGTTGGTGTACCCGTTCCCGTAAAGATCCGTGGGCGAAAGCGCCCAAGCCAAACACAATGGCCAGCGGCATGCCGATTTGAAGGGTGCTCAGGTACTCCCGCCAAAAGTGCTGTGGGATAACAAAGCCCGTCTCCATCAAAATCTTGCGCTATTAGACAACCCACACCAGCACACACGATCACGCCACCAGCCACTACCACAGTCAGTGGAAAGCCGCAGACGGCCAGTCTCTTTGCCAGGCCGGTTATGACTAGGAAGCCTAAAGCCCCAGAAAGGTTAGCATAAATCAGCGCATAGGCCAGAACACGCAGAATTTCCCGCGCGCCGGAGATCTGATCCCCCGCAGCCTCGATCAATACCACCGATGCCACCGCGAGGTTTATGCAAATTAACGAGAATGCCCATCTGCTCTTCAACGTGGCCATATTGCTCTTGCGAAGGGCACTTCCTCATTTCTCCAAAGGTTCAAAATTGCCGATACGAAAGACGCTCATGAGCTTCGGCGTGTCCTGACCGGCAAGCTGCATTTCTCCAGACACATTCTCGTAAATTGTGGCGTATTCGATTTGCTTGGCCGCAAGTGATACCCAAATCTGGCCCCAATAGTCACTGCGGCCCTTCAAATTCATGGAGCCGCTGCCAATCTCCAGCGGATTTAAGAAGGCCCGGTACTGGATCAGGGCACAATCCCGGCCATTTCGTTTCGAGTTTCCAATCCACTCTAGAATGACCTGGCGATTATGAAATGTGCCAACGTCCGGCATGTTCACGTTTTCGTTGGAGGAAACCTGATAGGGCCGATTCAATTCCAGACGCTCAAAGAAGTCTTGCCCAAAATACTCGATCATGCCAGTGTCCCAAACCAGATCACGTTCAAACACGGCCGTGGGCGGAAAACCTTTGAAGAACCCAGGCTTCAATGTAGCGGCGAGACCGTCGCGATAGCGGAATCCTTCCATGAAGTCGCGCTTCTGCGCGACTTAAAACGGAGCGGTGGGACCAGTGCCCTCCGCTTCGGCAACGTTCCGCCACATGACCTCGTTGGATGGTAGTCCTCGCGTATATTCTCCCGTTATCCGCTGTCTCCGCACAATCTCGCCGACTCGGTTCGCCGTGTTGTAAGTTACGGTAAATCGATAGTTGCGGGCACGGCCGTCCTTCACGGTAGTTCCCCGGGGGAGCGTCCAGGTCTGGGCGCATGGCGATTGCGCGTGAAAGTTCGGAGAGGGCCAGCACGCGAGGACGCACAAGACGATCCGGCCTGCCATGGACGCAACTGGGTATCTGATTAACACAGTGGAACGACTCCTACTCCGGAGTGTGCCACTGATGGTGAACCTAAGGCATCCTTTAGGCGACGAAAGGCGTCGATTCGCGACATTAGGCCCTTAGAACCGGATGAGTCGTATTGGCGTGGATGCGGTATTTTGCCCTATTGACATTCTATAGGTGTTGGTCTATCGTTCCTATAGAACCTCGATAGGAAGATCAGATGCCGTCCTCCCCTACCTCCCTCCTGCAAGGCACGCTCGATCTGCTCATTCTCAAGACCTTGGCGCTTGAGCAACTTCACGGCCTTGGCATCGCTCACCGGATCGAACAGATCACCAATGGCACGTTCCAAGTGAAGCCTGGATCTCTCTTCCCCGCTCTGCACCGTATGGAGCAAGCGGGATGGCTGTCGGCATCGTGGGGCGAATCGGACAACAATCGCCGGGCGAAGTATTACAAGCTCACCAAGGCCGGACGGCGGCAGCTCGGGGTGGAAGAGGAGCATTGGGCGCAAATTTCCACCGCGATGGCTGCGGCTCTTGCGGCCAGCTAGGAAATATATCATGTCTATCCTCTCCCCTTTCCTAAGCCTTTGGAAGACGCTCGTGCATAGAGACCGTTTGGAAAAAGATCTGCGCGACGAACTTGGCGCGTATCTGGAATTGTCAATTGACGAAAAGATTCGTGCCGGCATCGAACCCGGGAAAGCTCGCCGTGAATCAGCCATTGAATTAGGCGGCATGGAACAAGTCAAAGAGCAGGTTCGGGAGGTCCGGGTGGGCGGTGCGCTCGGTGGAGTTCTGCAAGACATTCGCCACGCTATCCGCAGCATGAAAATGAATCCCGGATCGACTGCGCTGGCAATGTTGATGTTGACGCTCGGTATCGGTGCGACGACTCTGATCTTCAGCGTCTTCTACGCTGTTCTGCTCCAACCACTGCCCTTCCCGCACTCCGAGAGGCTCGTGCAAATCTGGGAAACACGCTTGCAGAAAGGTTGGCAGCACGCTCCTTTTACGGAGGCGAATTTTTGGGATTTGCGCGCGCATAATAGGACGTTCAAAGAGATCGGCGCGTTTGTAGCAACCGATTGGAACATGACCGGCAGCGGCGAACCCCAGCATGTGGACGTGGGCCGTGTTTCGGTGGGATTCTTTCGGCTGCTCGGCGCGAACCCGGTGCTGGGGCGCGGCTTTTTGCCCGATGAAGATCAGCCCTCTCGCCAGAACCAGGTCGTCTTGCTGGAAAACAAATATTGGAGCACACAATTTAGCGCCGATCCACACATCGTAGGACGGATACTGCGGCTGGACGGCAAGCCGTACGTGATCGTTGGAGTGCTACCGCCCGCGGAGCCCTGGCTCAATGACGCTTCCGTATTCGTCCCTTTAGTGCAAGGGACAAACACAGACCGAGGCAGCTTCGAACTCTCAGTCGTGGGACGTTTGAAGCCTCACGTTTCAGTACAGATGGCAGCGGCGGACTTGCAGGCGGTTTGCCACTGGCTGGCGGAACAGTACCCTCGCCAAGATGCGGGAATGGGCGTTACTATGACACCCGCCGCGCAGTGGGGCGCCGATCAAAGGCTTAGAAGCGCCCTCCGTGTACTTCTGGCTGCCGTCGCGGTTTTACTTTTGATCGCCTGCGTAAACCTCGCCAACTTGCTCTTGGCCAAAGCGACCGCACGTGGGAGGGAGATGACGATCCGGGCAGTACTTGGCGCAAGCCGCGGTCGAATTCTCCGCCTCGTGATGATTGAGTCCGTCCTGCTTAGTCTTATCGGGGGCGGCTTTGGTCTCGTCTTTACCGTGGCGGGGCTTTCCGTTATTAGGGCCGCCAATCTTACCGGCATACCGCGTATTGGTGATGTTCAGTTAAACGTCTGGGTTTTGCTCTTCGCACTCCTAACAGCTTGCTCCACCGGCGTTCTCTCGGGGCTTGTGCCTGCCCTGCAACTGCGATACGACAATATGGCTATTGCGCTACGCGACGGTGACCGGAGTCAGATGGGAAGCCGCAGTCAGATGCGCCTGCGCAGTCTGCTCGTCATGGCGGAGGTCGCTCTCTCTCTGATGCTATTGGTCGGGGCCGGCCTGCTGATTCGCAGCTTCAGCCAATTGCTGCAGACCGACCGTGGATTCCAATCTGATAGCCGACTCATGTTCGCGGTGAACCTGCCGTCCGCCTATGACACGAATCGTGCAACGCTCATTACGAACCGTCTTCTCGCGAGCGTTGGGTCATTGCCACAAGTTATCAGCGCGGCGGCGTCAAACACAAGACCCATTACGGGATGGGACCCGGGGATGGGAATCGTCGCCGCTGGACCATCAGAGGCAGCCGGTAAGCCATCCACGGCAAACGTTCCCTGGGCCAGCTGGCGCTTGGTCAGCAGCAATTATTTTAAGAGCATGGGGACGCCGCTGCTTATGGGAAAATCGTTTTCAGAGCGGGACGAGTTCGGCCGTCCTGGGCGCGTTGTAATTAACCAACGTCTTGCGGAGATGTTATGGCCAGGACAAAATCCAATTGGGCGTCAGGCAGTTCTGTGGAAAGGACAAAGCAACCACGTCGCCGAAGTAATCGGAGTTGTAGCGGATATGCGCGAACGCGGTTTGGACTCGAATCCGATTCCGCTCGTCTATATCCCTGGCAACGGCCGCGGATACTCTCCAGTAGAATTCGTCGTCCACACACGAGTTGATCCCCTCAGCATTGTTCCGCTGCTTCGAAAGCGTCTCTCGGAAATCGACCCCGGCTTACCGATCTCGAACGTGAAGACTTTTGATGAGGTCATCAGCGATTCGTTGGGACCGAGGAGACTGAATATGGCAGCGTTGGCGATCTTCGCGGCCACCGCATTGTTGTTGGCTATGGCTGGCATTTACGGTGTCCTCGCCTATTCAGTGGCCCGGCGAATTCCCGAGATCGGGCTTCGCGTTGTACTCGGGGCAACCCGGACAAGCATTGTTGGCCTGATCGTGAAACAAGGAATGCCGCCCATCCTGCTGGGAATCGTCATTGGCCTTGCAGCCGCCCTCGCTCTATCGCGTTTTATCGAAACGCTGCTTTTTGGAATCACCCCGGCCGATCCAATCACTTACATTGCAGCGGCCTGTTTGGTTGCGGGTACGGCCATGGTGTCCTGTTGTGTTCCGGCGATTCGAGCCGCTCGCACCGATCCAGCTTCCGCACTGAAGCAGGAGTAAGGAATCGCCAACGCCTAGCGGTGCGATAGATCCCGTATCCAGATATCCTTAAACTCCATATTGCCCCGCCCTCCCGCATGAAGCTGTAGCGCAATCGTCCCATCGAAAGAGGAGGGTTTCGGATCCGTGAAGTCCACCATCTGCACACCGTTCAGCCGCGAGCGGTATCGATTACCGGTCACTTCGACGAGATAGTCATTCCAGTCGCCCATCCGGACAACGCTCTCGTTCTCGGGAGCGGGCCAGACTACCCAGCCCCTTCCGTCTTCGCCGTACACCCCGGCGGTATGATGCATCATGTTACAGTCGATTTCGAATTGCATCCCTTGCGTTACATCCGCGGTACCCGCTTTAAAGGCCGAATGAAAAAAAACACCGCTGTTCCCGTCCCCAACACACTTGAAGCGTAGAGCGAGTTGAAAGTCTTTGTACGGTTTTTCCGTTTGCAAGTAGCCGTAATCTTTGGTCAGACCCTTCCCATGTATCAAGCCGTTCTCAACGGTCCAGCTCTCTTTCCCGACTTGTTCCCAGCCGGCGAGGTCTTTGCCATTGAACAGCGACACCCAATCCTCGCCGGGAAGGATTCTCTTTTCTTGACCCTGAGCCACTCGGAAACTCAGCGAAATCACCGCCGCCGCCGCAATACCTAGAACAATTCGCTTCATTTAAATAATCCGATCCTGTACTCGATTCTAATCCTGATCTCTACACCGATCTCCACACCGATCTCTACAGTAGTGTAGTAGTCGTGATTGGAACTACATACTAAGATCCGCGAGTTATTACCTCATGCGAGCCCTGGTACAGCGAGTTTCTGAAGCAAGCGTTACGGTGGACGATAACGTCGTCGGCCAGATAGGATGCGGTGTCCTTGTCTTTCTCGGTGTGGGGCGCGACGATGACAACCTCCGGGCCGAGCAGTTAGCGCGAAAAGTCGCACAACTTCGAATATTCCCCGACCAGGAAGGCCGCATGAACAGGAACGTAGCCGATGTATCTGGAGAGATGTTAATCGTATCTCAATTTACACTTTACGGTGATACGCGAAAAGGAAACCGTCCATCCTATTCCGAAGCGGCAAGGCCGGAAATTGCCAAAGAGCTCTACGAATACTTTGTAAACGTTTGCCGAAATCGGGGAATCCACGTTTCAACGGGTGTGTTTCAAGCACACATGAAAGTTCACCTCGTCAACGACGGTCCGGTAACTTTAATGTGCTATTCCGGGCAATAATTGCATCATAATTAGCAAAATTGAGTAGTTTCGTGTTACTAACAAGATATAGATATGGCTAGACCCCCAGCACCCCCGAATAAAGAGATCCTCGAAGCAGCACTGCAGGGTCTTGAAGCACAGAAACAGAAATTAGACGAACAGATTGCACAGGTACGGTCCTTGATGGGCCGTCGAGTTGGCAGGCCGCCGCGGAAAACGGAGTCCGCTGTTAGCGCAACGGCGACGACTAAGCGCGCCGGTACTGGAACTAAGAAACGCGTGTTAAGCGCGGACGCACGTAAGCGGATCGCAGCAGCCCAGAAAAAGCGTTGGGCTAGCTTCCGGAAGACGCAAGCATAGAATTTTCCGCATTAGAGTGACCGTTCCATTTAGCGAGCCCAGATGATTCTCGGCATCGGCACGGATCTGGCGGAAGTGGCGCGAATCCGTAGGAGCATCACGCAATACGGAGAACGTTTTCTGCACCGCATTTACACGGCGCGCGAAAGAGCCTACGCATCGAGTAAGGCGAACTTTGCAGAACGTTTCGCAGCGCGTTTCGCGGCCAAAGAAGCTGGCATGAAGGCTATCGGCACTGGTTGGAGCCGTGGGGTCAGTTGGCAGGATTTTGAGGTAACGAACGAACCCTCGGGCCGGCCTACGTTACGGCTTACTGGAGCCGCTCTTCGCATTGCTGGCGATTTAGGCGTTCGCCGCATTTCCATTTCGCTCACGCACACCTCGGAAATGGCATTCGCAGTGGTTATCTTGGAAGACGGAAACTAAGAAATTAAGCAGTCTGGGAATTGGAGCGTGTCACGCTCGCAGGCCGAAGTTGGGCTTCTTCCAGACGCTTGGCTTCCTGATAAGTGAAAATCATCCGGTGGATGACGGTCAGGTTCCCCAAAATTGCGATAACCCAAAGCACCGGAGCCATTTTGTCGAACAGCGCCCCAATGATCAGCAACACTACGCGCTCCGGCCGTTCCAAAAAACCTACCTTGCAAGTGGGAATAATGTTTTCAGCGCGTGTTCGCGCATAACTGATCATCACGGATGCGGTCATGACAACGGCTGTCAGCACGACATAAGAAGGGCGATTGATAGTTCCGTAGTAGACGAGTAAGCCCACCAATAATCCAAGATCCGAGTACCGGTCGAGAACCGAATCGAAGAAGGCGCCGAACCGCGTGACCCGATTGGTTTCGCGCGCCACCCGCCCATCGACCATATCGAACAAGCCGGCAAAAATGATAATGAATCCCGCGGTACGGAAACTCCCCGTCGCCAGAAAAGCGGCGGCAACCATGTTGATCACCAGACCGAGGAAGGTCAGAACAT
Source organism: Acidobacteriota bacterium (assembly GCA_030853405.1). Taxonomy (GTDB): domain Bacteria; phylum Acidobacteriota; class Terriglobia; order Bryobacterales; family Bryobacteraceae; genus Bog-105. The sequence goes on along the minus strand of JALYVD010000198.1, from coordinate 15,950 downwards.
TGGGATTAATTTTCGAGAGCGCGAGTGCTCGAACAATCAGCCGGATAATGCTGTTTGCGCCAAGGCCGATTGCACGAGTGTAAGTCATCTTCTGTTCCTACTATGAAATAGCGGTGTCGTGAATGGTGGTGAGTTTTAAAACTTCCATTTCCCTGACGCCGCCGGGAATTTGGATTTTTGCGGTTTCACCAACGCGCTTGCCCAATAGACCGCGGCCAATCGGAGAACTGGTGGAAATCTTTCCACTAGGAGCGTCGGCCTCTTCGCTCGTAACCAGGCTATAGGTGTGTTCTTCGTCCTTATCGACATCCAGAACGACCACCAGCGAGCCCAAGCCAACCCGGTCTCGCGGGATTTTCGACATATCCACCATGGAAAATTCGCGCAAGCGAGCTTGTAACTGCCCCAGCCGTGCGTTCACAAGCCCCTGCCGTTCTTTGGCGGCGTGATACTCCGCGTTCTCGCTGAGGTCCCCGTGCGCGCGAGCCTTCAGGATCTCCCTCGGCAGCTCGTTACGCAATTCGTATTCGAGCGCCGTGATCTCGTCCTGCAATTTTTTCTTCAGTTCCTCCATGATTTAACCCAGATGACCTAACCCATTATATGTAAGCATTTTATAAGCATGATTCTTCGAATGGTACCAGCAGAGCGCGCCCGGGCACTCGACATAAGATAAGTCAAATTGTTACAATCACCTATAGAGGATTCTAGCCATGGCCAGCAAACCGGCATTCGCCCAGGGCGCACAAGTCGAGCACGGAAAGTTTGGTCTCGGTTCGGTGCTTTCATGCAACGACGATTACATCGTAATTAAGTTCGATGAGCATGGCGAGAAAAAGTTTGTAAGCTCGATAGTTTTACCAGCTCTAAGGAAGAGCGACCGCCAGCCGCCAGTTGAAAAAAGGCGTGCAACGCGAAAGAAAGCCGCACCCGCTACTGCGGCAAGTGGCGCGTAAACAATCAGTTCTTAAAACTGCACATGAAAGTCGGCGTAGTCGTATTTCCCGGAAGTAATTGCGACCACGACGCTTGGTACGCCATTTCCCAAAACTTGAATCAGCCGGCTGAGTTCATCTGGCACGATTCGGCGGCTCTGGGAAATGTGGACGCCGTGATCCTGCCCGGCGGCTTCTGCTACGGCGACTACCTGCGTTGTGGAGCCATCGCCAAGTTTTCGCCCGTCATGAACGCCGTGAAGCGGTTCGCCCGTGACGGAGGCTTGGTGCTGGGTATCTGCAATGGTTTTCAGGTCTTGACGGAAGCGGGCCTGCTTCCAGGAGCGCTGGTGCGCAATGCAAATCTGAAGTTCGTTTGCCGGACTATACCGGTTCAGGTCGCAACCACCGATTCGCCTTTCACTCATGCCGCAACCAAGGGTGATCTTCTGCGGCTCCCAGTGGCGCACGGCGAAGGCTGCTATGTGGCCGACGAAAAGACTCTGGATCAGCTAGAGGCTGAAGACCGGGTTGTTCTTCGTTACCGCGATTCCTGTAATGGATCCATGCGCGACATAGCCGGAATCCTGAATGCCGAACGGAACGTAATGGGCCTGATGCCACATCCCGAACGCGCCGCCGACCCGCTGGTTGGCAACACCGACGGCCTTGCGATTTTGAACTCTCTCCTCACTGCACCCGTCCTTCTTCAAACCGCTAAATCATGAGCATGATCACATCCGAAGTGATCGCCGCCCATCAACTTACTCCGGCTGAATTCGACAAAATCGTCAGCCTGCTTGGGCGCGAACCAACCTTCACGGAACTAGGCGTTTTTAGTGTCATGTGGAGCGAGCACTGCTCCTATAAAAGTTCTCGTATTCATCTGAAAAAGCTACCCACCGAAAGTAAGTCCGTCCTGCAAGGGCCGGGTGAGAACGCGGGCATCATCGATATCGGCGATGGCTTTGCGATTGCCTTCAAGATCGAGTCGCACAATCATCCGAGCTTCATCGAGCCTTTTCAAGGTGCGGCCACTGGCGTAGGCGGAATTTTGCGCGATATTTTTACGATGGGCGCACGTCCGATCGCGGTGATGGATTCGATTCGCTTCGGCAGGCTCGACGACGAGAAGACCGGAACGCGCAACCAACACATTCTGGAAGGCGTCGTATCCGGCATTGCACACTACGGCAATTGCTTCGGCGTACCAACGGTAGGCGGCGAGTGCGTTTTCGAAGAGAGTTACGACGGTAATCCGCTCGTGAATGTTTTTGCGTTGGGGATCTTCCGTCATGACGAAATTTTCTATGGCACGGCCAGCGGCGTCGGCAATCCGGTCATCTATGTAGGCGCGAAGACCGGGCGCGATGGCATTCACGGCGCATCAATGGCCTCGGCGGAGTTCACGGAACAATCGAAGCAGAAGCGGCCGAACGTGCAGGTTGGCGATCCGTTCATGGAGAAGCTGCTGCTCGAAGCGTGTCTCGAAGCCATGAAGACGGGCGCGATTGTGGGCATTCAGGACATGGGCGCGGCGGGCCTCACATCCTCGACGTGCGAGATGGGCAGCCGCGCCGGGACCGGCATCGAGATCGATCTGCAGTATGTTCCACAGCGGGAGTCCGGCATGACTCCTTATGAAATGCTGCTCTCCGAATCGCAAGAGCGCATGTTGATCGTTGCGGAACGCGGACGCGAGCACGAGATCTTCGCCGTCTTCAAAAAATGGGGTTTGGACGCCGCCACCATCGGCGTAGTCACCGCTGACGGCATGATGCGTGTCAAGAATCACGGAGAGGTCTTCGCGGAGATCCCGAACCGGGCGCTCGCCGACGAAGCTCCGAAATACGACCGGCCTCGCACGAGTCCTCTTCGCACCGCGCCGCTGCACGGTCCCGAGGTTCATAGCGCGGACCTTGCGGCGGATTTGAAAACGCTGCTTGAATCGGGCGATATCTGTTCCAAACGCTGGATCTGGGAGCAATACGATCATCAGGTCCGGACGAACACCATAGCTGGTCCGGGCGCCGAGGCGGCCGTTGTTCGCATCAAAGAAACCGGCACGTCGATTGCGATATCACTCGACGGAAATGGGCGCTATTGTGCGCTCGATCCACGGCAGGGGACGAAGCTGATTGTGGCCGAGTGCTGCCGCAATCTATCGACAGTTGGCGCGCTTCCGGTTGCAACAACCAACAATCTGAATTTCGGCAATCCGGAACGCCCGGAGATCATGGCTCAGATCGTCGAATCGATCGAAGGCTTGGCGGAGGCGTGTCGATTCTTTGAAGTGCCCGTCACGGGCGGAAATGTAAGCCTCTATAACGAGACGCTAGGTACCCCGATTTTCCCGACGCCGGTTGTCGGGATCGTAGGCACAATGCCGACGGCGATCCCTCCTGGCGTCTCTTTCTCGAATGCCGGCCGCACAATTATTCTGATCGGCGGTCTTGGCGCCTCGACGCCTGATGAACTGGGCGGAACTCAATACTCTAAAATTATTCTGAATTCCCTGTTCGGCCAGCCTCCCGCGCTCGATATGGATTATGAGAAGCGGGTGCAGACAACAATTCGAGAACTGGTTCGCGAACAGGCGGTCGAGTCGGCGCATGACCTTAGTAAAGGCGGCTTGGCCGTGGCCATAGCGGAAGCCTGTTTTGGCCCTGCCGGAATCGGCGCGGATATAAATCTCGACTCGGAATTGCCACCGGAATTGCTGCTCTTTCATGAGGGACCGTCGCGCATTCTGGTTTCTACCGTGGCGCCCGAAAGAGTTTTTGCAGCTTGCCGGAAAAACTGTGTCGAAGGCGTGACAATTGGCGTTACACTTGATTCGGGATTGCGCATCCGGAACCGTGATCGGTCCCTTATCGAAAGCCGTGTTGACGAGCTGAAAAAACTCTGGGATACCGGCCTTACAAATCTTCTGCACGGCCCCGTACTGGTTTAGTCGAGGTGATTCCATTACTGTGACAAGCGCTCCGTTTTGCGATACGGCCCACGAAGATCCTTTCGACAAACTGCATGAGGAGTGCGGCGTATTCGCTCTATACGGTCATCCCGAAGCCGCGAACCTGATCTATTTAGGTTTATATGCGTTGCAGCATCGAGGTCAGGAAAGCGCGGGCATGGCGACCAGCGACGGACGAAAGATCCACAGCGTCCGCAGCATGGGGCATGTGGCGGATATCTTTACGCCAGACGTGCTAAATCAACTTCCAGGCGCGCTCGGGATTGGACATACGCGCTATTCGACTGCGGGCGACACAAGCCTCAAGAATGCTCAACCGTTGTCCGTTGCGTGCAGCAAGGGGCAAGTTGCAGTTGCGCATAACGGGAACCTGACGAACGCGATTGAACTGCGCCGGGATCTTGAAGCCGACGGCTCCATTTTTCAATCCACTAGCGACACCGAAGTGATCCTGCATTTAGTGGCGCGATCGCGGGAACGCACGCTGGCCGGAGCTCTCCGGGATGCCCTGTTGCAGATCGAGGGCGCTTTCTCGTTGGTTTTTCTCGCCGAGGACCGGGTCATCGTAGCTCGCGATCCTTATGGCTTCCGGCCGCTAGCGATGGGACGCCTGGAACTTCCGGATGGAACCGTGGCAACTGTTTTCGCTTCTGAAACCTGCGCGTTCGACCTGATCAACGCCACGTATGTAGGTGAAGTGGAACCGGGTGAGATGGTGATCGTCGGACCAGAAGGTATGACTCGAGAGTTGTACACGCCCCCGCAAACTCCCGCCCATTGCGCCTTCGAACATGTCTACTTCTCGCGCCCCGATTCCACCGTCTTTGGCAAGCCTGTAGCGCAAACGAGAGAGCTGATGGGGCGCTTGCTCGCGCGCGAACATCACGTGGATGCCGATGTTATCGTACCTGTTCCCGACTCCGGAGTGATCGCCGCAATCGGTTATTCCGCCGAATCCGGCATCCCCTATCGTCAGGGCCTGATTCGTAATCACTACGTCGGCCGCACTTTCATCGAACCTTCTCAGGCCATCCGGGATTTCGGAGTGAAGCTGAAGCTGAATCCCGTGCGCCATCTCCTGGAGGGCAAGCGCGTGATTTTGGTTGACGACTCAATCGTGCGCGGCACGACGAGCCGCAAAATCGTACGTATGGTCCGCAGTGCCGGGGCGAGCGAAGTTCATCTCCGCATTTCCTGCCCGCCGACCATCTCACCCTGTTATTACGGCGTGGACACGCCTTCCGAACGTGAACTCATTGCCGCGAACAATGACCTGGAGCAGATACGCGAATACGTCGAGGCCGATTCGATCGGGTATCTTTCGCTGGAATTTCTGCAAACGGCGCTTGCCGACCGCGACCACCACTTCTGTTATTCTTGCTACACAGGCAAATACCCCACACTCGTACAAATCGGTGAAATCGTTCTCGCTAAGACCGGCTGCTGTTAACTGACCGTCGCGGCTTGGCCTCGGCTCGCGTAACTAGATGCGCCGAGTTCCTTCGCAATCAAATTTCGCAGTTCTTCGCTAACTTTTCCGCGGTCTTTCAGCGTTAGCTCAGCCGTCTCGATTGGTTTAAGGATGCGCAGGACAACAGCGCCTGACTTCACAACCGCAGCCCCATACGGCAACACTTCCCGCGTCCCTAAAATCACCACGGGAACCAGTGGAACGCCGGCACGAATTGCAATGTAAGCGCCGCCTTCCTTGAACGATTGAAGCTCGCCATCGTGCGACCGGCCACCCTCAGGAAAAATCAACAGCGAGATTTTTTTCTCCTGAATCGTCTCAGCGGCCTTCTGCATAGTCTTCACTGCGCCACGAGGATCTTCGCGTGGAACGGGAATGTGTCCGGCCCGCCCGAGGTGAGTGCCCAGCAGCGGGATTTGAAACAGACCGCGCTTGGCAAGAAAGCGGAACTGCACTGGAATGTGCGCAAGAACTACCGGAGTATCCATGTAGCTCAGATGATTAGCGATAAACACATAACTGCCATCCGGCGAGATATGTTCGAGTCCTTCAACATGCACTTTGACGCCGCTGATGGCAGCCAAAAAGCGCGCCCATGCGCGAGCCACCCGATGCATCGCGTTGCCGGTCGGCTCGAAGAAGGAAACCAGAAGGCTGATGCTGCCGAAAACAATCGTCGCTAAAATGATCGCTGGATCAGCAAGGACAAGGCCACGCAGCCACTTCATGCAAGTTCATTGTACCGGCGGAGCATGGCTTCGTTCAAAGCCGCGGCGCTTTTCGCTTCACGTGCCAGAAATGAAGAATTTCGATAGCGGATCTCTCTTCATCAACACGATAGTAAATGTGCAGAGGCGAGTGGAGGAGCTTGCGAATGCCCGGGTAGCCGCGTACCGGCACTCCCAAGAAGGGCAGTCCTTCCAGCAGCCGAAGATGGTTCAACAAAGATCGTGCGAACCGCTCGCTCGTGTCCTCATGATTCTCCCAAGACCAACCTACGACCTCTTCAAAATCGGTTAGCGCCGTTTCTGTGAGGCGTATTTTGAAATCCACTTCGTGATAATCTCCGGAACATCTTCAAGGGGCACTGTACGGCCCGCGTCGGCGTCACGAATCCCGCGCTCAATAGCTGCAGCCGTTTCCGCGTCAACCTCAACCTCTGGCTCGGTCGAAACAAAAAGGTCTACCGCTTCACTCTGCGCCATAGTTCAAGTCTAAACTACTTCGAGTAGCTGTGAAGTTGTTGGCTAAAAATCGCACTCGTCCCGTGTGGTTCCGCTCCGCTTTCGAAAACTGGCCAGTGCTGGGCAATTCCCCATTTCCCACGCGTCCAACCAAAAGCGATATGCTACCCGCACGCGACGTGCCGTATTGCTCGCTTTCGTGTGCGCAGGGTCGATCATGGCCCAGACTCAACCGGGACCAGTATCGGTTCATGATTCCCGGCTAACCGTTCACACGCTTGTCCGAGAGGACATCTTCGCCGGTTCCATGAGCAACGACGAGGCGCACCTCGCGAACGGTGAACGCACGTTGACGCAGTTGCTGATTGAACGTCCTAACGCCAAAGCCGATATCCTTGCTTGGCAAGGCTGGGCTGCTCTTACGCGGGCGGTCTACGCGCATGAGGAGAAGAATGAGAATGAATTCGCTCAGCGCTACCGGCAAGCAAGCGAATTACAGGCGGAAGCGGCTCAACTAGAGCCAAATAGCGAGAGCGTCGCCATTCTCATCGGCGGATCGTACGCCGTTTTGGGCGACCGTCTGCCGAACCAGTACCGTTCTAGTGCCTGGTCCCAGGCATATACGATGTATCGGAAGGTCTGGAAACGGCATAGTGGAAACTTCGACACCCTTCCGCCACACCTCAAAGGAGAACTCTTGGCCGGCCTTGCTCAAACCGCCCAGCGAACCGGACGTAAAACTGAGATGCTCGAGGACTTGGATGTCATTGTAGAGAAATTGCCGGACACGCCCTATGCAGCCCGCGCTAAGAAGTGGAAAGAAAATCCTGAAATAGCATCCCGCACCAGCATCATTTGCCAAACCTGTCACGAACCTGGACGTCTGGCAGTCCGAACTGCAACGCTTGCGGCGATGAAGTGAGGGTTGTGGCAGTCCAGACCGGGGTTTTGCAAGTCGGTCACAGATTCCCAAAAACTTCTATCCGTATTCTCTTCTGCACGTTAGGGTTGCTTTTTACTCTCCGGCGTCCACCCCGCCTGCGACAACAGTACCGCATGCAATCACGCCAACTCCGTCGCGCAGCCGAGCGCCAAGCGCGCAAACAAGCCCGCAAACTCCAGACCACGCCAGTTCCCGAACCCACCTCGCGAACCGAAATCAACCGCGAAAACTCCCAGCACAGTTCCGGTCCGCGCACTCCGGCAGGCAAGGCCGCCAGCAGCCGCAACTCCTTTAAGCACGGACTCTACTCGAAAGCGCTCGTCTACCCCGGCGAAAATCCTGCTGAACTCGACGCCCTCAAAGCCGATCTCCGCGCCGAACACCAACCCGCCAACACCACCGAAGAAATCCTGGTCAACGAATTAGCCGAGCAGTTCTGGCGTATCCGGCGCTGGCGAGAATATGAATGCCGCTTCCTTTCTGTCGAGAATTCTGATGGCGGTCTAGCCGCTGTCACAAAAATCCTGCCAGTTCTTCAGCGCTTCATGTCGGCCGCCGAGCGCGGTTTTCATAAATCGCTCGCCACTCTCCGCCAACTGCAAAAGGATCGTGGCTTCGTTCCTCATTCTTGCGAAAGCACCGCCGCCGCCCGGGAAACCACGGCGACCGCGCCTGGCTTCGTTCCACAACCGCGCAAATACTACGCCGCCGTCGAGGCTCACTGGGCCGAGTCCGTCAAATACGGCGATGTTGCGTTCGACGACTACGAAGTAAAAGATCTCCTCGCCGCCGATCTCGACCACATGCACGGCTAAACAAAACTCGAATGGCTTCGTTCCTCATTTATTGATTCACCCCCGACGCGAGGAATCCACCATCGACCGCCAAACACTGACCTGTCACAAAACTGGCCGCGTCCGACGCAAGGAAAACCGCCGCCCCCACCAGTTCCGGGATACTGCCAAAGCGCTTCATCGGCGTCCGCATCAGCAACTCGCGCCCGCGGTCCGTTCCATCGAGAAGGCCGGAATTCAGTTCGGTGCGAAAGACCCCCGGCGCGATAGCGTTAACCGAGATTCCTTTCTGCGCCCATTCGACCGCCAGGCTCCGCGTCAACCCAAGTACCGCGCATTTCGAAGCCGCGTAAGCGGCAACCTCGACCAGACTGACGAACGAGTTCAAGGAGGCAATGTTGATCACGCGCCCACGGCCGCTCTGAACCAACGCGTCGTAGAAACTCTGGCAGGAGCGCAGCGTTCCCGTTACATTTACGTCCATCAAATTGTTCCACTCCGTTTCGGTAATGGATACGGTCGGCTTGCGAAAAATCTGTCCCGCGGCGTTAAGCAAAATGTCCACGCGGCCCAGTTCCTTAACGATTTGATCTCGAAGCCCATCGATCGACTCCCGGCTCGACATATCGGCGGGACGGCGGAGGCTCTTGCGGCCCAGTTTCTCAATCTGTGTGGCGACGTCCGAAACCAGATTCTCGCGCCGCCCGGTCGCAACCACGTCGGCGCCCGCTTCGGCCAGCCCAATGGCGAGCGCTCGCCCAATACCGGAGGTCCCGCCCACTACAACTGCCACGCGGCCTGAAAGATCAAATAGTCTTGATGCCATGGCTTCCATCTTATGTTGGCGGTACGATTTGATACGGGAGATTCTATGACTTATTCGCGCCGAGACCTGAGCATGATGCTGGCCGCCTTTGCGGTCGACGACCATAAAGGAGAGCTGCCCGCCAAATGCTGGACCTTCGAGAGCCTTCCGGTAAAGACGAATTCCACGACTCACAACGAGACCCGGAACGTCTTCGACGGCCGCACCCACACGGGATGCCAACTCGACTTGCACATTACAACTCTTGCCCCTGGGCAAATGCCGCATCCGCCTCACCGCCACGTGAGTGAGGAAATCCTTCTGATCCAGCAGGGGACGCTCGACGTGACTATCTCCGGAAAAACACAGCGGCTTGGCCCAGGAGGGGTCGCTTACGTGCATTCGAACGAACTTCACGGCTGGAAAAACGTGGGCGACGGACCCGCGCAGTACTTCGTGCTCGCGACCGGCAAGGAAGGCGCGGCATAACCCATCTCTTTCTCACGTAACCGGACCGGGGTTGAATGGAGATAGCGCGTTGCCAAGCCCCCAGTGCTCAGCCCACGTCTTGCGGCCGCTAGCTACATCTAGGATCAGGCGGAAAAGCTCCCAGCCAAGTTCCTCAATCGTGGCGTGCCCCGTCGCTATCCGGCCGGCATCGAGGTCGATCAGATCGTGCCACTTCTCCGCGAGAGCGGTCCGCGAAGAAACCTTCACGACCGGAACCAGGCTCAAACCGTATGGACTACCTTCACCGGTCGTGAAAATATGAAGATTCATTGAGGGCAGTTGCTGCGTGCCGCAGATGAAATCGCTCGCCGGAGTGGCCGCGAAGACCAAACCGGGTGTCGAGACTTGTTCGCCATGCGACGCTACGTCCATGATGGCCGTTGAGCCAGCCTTGGCAATGGACCCCAGAGCTTTTTCGACGACGTTGGCCAAGCCGCCGCGCTTATTACCTGGTGTCGGATTTGCACTGCGGTCCGCGCCTCCGCGGTTCAGATATTCGTCGTACCAGCGCATCTCATGAATGAGCTTGCGGCCTACTTCCGGCGTGATTGCACGCGGAGTCAGAAGGTGAACGGCATCTCGGACCTCCGTGACTTCCGAAAAGAACACGCTGGCCCCAACGCGGACCAGGAGGTCGGCCGCATAGCCCACGGCGGGGTTGCATGTAACGCCCGAAAACGCGTCGCTGCCACCGCACTGCAAGCCGACGGACAACTCAGAGGCTGCGCACGTCTGCCGCTGCCGCCGGTTCAATTCGGCGAGACGGGTTTCCGCGGCCCGCATGATTGTGGCTACGGTTTCGGCAAAGCCACGCTCGTCCTGCAAACGGATGACTTGCAGTTCGCCAAGGATCGGGAGTGCGGATTCGAATAACCGGGCTGGCTGAAGCTTTTCGCATCCCAGGCTGACGACCAGCGGCTTCGACGCCAGATTTGGATGAAGGCTGATGTGCTTCAGCGTGCGGATCGGAATAGCGGCGCCCGGCGCATCGATAGCAACGCCGCAGCCGTAGCTGTGCGTGATTGCTATAACGTCATCGACGTTTTTAAAACGGGGCAGGATCTCAGCCTTAATGCGTCGAACGGCATAGTCAACCGTGGGAGCGACACACTGAACTGTCGTGGTTATCCCCAACATGTTTCTTGTTGCCGTCGTGCCGTTCGCGTTGCGGAATCCTTCAAAGCTGTAGCCCGTGAGCGGAGCGGGCGCGGAAGGAATGGCCGTAGACAGGGACAACTGATCGAGCGAGGGAGCCGCCGGTAAATCCAGCATGTCCTCGCGCAGCCACGATCCGGTTTCGATCCGGCGGTTGACATAGCCGATCACGTGCCCATAGCGAAGCACTGGTTGGCCTGACTCCAACGGAGCCAGGACGATTTTGTGCGACTGAGGGATCCACTCGCGAGCGCCTGAGGCTTTCGGCGAGAGTCCCTCGGGATCGACGACGATAGCGACGTTGTCCAGTTCGTGAACGCGGATGTACGGGAGTGCCAAGCCGCGATTTTAGCGCGAGTCGGGCTGCAGCGCGGCAAGCGGGATGCACTTACCCACAATCGCCTCGTAAGCGGTTAGATCGGCGGAGACTCGGCCCGAATAGAGTTGGAAGTACGTCTTGCCCTCGGTAAGGAGGTTCTCTACTGATGAGTAGTCCATCACAGGAAGGTCGATTGTCACATGTGTGTTGCGGTTCGAGAGGTTCAGGATCACCAGAATTTCTTCGTTGCCCTTCTTGCGAAGGAAGCTCAATACGCTATCGGGCTCGCTGTTGTTTATCCATACGAGATCCCCGGAGGTGAGGGACGCATACTCGTTCCGCATCGCAAACAGGCGCTTGTATTTCACCAGCGTATCCTTCGCAACCTCCCTATCGTTGCGGTCGCTGTGCTGCCAGGGAATGGGCGCGCTCGTCAGCCAATGCGTGGGCGTGCAGTCCGCAATCTCCTGCCCGTCGTAGAGAAACGGAATGCCATCCAATGTGAAGTTGAGGACCGAAGCGGCCAGTGCGCCCTCATCCCCGAACTGGACAACGGCCCGGCGCCAATCGTGATTATCGCTGAAGCGCAGCAGCCTCGCACCGTGCGGGAAAGTCTTCCTGGTCTCTTCCCACCTTTCTCGAATTTTGATAGCCGGCTGCCCGTCGCGGATCACGGAACGAAGCGTCAGGTACCCCTGGAAGTTGTAATTGATATCGAAGGCTTGCAGTTGACCGTCGGGGCGGTCGGACTCGGAGAGAAGAATGACATCCCGGTTGACCTGATCGAGCGACTCCCTCGCTTCTTCCCAGAAAGAGACAGGCACGCCGGCTCCCACGTCGCACCGGAAGCCGTCAACCTTGAAATCGCGGACCCAGTGCACCAGGCTTTCAATCAGATACTTGCGGACCTGTCGGTTGTTGTAATCCGGAAGCGGTTGCGGCCAGAAGCCTCGCGCAATCTTGCCATCTTGTGTGTGAACCAGCCAGTCCGGATGTTTCATCATCACGCCGTCCGGAGCCGTGTGGTAGTAAACGATGTCGAGCATCACTTTCAATCCAAGCTTGTGGGCCGCCGAAACGAAGTCGTGCAGATCCTGGTCATTGCCATATTGCGGGTCGATGGCGCTGTAATCAGCGATGTTGTACGGCGAAGCGTGCGGTATTCCGGAGCGTTTCGCAATCGGGCCCAGGTAGACTACCGACGCGCCCAGTTCGGAGATGCGCTTCAGACCAGGAATCGCCCCGCGAAGCGTGCCCTCTTTACTGAATGCATTCAGCCAGACTTCGTAGATCGTCAGCTTATTCATCCAGTCGGGTTCGGGCCGGGCTTCACGCGAACCCAAAGAAAGATCCTGTCCGAGAGCAGCCGTCCACAAAGAGAGAGCGAGGCAAAGGCTCGCAAGCTTGCGCATACATACAGAGTCGCAAGGCCGACTGTTCGAAAATGATCTTGTATGTCAGAACTTAATCCAGACCAGATTCGTGCCGCCGTGGAGGACGAACTTCGGAACACCCTGTTCATAGATGTCCACACTCACCTGTTCATGCCGTCCCTAGGCAAACTCGGACTGTGGGGCATTGATGAACTGCTCACGTACCACTACCTCGAAGCCGAACTCTTCCGGTCTTCCACAATAAAGCCAGCCACTTATTGGACGCTGGGGAAAAAAGAGCAAGCGGACCTGATCTGGCGAACCCTATTTGTGGAGAATCCCCCGGTTTCCGAGGCCACCCGCGGCATCGTGGCCGTTTTGAGCGCCTTTGGGTTGGATACGCGGGCCACGGATCTTCGCGGGTCGCGGGCGTTCTTCGAGAAACAGGAGTTGAGATCTCATATCCACAACGTCTTTAAACTGGCCGGCATCAGCGAGGCCGTAATGACAAATGATCCGCTCGACCCTGAAGAAGCCTCGGAGTGGGAGCGTGGCGCCGAACCCGATCCGCAATTCCACAGTGTGCTACGGCTGGATCGAATTCTGAATAAGTGGAGCGGACATTGGCAGGCGATGGCTGCCAATGGCTACCGCGTGCAGGAGGACCTCGGCGCCGCGACGATCTCCGAAGTCCGGCGTTTCCTGGCCGATTGGTCGAAGCGCATGAAGCCCGTGTACATGGCGTGTTCGCTGCCCGACACCTTCGAGTATCCGGAAGACAGCGTGCGCGGGAAGTTGCTGACCGAGGCCGTTGTTCCCGCCTGCCGTGAGTTCAACATTCCCTTGTCGCTGATGATTGGCGTACGCTATCAAGTGAATCCGGCGATACGGCTGGCAGGCGATGCCGTCGGAAAGGCGAATCTGCGTGCATTGGAACACGTTTGTGCCGCGTTCCCGGAGAACCGCTTTCTGGTGAGTGTGTTGAGCAGAGAGAATCAGCATGAACTCTGTGTCTATGCCCGTAAGTTCGCCAACCTGATGCCTTTCGGCTGCTGGTGGTTCCTGAACAATCCCTCTGTTGTCGAGGAAATAACCCGTGAGCGGATCGAGATGATTGGAACCACCTTCATACCCCAACATTCCGATGCGCGCGTGCTGGAGCAGGTGATCTACAAATGGCGCAACACGCGGAGAACGATGGCCCCTATCTTCGCCAATACCTATCGACTGCTGGCCGAAGATGGCCGGACCGTAACGCGAGCGGATATCAAGCAGGATATTCACCGCATGTTCCGCACGAACTTTGAGCGCTGGGTCAATCCACAACAGTAGCCCCGAATATCGGCTTGATATGGCGCTCCAACAAGTTGTACGTGACGTTCCGTGCAATGCTCGGTTCCATTTCGCGCAGAAGTTGGAGATAACGCGTCCCCATTTTGGCCGCCACCTTGAACGCTACATGAAGTAGTTGGCGCATGCTGCTGTTGTAAGCCGGATTGCTTGCATCATGGCGAATAGCACTGACCAATTGCTCGGACGACCATCCATCTACTGTTTCGGTGGACGGCAGTCTGGCAGGATCGATATCGATGACGTTCGCATAAGGAGCGGAAAGATCTTCGCGATGAGATAGAGCCTCGCGATAGATTTCTTTCGCGAGATCCAAGCCCGCGCCACCCGCTTCGGCAAGGCCAATCAGTTCTTCGAGCCAGGTTGTACCGGCGGTCTTCAGATGAACTCCCGCGTTGAACTTCCTCATGGCGCGGCGAATCGGCTCGTAAATGGAGAATTTATCGCTGCCAGAGTGCACGCTCAATTTCAAGTTCGCTGGCAATCCGTACTGCTGGACAGCGAATGCGACCACCGCAACGTCGTCCGAAAACTCTTCGGCGAATTTAGCGGCATCGCCCACGTAGTCCACGCCTTTGTTGAATCGTCCCGTGAATTTTGGAGCAATCGTCTGGATCGGAATGCCTTCATCGCTGATAGCGGCAAGGATAACCAGCAATTCGGCCGGGGTTTGGGGCGCATCGGTTTCGTCCATCGAGATTTCTGGAATAAAGTTGCCCACACCTTTCAATTCCTCAATGTGGCGATAAATACGGCCAGCGTCTTGAACCGCGGCGAGATACTTATTGCCGACCTCGAGAACGAACTTGCGATCGGTTTCAACGAAGCGCTCAATGCCGGGGATTCGAAGCTTGCCGATCAACTCAGGGTGTTTGTTCAGGAAAGCTTGGGCGCTTTCGCCGCTGGCCGGTTTACCAATCATGTCCGCTACGTCCATGGTGAAGAAGTCACACGGTTCGATAAAACGGCCCACCGTGTCGAGATTGATGTGGTCGGCGTCGAGGAAATAGGGCTTATCCCAGTGGAGAGCCTTCACGGCGGCATCGGCTGCGGTGCGAGTGCCGCTTGGATCAGACCCGACGATGTTGTGTTCCCGGTTCGATTTATTCCAGACCGGAACGACTTCGTAACCTTCGTTTGCGGCCAGAATAAACGCCTGTAATTGGGCTTTGGCCTGGTGGGCAAAACGATCGCCCACGCCGACCGAGTATTTGGGGAGTTTCAGAATTTGCGGCATGTGTTTGCAGTAAGCTAACGATAATGAAAAAGATTAACGCATTCGGTTCCGCGGTTCTGTCTCTCGGCTCATTATGGGCGGCCGATTTCCCAAGCGCAGAGATTGGTAACGGTCCGATCAAAGCAAAAATCTTCCTGCCAGATGCGACCCACGGCTTCTACCGGGGAACGCGTTTCGATTGGTCTGGGGTCGTGTATAGCCTCGAATTCAAAGGCCACGATTACTACGGACCATGGTTTAACAAAATCGATCCGGCAGTCCACGATTTCATCTACGACGGCGACCAGATCGTCGCTGGGGCGTGCAGCGCAATCACTGGCCCAGTGGACGAGTTCGGACCGGTCGGATGGGACGAAGCTAAGTCCGGCGGCAACTTCATCAAGATCGGGATCGGAGCGCTTCGCAAACCCGACGATAAGAAGTACGACAACTACAGGCTCTACGAGATTGCCGACCCAGGGAAGTGGACCGTCGGCAAACATTCGGATTCCATCGAATTCACTCAGGAGTTGGCGGATTCCTCCTCGGGCTACAAATACGTCTATCGGAAGACTATACGGCTAACACCGGGCAAGCCGGAAATGGTCCTGGAGCAAAGCCTCAAAAACACGGGAACCCGCGCGATCCATACCAGCGTCTACAACCACAATTTTCTCGTGCTGGACAAGCAAGCGCCAGGTAATGGTGTTGTGATCACGTTGCCCTTTCAGATTCAGACTTCGCATCCTCCGAATAAAGAGTTAGCCGAGATCCGTGGAAACCAGATCGTCTACCTGAAGACGCTTAAGGACAAGGATGTCGTGACGGCCCCCTTGACGGGGTTCAGCGGCAGCCCCAATGACAACCAGATTCGCATCGAGAACAAGCATTTGGGCGCGGGGATGAAGATCGAATCGGATC
>JALYVD010000185.1 GCA_030853405.1 Acidobacteriota bacterium | reverse complement strand
CGCGATCAGAGCGGCAAACTGGCTTCGTCGCCGTAGTAGCAACACAAGAACAACTGCAAGAGTGCCGAGCGTGCCAAGACAAACCACCGCGAACATAAGATCGAAGATAGTCAAAGCGAACCCCAGAGACACTTTACAGTATAAAGCCGACGTGGGCAAGACAGTTCAGCGTAGGAAGCGATTTTCTAAATTGAATTTGCAATCTTGAGCGCCGCGTTGAGTGATCCCTGGCGATAGCCCTCGAGATCCAACGTCACGTAAAGAAATCCGAGTTGTTTGAAAATTGCCGTAAATGCGCTCGCGCTCTCAAGCGTCAGCGCTTTTGGTAATTCTTCCTTCGCCACTTCGATGCGGGCCAACTCGCCATGAAAGCGCACGCGGAACTGCCGGAACCCGAGTGCCCGAATCGCCTCTTCGCCCTGCTCAATCGTCCGTATCGTATCGACAGTAACCGGGGTTCCATAGGGAACGCGCGAACTCAGGCACGCCGCTGCCGGACGGTCCCAAGTCGAAAGGCCACCGCGTCTCGACAACTCCCGGATCTCGGCCTTGCTCAACCCTGCTTCAACCAGCGGCGCTTTCACCTGATGAATCTTGGCCGCGCGCTGGCCCGGCCGGTAATCGCCCAAGTCGTCCTTGTTTACACCGTAAAGGATTTGGGCATTCCCGTTTCTAAGCGCGTATTCTTCAAGCCTGACAAACAACTCATCTTTACAGTGAAAGCATCGGTCTTTGTCGTTCTTGACGTAATCTGGATTTTCGAACTCATGAGTATCGATGTACTCATGCCGAAATCCGCACTCACGCGCGAAAGCCTCGGCATCGCGCTTATGGGAAGTAGGAATGGATGCCGAGTCCGCTGTAATTGCAACCGCATTCTGCCCGAGAGCCCGATGCGCCGCCCAAGCCAGATAGGCGGAATCCGTACCGCCCGAATAAGCGACAATCACGCGGTTCAAATCGCGCAAGGAATCTAGTAGGGCCTGTTCCTTCGCATCCAGTTCGGCTGAATCGAATGAAACCGGCTTCGCCTGAAGTGAGACGAGGGTGTCCACACTTGAAGTATAGCCACCCTCGAACTAGATCCGGCTACTGCAGCGGCAATTCCCCGTTCTTCGGTTCCCCGTTTACTTCAGCTTCCGGAATCACCGAAGCCGCCGCAACCGTATCGCCCTCGTCCAACCGCACCAACCGGACACCCTGAGTGGACCGGCCCGCCTGCCGGATCTCGCTCGAATCGATCCTGATCATCTTCCCGTCTTTGGTAATGATCATCAGGTCTGTCGTTTCGGCAACCGAAAGCACCGCAACAACCTTGCCGACTTTTGCCGTGGTCTTCATGTTGATGACGCCCTTACGTCCACGCGCCGTCAACCGGTAATCCTCAAGCGGAGTACGCTTGCCATAACCGTGTTCAGAAATCGAAAGAATCAAGCCATTCTTCTCGACCACTTCGAGCCCGATCAGGTAATCGCCTTCGTCTAGATCCATTGCCCGGACGCCCCGCGCCTGACGTCCCATCGCCCGAACCTCATTCTCGTTGAACCGGATCGCCATGCCTTCATGGGACCCGAGGAAGATAAAGTTATCGCCGTTCGTAATCGTCGCGCCCAGCAGTTCGTCGCCTTCATCTAAAGCCAGCGCAATGATGCCGCGCGACAACGGGTTATCGAACTCCGTCAACTCACACTTTTTGATCACGCCCTGCCGCGTCACCATCACGATGAACTTCGCCGGCACAAACTCCTTCACGGAAAGGAACGCCTTCACCGATTCATCCGGCTGCAGACTAATCAATCCCGAGACATGCTTGCCCTTGCCGGTCGTCGCGGCATCCGGCAATTCATAGATCTTGAGCCAGTACACACGGCCCTTATTCGTGAAGATCAGCAGATACGAGTGCGTGGATGCAATCACTAGGTGATCGACCACGTCTTCCGACCGCGTCCCCATTCCAATGCGTCCCTTGCCGCCGCGTGTCTGCCGCTGATACGTATCGACGGAGGTCCGCTTCAGGTACCCGCCGCGTGAAACTGTCACCGCGACGTCTTCCATCTTGACCAGATCTTCAAGCGCGATCTCGCCCATGTCTTCGATGATCTGCGTACGCCGCTCATCGCCGAAGTCCTTCTGAACTTCTTTCAATTCCTTGACTAAAAGAGCCTTCAGCACGGTCTCGGAGCCCAGAATCTCCAGATACTCTCCGATCTGGCGTTGAATATCGGCCAGTTCATCGAGAATCTTCTGCTGCTCCATTCCAGTCAGCCGTTGCAATTGCAGTTCAATGATTGCCTGCGATTGTTTCTCGCTGAATTCGAAATTCGAAACCAATCCGTCCCGCGCCTCGCGCGGCGATTTCGCGGCACGGATCAGCGCAATTACCGCATCCAGATTGTCGAGCGCCTTCTGGAATCCGAGCAAAATATGCTCGCGCTCTCTCGCTTTCCTTAGAAGAAAATTCGTGCGCCGCCGCACCACATCGGCGCGATGTTCGACAAAGCGCTTGATGACCTGGATGATTCCCAGTTCGCGCGGCTGCCCGTTCACGATGGACAACATGATCACGCCGAAGTTCACCTGCATCTGCGTCTGCTTATACAGGTTGTTCAGAACTACTTCGGCATTCTCGCCGCGCTTCAGATCGAACACGATGCGCATACCGTCGCGATCGCTTTCGTCGCGCGCATCACTGATTCCTTCTAGCTTCTTCTCGGAAACTAGCGCCGCTACGTGCTCAATCAGCCGGGCCTTGTTCACCTGGAACGGAAGCTCGGTAACAACGATGGCCTCGCGATCCTTCCCAAGCTTTTCGGTAGTGGCCTTGGACCGAATTTTTAGACTGCCCCGGCCGCGCAAGTAGTAGTCGAGGACTCCCTGCTGTCCAAGAATAAAACCACCAGTCGGGAAATCCGGCCCCGGCACTAACTCCAGAATTCTCGCGATGGGCGTTTGCGGATCCGTGATCAGCTCGATCGTGGCATTCACAATCTCATTCAAATTGTGCGGCGGGATATTCGTCGCCATCCCCACCGCAATACCCGACGATCCGTTCACCAGCAAGTTGGGGACGCGCGTCGGTAGAACCTCTGGCTCTACTTCGCTGTCGTCGTAGTTCGGCTTGAAATCGACCGTATCCTTATCGATATCTTCAAGCAGCGACCCGGCAATCCGCGAAAGCCGCGCCTCGGTGTACCGCATGGCCGCCGGCGGATCGCCATCCACCGATCCGAAATTCCCCTGACCGTCCACAAGCAGGTAACGCAACGAGAATGGCTGCGCCATCCGCACCAACGCGTCGTACACCGGCACGTCACCGTGCGGGTGAAACTTACCCAGAACATCTCCGACGATCCTGGCGCATTTACGAGTCGGGCGATTGAAGTGCAGGCCCATCTCGTTCATCCCATATAGAATGCGGCGATGAACGGGCTTCAATCCGTCACGAATATCGGGCAAAGCGCGTCCCACAATCACGCTCATCGCGTAATCGAGGTACGAGCGCTTCATCTCGTCTTCGATATTGATCGGAATCAGATTCTTGTTTTCAGCGGGTGGAAACAAACCGCCACCGCTCGGCGGGTCTTGATCGGCCAAACGAAACTCCTACAGGGTGTAAAATCTCTTGCAAGTAATTGCAAAGACGATTACTTACTCAATGGATCTATGCCTCTATTTTAGCAGCCTCGGCCAATCAAAGGAACTTTTGCGCGCCGCGAAGCATCCAACCGCTCGAAACATAATGTATTCATTCCGTTACACTAGATAAGCCTGAGCCATGCTATCCATCGTTATCCCGATTCACAACGAGGAGCCCGCGCTTCTGCCGCTGTACGACCGGCTGACCACCGTATTGGAGGCCCTCCGCCGCCCCTACGAAATCATCTTCATTGATGACGCATCGACCGATCGCAGTTTTGACCTTCTCGCCAATCTCGTCGAAACCGACGCGCATCTCAAAGTAATTCGCCTGCGCCGCAATTTTGGCCAAACGCCCGCCCTCGCTGCTGGATTCGACGAAGCGCACGGCGAAATCGTGGTCTCGCTCGACGGCGACTTGCAGCACGCACCCGAGGATATTCCGCTGCTGCTTGAAAAGATTGAAGAGGGCTACGACATTGCAAGCGGCTGGCGTAAAGAGCGCGTCGATAACGCAGTCACCCGAAAGATCCCTTCGCGCATCGCAAATTGGATGATGAAGCGCGCTTCAGGCGTCGAACTCCATGACTTCGGCACAACCTTCAAAGCCTATCGCGCGGAGATTCTGAAAGACATCAACCTCTACGGCGAACTGCATCGCTTTATCCCCGCGCTCGCCAGCTTCTACGGCGCCCGCATCGCCGAAGTGCCCATCAGGAACATCGAGCGTCCGAACGGCGCATCGCACTACGGCCTCGGCAGAACCACCCGCGTCTTCTTCGATATCCTCACCATCAAGTTCTTACTCACTTACCTCACCCGTCCCATGCATTTCTTCGGCAAATGGGGCTTGGGCGGTATCGGCGTGGGCAGTCTCGTTCTGCTCACCTTAATCGGCGAGAAGATTCTCGGAAAAGACATCATCGCGGAACATGGCCCCTTGCTCATCGCTGGAGCCATGCTCTGGTTCGCCGGACTCATGCTCTTCAGCACGGGTCTGATCGGTGAGGTCCTCATGCGGACTTACTTCGAAAGCCAGGGACGACGCATTTATGCCGTCCGTGAAATTCGCTCCCGGCGCGAACAGGTGCTCGATGGCGCTCGCTGACGGCTACCAGGGTTTCATCTTCGATTACGGCGGCGTTTTAGTCCATCATCAAACCGACGCCGCTCAGGCTGGCTTGGCCGCTGTCGCTCAAATCGAACCCGAACTCTTCACCGAGCTCTATTGGTCCGATCGTCTCGACTACGACAAAGCGCATGTAACCGGCCCTGAGTACTGGCAGAAAATCGCGCAGCGCGCCGGCACTCTGTTCACTCCCGCCATAGTCGATCAACTCACCGAACTCGATAACGTCAGTTGGATGAACTTCGATTCCGTCATGTGGGACTGGATCGACCAGCTTCGCACTGCCGGAAAGCGCGTGGCGATTCTCTCAAACATGCCGCGAGATCTCGGCGAAGCTCTCAGAGAACGCACCGATAAACTAAGCCACTTCGATTTCGTGACGTTGTCTTACGAAGTACGGTCCGTAAAACCCGAACCAGCCATCTACGAGCATTGCCTCGAAGGTCTCGGCACGGCGCCCGGGAACACGCTGTTCCTCGACGACCGCATCGCCAACGTTCAGGGAGCGGAACTACTCGGCATCCGCGCCGTCCAGTTCACGTCCCGCGACGAAGTACTGTTGCGGCTCCGTACGTAGCTGGAGGAAAACGCGAAGCTCCGCGTCAGCCGCTCATTGTAGGTTCGCGTATTCCGCCCTAGCTTGCCGGAAGACTGGGATGCCCGGGTCGGCGTCTTTCCAGAGCGTAAGAAAATCCTGGTACGCATCTTTCGCCTTGTTCCTCTCTCCCGCCAACACGAACGCCCTGCCTAGTTGCAACCGCGCCAACGCGCCTATAGGATCGCTGATAACAATTCCGCGGTGATCGAGAATCTTCTTAAACTCCACAGCGGCTTGGGTGCCCCGTTTTAAGGCGAGGTCAGCCTCGCCACGAAGGTAAATGGGATAAAGGGCCCCGAACAGCGCATCGGCCATACTCGGGGGCGCGCCAAGTTCATTTGGAACGGCCATTTGCAACGCCTCAATGGCTTTCGCGGGTTCACGACGATTCAGTGCGACTCGCGCACGAAGCACGGGCAAGTAGCTGAATCGGATAGCCGTATCGTCCGGAAACCGCCGTTCCAGGTCACCGGCGATCTGTTGCGATCGGAGAGAATCGCCAGTCACGGCCAGCGCGAAGGCAGCGCCATACTCGACCTCGCGATCGGTTGAAAGTTCGAGGGCGGCGACTGCACTCTCCCGCGATCGAGACGCGTTCCCGAAAAGAGCTTCACGGACTGCCGCTCCGGATTCCCAGAGACCCGCCCTTTCCCGTTGCTCACCTTGTTGGGCCTCCACGACGGCTCGTAGTGACGTGCTCCTCGCCTGCTGCAAGTGCCCTGAATATGCCAGGGCGGAAGCCTCTTTATTGGATATCCAGCTTTGCGGGCCGGGCCTTCGGCGAGCCCGTGCGGATACGTGCTCCATTGCCGCCGGGTCATTTCTCAGGAAGGCGATATCGTACGCAAGCATAAGGAACTCATCGATTTCCAGCCCGCGTGCGGCGGCACGCTGAAGCGCACGGTCGGCCTGTTCGAAGCGCTCGAGATAGGCGTTATTGACAGCGGCGTTGTAATATCCGATTCCAAAATCCGGGGCGAGTTCGATAGCTTTCCAGGCTTCCGCGGCAGCATCCTCGTAGCGGCCCGGGACTTTGTTCACATACCCCGAGAGCATCATGTGGGGCGCTGCATCCAGGGGATAAGTTCGCGCCCATGCCTCACCAGTCTTTCGCGCCTCTTCCACATTTCCCGTGACTAGAATCTGGTAATTGGTAGTGATAAAAAACTTCTCGCGATCACTCGTACGATCTCGCAGTTGCCAAGCTCTCCCAATGCTTTTTGCCGACAAGTCGGACTGATCGAGATCGGCGTAGATCCGGCCAAGCGAAGCATGCGCCATGGCAAACTCAGGATCGAGTTCAGTGGCCCGCTTGAAGAGCGGCAGAGCGTCGGTCGCGCCACGTGAGGCGTGAATCTCCCACGCCGCGCTGTATGCTCTCAAGGCTTCCAGTGACGCCGTTGTAGCCTCCGCGAGTGGAACGTCGTGTCTCGTGAGCATTGTTGACGATTCGCCGGCCCGCGACCTGAATCGGTCTGCGATCTGAGTGAGCCCGCTCAAGACGTCCTCTTTGCTTCGTACCTGCACCTGCTGGTTGTCGAGAATATCTCCCGCCGCGCAGTCCATCGCGCGTAACCCTAAGACGTACTGTTTCCCGACGCTCACAATCGAGCCTTCCAGGACGACGGCGCTTCCTATCCGCTGGCAGACCTCTCGCACGAGTGCGGGAGTAAGCCGCGTTTCCCCGGGCTGCCTCATCAACCGCAGCGTTCGCCGCACTCGCTCCTCGGAAATGACGCTGAGGAAAGGTGACTGTTCGAGTTCTATCGCCAACCCTTGGTGAAGAGTTCCGTCGAAAACGGGATCGCCCGTCTTATTCACAAAATCGGCAAGCACGATCCTCTCTTTGCCCGTCAGCTTTGGCGTGCGGTGAAAGCGGGATATCAGAATCCCAATGCCTGCCAGGAGGACGAGCGCACTTACAAATAGCAGCGGCCGCGCAAATCTGCCTGATCTAGGTTCCGGAGCGATAGCTTTTGCGGCGAGGCTCGCGGAAGGCGCTCCCGTAGTCGAAAGGCGGCTGGCTACGCCGAGTTCAGGAACTTCGGCCAATTCGGCGATGAAGCGGTAACCGCGTTTGGGAACCGTTTCGATGTAGCGCGGCGATGCGCTGCTTTCTGCGAAAATTTTTCGCAGAACGGAAACGTTGAACGCGAGACTATTCTCTTCAACAAAAATCCCGGGCCAGACCTCCCTCATCAGGCTTTCCTTTTCGACAATGCGGCCCCGGTTTTCGACAAGTACGATCAGCACGTCAAGAGCTTTGGGCGCAACCGAAATGGGCCGTCCGGCGCTTTCGAGAACGCGCTCTGCGGTGTCCAACCGGAACCCCGAAAATTCGTAAACGTGCTTGTCCAACAACGAGTTACTTAGCCCTCACAACTTTCTCATAAGTTTCTCATCGCGATTCGATTACCTTTTCCGGCAGTTTGAGGCAGTATAGCGCCAGATATGTTTACCCCAAAAAAGCTCATCATCTCGCTCGCTCTACTTTTGTCAGTGATTCCGGCCAGCGCCGGCACATTGGTATATGTCGTTAACGGCCCGCCCACCGGTTCCGCGCAATTTGGCACAATCGACCTGGGTACGGGCGCTTTCAATCAAATTGGTCCAAGTACGCCAGAGGGTTCGCAAGGGTTGGTTCAAGGACCGAACGGGTCCTTGCTTACGCTGGGCTTCTCAGGCAACCTGGACTCAATCAACCCGGCGACCGGCGTATCCAGCCTCGTCGGCCCTACTGGATTGGCCGACTGTTCCGCGCCACCGACACCGCCCTGCGGGCCTCACTCGTCCAACTCGCTGGCCTCTGCTGGCGGTGGAATCTACGTGACCGATTTTGCCAACAAGCTGTATAAAGTTAATCCCGCCACCGGCGCGGCTACCCTTGTTGGGCCAACTGGTATCCCAGCCCTTCCGTTTACGCCCCTCACCGTGAACCCCGACGGCACTTTCGACGCCTATGACGAGGGCCTGTTCGGCGCTAACGGAAAGCTTTATGCGACCTTCGACGCTTTCACAGTGAACTCCGTTACATTTACAACGGGATCCGTTGTGATCGCACCGGATCTCTACGAAATCGATCCCACCACCGGCGTTGCGACACTCATCGGCCCTACCGGCCTCAATCTTGGGGCGGTCGCTGACGTGAACGGGACTTTCTACGCCTTCAATGGCGGGACAAGTCAGGTAGTCAGTCTGGACTTATCGAACGGCCATACCACCTTTGTAAGCAACTTCGACCCGGTCGCCGGAATAGTTACCGGAGCTACCGCAACTCCCGAACCAGCTTCGTTCGCCCTCGCCGCTTTCGGGATAGCCGCACTTGCTTTATGTAGGCTTCGAAGACGCGCCTGAGCGCCAGAGTACGGCCCGAGGCGGCGTTGCTGAGGCTAAGCAGCTTCCCGCTTCAACCCGCGAGACGCGCGTAAATCCACCAGTTTCACCCGGTCCGCGTTACACTGGCATCAACTGGAGGCAACTTATTGGTTCGCCTGACCTCGTACCTACTTGTCGTAGTCGTCGCGGCGATTCCCTTATTTGCCGACCCCCCGCGCCCCGTCGTTGACGCCGTTCCTGACACTTTCACTCCCGTTGCCCTGGATCAGCAGCATCTCGCCGGACTTCTGGCAAGCCGCCTTCGCGCAAACAACGAAGGTTACCTGGAGCACATCGACACAGAGGCCCTGCTCAAGCCGCACCCCGCGGAAGAGCAAAATCGGACCGCCGGAAGCGCTGGGTTGTTCCTCCAAGCCGCCGCCAACTCTTACGACTACACCGACGACGTGCAACTGAAACGCGTGATGGATGGCGTGGCACGGAAACTGATCGCGGCTCAGGACCCCAGTGGCTTCCTGCGCACCTACACCGGCCCAAAAGAGTGGAGCGCCCTTGATCTCCCGGCGCTCTCGAACGAAATGCTCGGCTTGCTTTCTTACTCGTATGTCACGGGCGACGAAGACGCTTTTGCGGTTGCCCGTAGACTCGCCGATTTTCTTGTCGCCAGTTTCGGAGCCAGCAAAAATGAAAAACCAGCCGCGGCCATCGCGCTCCTCCGGCCCATGCTCGACCTCTACCGGCATACCGGCGACCAGCGCTATCTCCTATTGAGTGAGGCCCTCGCAAAAACCAAAATCGCTCCCTCCGAAGACCTCGAAAACGCTCTCTTTTACGCCGGCGGCCTTGCTGAACTGTATCGCCTGAATGGTGATGAATCGAACTTGAAACTGGCCGTTGCCGACTGGCATGACGTACACGATAAGCACCTCTCGATAACCGGCGCGCCCCTTCTCTCTTCCCATAACGCTCACCAGGAAAACGGCGGAAGCCTGTGTCAGACCGTTGCCTGGATGCAGCTTACGCTCGACCTGCTGCGCATTACCGGCCAGCCCCAGTACGCCGACGAACTCGAAAGAACGGTTTACAACCAACTTCTCGCGGTTCAAGATCCGGCCACCGGGCGAATTTACGATGGCGCACCCATGCAAGGCAGCAAGAAAACGGTAATCAGCGCGAGCGCCTGCGACTCCGCCGAACCGGTCGGCATTTCCCAGATCCCTGATGCCGTGTGGGGCCGCTACGGTTATGGAATTGCCGTTCTAACGTATGCGCCCGGCCGGGCTACTCTTCATCTCCGAAGACGCGCCACCGTGCAAATCTACTCGGAAGGGAATTTCCCCGAGTCCGGCAACATCTCTATTCACGTCGAGCCCAGTCACGACGTCCGCTTCCCCGTCCGTCTACGTGTTCCGACGTGGACCAAGCATTTCGTCGCTGAAATTGGGGGTGGCCGCATGGTGGGTACACCCGGTGATTTTCTCGTCATTGATCGCGAATGGAAGAAAGGCGATACCATCCGCTTGACCATCGACATGCCTGTCCTGAAGCGCACCAGCCCCGAGTGGCCCGGACAGATAGCTATTCAACGTGGTCCCCAGATTCTAGCTCTGGCGCGAAACGTGAATCCGCAGTTGCAGGACCTCGGCAACGCGGCGTGGGCTTCGGAGTTGCCTGAATCTCTTACGGCTGGCGGACCCGACACGAAGATGCCGTTCGGCGCGGTTGAACAGGGTTACGCCATTCCGGGCGAATACCAGGGTAAGCCGCAACAACTCGTGCTTCTGCCCTTCGCCGATGCAACCGCTTACCGCGTCTGGTTGAACGCGCCCCCCAGCTTGTTGTCGGCTTTGCACCAATAACTCTCAAACAGGCCCGACATGGCCTCCGAAAAACCGTTGTGTTCAAAAATCACGGCCGTCCACGCGGGCTTCGTAAGCACTGGGTCAAGCAGCGCAACGAGTCCGCATTTACCGTCGAACAGAGCCAGTTTCAGCGGCAGCCGTTCCGCGAACGCGATCTGAATTCCGCAGCCTCGATAATCGTCCAGCAGTTCACTCTGACTTTCCGGCAGCGGCCCCGCTTCTATCAAAAGCCGGCAGGCAATGCCACGCTTCCCGGCGTCTCTCACCAACTGTTCATGCAGTGGATCGACCGCGAACGGTGGGCGCGAAAACTCCGCGTACTCCCGCGTGGACGCACTCAGCATCCGGCGATAGTGAAAGGCCGTTTGCGTCGGATCGTTCACCAGGCTCAAGAAATCGAGAGTACCGCCGCCGCCCTGTCCTTCCTGGTAGGAGTCCCGCAAGTCCTCGATAAGTCCGGTCGCGAGCCGCGCCTGCTCTGTTAGCTCATTTTGAAGGACCTTGCTTCTTCTAGCGAGATAACCGGGAATCGCCAGACTCGGATCGACCGCCGAAAACAGCTTCGTCTTCTCCTGCACCACCTGCGCGAAGCCTTTCTCAACCAGGCTGTCTAGAACTTCATAAATCTTCTGCCGCGGAACGTGCGCTCGCGCTGCCAGTTCCAATGCTTTAAACCGCGGATGCCCCATGAGCACCACGTACGAGCGAGCCTCGTACGCATTCATCCCCACCTGCTGCAACTTGCGCCAGTTGAGTTGATAATCCACCGATGTCGCTTCAACGCTCTTCACGCTGCGGGAAACATATCACAATCTAGTACGAACGGGAGTCCACTACACTTCATGAAGTGACCTGGCGTGAGTATCACGACGCGACGAAACACACTCCGGACTCACTGAGGCGCTCCCGGCACGTTCTCGATTGGGCCAACATGCCTGACCCGTTTCGCCACTACGAGGGTGTTCCCGTTTTTGACCTTCCCGCCGACCCGCCCGTTCCCGAAATTCCAGCACTCGAATTGCTGCGTGGCGGATCGGGCACAACGGGATCGGGCACAACGGGATCGGGCACAACGGACGTAACAGACGGTGCGGAATTTCTCTCTCAGCTGCTCTTCTATTCAGCGGCCGTGAGCGCTTCAAAGCGTGTACCTTCCACCGGAGCCCGCTATGCGCTGCGCGTCAATCCGTCATCTGGCAATCTGCACCCAACGGAATTTCATTTCGTGACGCGAGGCCTCAAGGATTGGCCCGATGGCCTCTATCATTACCGCGCGTCTTCGCATATGGCGGAGCAACGGCGCGCCGGACTTTTCCAACTGCCTGTCGGCTCCGCGCCGATTGTATTCATTCTGACCAGCATCGTCTGGCGCGAGGCATGGAAGTACGGCGAGCGCGCCTACCGGTACTGCCTCCATGACATAGGGCACGCCTGGGAGGCCCTTGCTTTATCGGCGCGAGCTATCGGCCGGGAGAGTCGAGCTGTCGGCGATTTTGTAGATGACGAAATAGCCGGTCTGTGTGGCCTTAACCCGGACGAATCGCCCATGCTGCTGATCGGACTGAACGGCCCGGCCATCCCGGCCGCCGAAACAAAATTCACGCGCCTCGAGTCAACTCGTTCATTCGGCGAAGTGGCGCGAACGCGGCGTTCGGCCCTCGACTTCATCGGAACAGGTTCCATCTCTCTCGCGCAACTCTCGGCCATACTTGAAGCCGCTTCGTCGCTCGCTTGTGCGGACTTCGCAGCCACACGCTTGATTCAGCTCTACCTTTATGTGCATCGCGTGGAGGGTTTAGAGCCTGGCGTTTACCGGCACTGCCCTAGGACGGGAGAGTTGCAGCCGATCCGCTTAGGCGATCAGCGGGTGATGGCAGCCGGACTCAGCCTCGGCCAGGATCTCGCGGGCAATGCGTGCGTGGCTTTCTCCATGATCGCGGACTTGGAACGGGCGGCGCGTTCCTATGGCGATCGCGGCTACCGCTACGCGCATTTCGAAGCCGGTGCTATCGGACAGCGGCTCTATCTGGCGGCGGAAGCGCTCGGGCTTAGAGCAACTGGCATCGGCGCATTCTTCGACGACGAAGTGAACCGCTACCTCGCACTGTCGCCCGAACAAGGGCAGGTGGTATACCATTTCGCCATCGGCCATCCAGTCCCAGATACGAGGCTCGAAGCGAATGAGCGATAGAGGGGGCGCGAGACATGCCAAGCCACAGCGCGTCCTGCGCCTTATCAATTTCCGCGTGCCTTATTGACACTTACTTACATGAATATCCCGAATTTGTTCACAGCTTCTCCGCGCTTGCCAGCGTTTTTTGCTGGCGGGCGGCGTGCATTCGGCGTGGAAAGAACCCTCTCGCCCCGGCTTCCCCGCCAGGGGAAAGGGGGAAAGGGGCATTCAGTTCCCTGCCAGCGAGGCTGCTATCCTTGCTGCCGCAGGCTGGTTTTCGGGATAGTTTTATCTTGCGATTACGATAGATCGCCGTCACCGATAATTGTTTGTTCATGCCGCCCGAGCCTGCTCGATGCGCTCCTGGCGCATTCTCACCATCAATGCATCCAAGTACACGATTGGGCACAGCGCTTCAAGTGGCCGGCCCTGCCACGCCTCGACCTCTTCCATGACGCTATCGGCCACGTCCGAGATCAGCGCCTCGCTCACCTCCACGCCGTACATCTCCTGCAGATGCCCTTGAATATCGCGTACCGTCATGCCTAGATCAGCGTTCTGTTGATATCTATACGATCTGAACAATTTCGTGCCGGAATGGTTTATGCCATTCCTGGCCAAGCGGGAAGCTTTGAGCTTATCGGCGGACGAGAAGCAGACACTGGAGAGTCTCCGGCGTTCTCGCAGGGGAGAGAAACGGGGTATATTGCACGCGGCCATACTTCTGGACTCGGCTAGCGGAATGACTGACGGGGCCGCAGCCCGCCGCAACGGAGTGAATCGTCATACCGTCGTTTTGTGCGCTCGCAAATTCCTGCAGTTCGGATTGGAAGCGGCGCTGGGGGAGCTTCCGCGGCCCGGCAAGAGCCGCCGCATTCCGGATGATGCAATCGCCTGGGTCCTGCACTGCGCCTGTCAGAAG
>JALYVD010000182.1 GCA_030853405.1 Acidobacteriota bacterium | reverse complement strand
ATATCCAGCCGACGACGAAGGCGTTCCCGCGAAGAAGGTGACGCTTGTCGAAAAGGGAGCGCTGAAAGGGTTCTTGTTAAGCCGGGAACCCGTAAAAACGTTTAGCGGCTCTAACGGACATGGACGATTGCCCGGAAGGTATGGCAGTGAGCAAGCGGTGATTGGTAATTTATTCGTGCAGGCGGAGCAAACCGTACCGGAAGCGCAGATAAAGAGCAGGCTTATCGAAAAGGCTAAAGCCGCGGGACTGAAATACGGCATTCTGATCCGGCGGCTGGACTTCCCATCCACGGCTAATTTGGAGGAACTCCAATCGATTGTCCGCCAGTTGCAGAAAGACGGCTACGCCCGCACGCTCACTCCGCCCATACTCGCTTATCGCGTTTATTTAGATGGACGGGAAGAGCTAGTGCGAGGTGTTCGCTTCAAAGAATTTAGCGCCAAGGACCTGCGTGACGTTGCTCTAGCCTCCGACCACTCCTACGTGTTGAATTATATGAACAATGGAGCCGCGTTCAACATCGCGGGCCAGGGTTCGGAAGCCACCACGTCCTCTGTCGTCTGCCCTTCCCTGCTGTTCGATAGCGTGGACCTAGCCCAGGCGCAGGAGGAAGTCAGCAAGCCGCCGATCGTTGCGCCGCCTGCGCTGACGGCCCAGAAGTAAGCCGTTATTCCTTTCGATGCGGATTCTCGGCAGAGCTATTTTTCGCGAGGTTTTTTCCAGCGCACTTTTAGGGACACTGCTCTTTGTCTTTGTTCTGTTCCTGCGCACTTTCGAGCGGCTCCTTTCTCTATTAGTGAAGACTTCCGCCCCGCCTGAAGTGGTTGCGAAGCTGCTGCTCTACGCGCTGCCTTCAACAATTCCCTTCGCGTTGCCGTTAGGAGTGCTGGTGGGAATTTTAATCGGGTTAAGCCGCATGTCCACCGACAGCGAGATCACGGCGATGCGGGCGGCCGGAATTTCCAGTAGGAGTGTGGCGAAGCCGGTGCTGGTATTCGCTTTCCTGGCGCTGATCGTGACGGCGCTCGCGTCGCTCTGGCTAACCCCGCTTTCGCTTCACCTGGAGTCGGTGATAGCCCGGACTTTCGCGGCGGCCCAACTTACCGGCGATATCGAATCGCGGATCTTCAACGAGCAGTTTCCGGATACCGTCGTCTATGTCAACGACGTGTCCGGCGCGGGCAAGCAGGTGGTTTGGCACCAGGTGTTTATGGCGGACGTTACGCCGCCTGATAAGCTTCAGCGGCAAGGGAAAGACCGGGGCGAAGGGCCGCGCATCATTGTTGCCGAAGAAGCGATTCCACATCCCGATGCGGCGAATAACCGGATTATTCTGGACATGCGCGGGGTGCGGACGAGTGAGCGCGACAAAGAAGGACAAGTCATTACAACCGCCGCGCCGGAACAGGTAGAGGCGCTCCAAGCTCAAAAGCCCGAAGAGTTGCAAGTGAACAAAACAGTTCAGGAACTGGACACGTGGCCTCTTTATAAGCGAGTTTACCGGCATCAAGGTGTTCCTCTCACGAGAGAACAGTATGTGGACGCGGCAGTTGAGTTTCATCAGCGATTCGCTCTTCCACTGGCGTGCTTGTTGCTGGCGCTGGTAGGCATTCCGCTAGGCATTTCGTCGCGAAAGGGCGGGAAATCCGCAGCCCTGATTTTGACGGTTTTGATTGCCTTTACCTATTACATGGCGTTCATCAGTCTGATCGGGCTGGCAAAGAAGGGAAGTCTGCCAGTTCCGTTCGCGGTCTGGACTCCGGATGTGGTGTTTTCGATTATCGGCATTTTGCTGCTGCTCCAGTTGGAACGTCCGGGGGACAGGGACCTGATGGACTGGGTTAGAAACCTTTCTAAGCGCGTTTGGGGTCTGGTGGAATCGACGGGCTCGCGGCGTATCACGTCGGGTCCAAACTGGTTCTCTGGCTTTAGGCGGTTCGGATTGCGTCCCATGCTGGTGGATGCCTATGTGCTGAACGGCTTCCTGTTCTACTTCGGTGTGTTGTTGGTTGCGCTGTTGGCTCTGATTGAAGTGTTCACCTTTTTCGAGTTGCTCGGCGACATGATTAAGAACGACATCAGCATGGGCACGATGCTCGCTTATCTGTGGAATCTCGCGCCGAAACTCATCTACGATCTGACTCCGATTGGAACTCTGGTGGCGTCGTTGATCTGCTTTGGAATTCTGACCAAGTACAACGAGGTGACTGCCTTCAAAGCCGGCGGCGTTAGCGTGCACCGTCTGGCGGCTCCGGTCTTATTCGCAAGTCTGGTTATCAGCGGATTACTGTTCACGTTCGACCATTACTATATTCCGGACGCGAACCGGCGTCAGGAAATGCTGCGGGCGGAAATCAAGAAGAAGCCCGTTCAGACGTACCTCGATCCAAACCGGCAATGGATTTTTGGGGAAGGGTCGCGTATTTACAACTACCAGGCTCTGGACCCGTATCAAGCGATCATGTCGAAGGTGAATGTCTATGAACTTGATCCGAAGACATACCACGTGGTTCACCAGATTTCGGCGGAGCGCGCGCGCTGGGAGCCGGCCTTGAAGACCTGGATTTTTCAGAATGGAGTAAGTCAAAACCTCCATGCCCAGTCCGGGACGCATTACACGCAGTTTTATGGGAAGTCGGCCACGTTTCCCGAGTTGACGGAGAAGCCGTCCTGGTTCGTGAAGGAAGAAAAAGAATACAAAGAGATGAACTTCAGTGAGCTTGGACAGTATATTCGCGAACTGAAGGCGGAGGGCATGGAAACGACTCCGTTGCAGGTCCAGTATTACAAGAAGTTTTCGGTTCCGTTGTTCGCGCTGATCATGGCGATTCTTAGCATCCCCTTTGCGTTCGTGGCGGGAAACCGCGGGGCCATGACGGGTGTTGGAATTAGTTTCGGCATTGCCATGGCGTATTGGATTGTAAGCACTCTGTTTCAGCAATTCGGCGATCTAAATCAGTTGCCGGCGGCGATGGCGGCCTGGGCGCCGGATATTATTTTTTCTCTGGCAGGGTTGTACTTCATGGCCAGAATGAAAACGTAGCATGTTGAACCTCCGCGCAATTTTGTCGGCACTGCTGTGTCTGGCGGGACTGGCCTATTTTGTCGTCCGCGGACCTTATCGGGAGGTCGGCTCACTTAATTCATACGATTTCGCCTCGGTGTATGGAGCGGCGCGTTGCTGGCTGAACGGCCAAAATCCGTATGATATGAAGCAGGTCCGCGACACGCTAAGAGAAGCGGGCAACAAGCCCCCGCTGCCTTATTCAGATCCGCCTCCTTCGGTGTACTTGCCCACGACTCTGCCGGTTATTGCGCCAGTGGCATGGCTTTCCTGGATACCCGCGCGGCTGATATGGTGCTTGATGTCGGTGTCGATGTTCGGGTGCTCCCTCTTGCTGATTTTCAGGAACGTCGATTTACCGCTAGAAGGCAAGTTTCTGCTCGGTGCGGCCGTGCTGTTCTTTTCCCCGACTACTTCCGGCTTGTCAACGGGAAATCTGAGCGTGTTCTCGTGCAGCCTCGTGATTCTTGCTATTTATCTGGCGTTAAAGAAAAGGTGGATCGGGAGCGGACTGCTTCTCGGCCTCGCGCATTGCCTTAAGCCGCAGGTCTCAATCTTTGCCGTCGTTCTTTTTGCGCTTTGGACCTATTGGAAGCCGCTCTTCATCAGTTTCGTTGTACCGGCAGTGAGCGCGGCCGTTAGCATCATGAGGGCGCCGTCGCTCGATCAATACCGGCAATGGTTGGCGAGCCTGCACGAGGGTATTGCCGCAACCCTTGCTCCGGGCGCGATCAACGATCCCCGTCCTTCCAACATTTTTTCCTATCACATGGTTAACACGCAAGCCGTGTTCGGGGTATTCGTGCACAATCTTGCGATAGACGATATTCTCGTTTGGGCGATAGCGGCGGCGATGGTTGTGGTTTATCTCTGGCTCAGGAGAAGAGTTGCCGGTGATCGCCGGTGGTGCGACATGGCGTTTTTCAGCGCCGTGACTTTGACGATTGTCTATCACCGCTACTATGATGCGCAATTGCTGCTGGCGTCCGTGCCGTTTGTGGCCGGAAGCCGTAAAAGGTTAGGTTCCATTGCGATTCCGGTCCTTTGCTTCCTTTTATTGCTGGAATTTCCGCTCCAGGCGATTCTGGCGCAGCGGTTTTCTCCTTTCTTGGCCGATAAGTCAATAATAGGGTTTCTGTTGTTTCGTCATCAGCCGTTGGCCGTGCTGGCGATGTGCCTCTTTCTAATTCCGTGGTTTAGAAGGAGCTATCAACGGGACGAGGCCGCCGGGAGTTCGGCGTCAGTGCATAATTTCAGTTCGAGGCTTTAGAAACAATGATGAATCAGTGCTTGTCTGTTGTCATTCCCGCGTATAACGAGGAGAACACGCTGAAGAGCGTTGTCGATAAGGTGTTGACCCTGCCGTTTTTGCACCAAATCGTGATAGTGGACGATTGTTCTTCGGACAAAACGCCGCAAATCGCCGATAGGTTGGCTCTGCAGCATTCGCAGGTGGTGGTGATTCATCAGCAGCGGAATCAGGGTAAGACAGAAGCGCTGAAAGCGGGATTTCAACGGACGACAGGTTCGATAGTTATTGTGCAGGATGCCGATCTGGAGTATGATCCGGACGAGATTCCGTCACTTATACAGCCGATTTTGGACGGGCACGCCGATGTTGTGTACGGATCGCGGTTCCTGGTTCGGAAGGCGGCTCGTGTTCTGTATTTCTATCACTACATTGCTAACCGGTCGTTGACATTTTTGTCGAATCTAGTTACCAACATCAACCTCACGGACGTCGAAACCGGCTATAAAGCCTTCCGCGGCGACATCATCCGGGAGATGGTGATTACGTCGGAAGGATTCGGTTTTGAGATTGAGGTGACGGCAAAGGTAGCGAAGTTGCGCTGCGCGATCTATGAGTCCCCTATCAGCTATTACGGCCGGACCTATGATGAAGGGAAAAAGATTGGCATCTGGGATGGCGTTGCGGCGCTTTGGTACATCGTTAAGTTCAACCTGTTTTGCAGCCTGGAGGCGAGTTTCCGGACACGGCCGGCACTGGGGCCACGGGCGGCTTTGGGACAGGATTTACGGAGCGAGTTTTAGACCCTTCCTGGTCCTTCCGGCGCCCGGTCTAATTGCCGAGCGCCTTATTGAAGAAGTTGGATACGGTTTCGTCGAATTCGCGCGACTCGGGTAGGTTCACGTTATTCCAAAATACGTGAGGCAGAGCCTCAAACACGACGAGTTGAGCATCGACGCGGGCGTGCAGAAAGGCTCTGTGCAGTATTGTGGTTCCGCTCAACAACATATCGCGGGTGCTTGTCACGAACAAGGTCGGTGGCAGGTTTTTCAGGTCTGCGTATGCAGGTGATAGGACGGGATTTCTCGTGTCCGTGGAACCCGTGTAGGAAGTCTCGGAAGGTCGTTTCGACGGCGGCGCGAGGGGTCCGGAAAGTCCATTCAGGCTATAGATGGCCCAGGAATCTCCCACTTTGCTGAAATCTCCAAGGCCCGAAAAGATCCCCAGAGCCCCGGGCAGTGGCAGTCCCAACTGCTGGAGTTTTACGGCCACTTCGGCGGTCAAAATCGCTCCGGCAGAGGTTCCATAAAATTAGCTGGCTGAGGCCATGCGGGGATTGCGAACCGCGGTTAATGATACGCAGCAACGCTTCAGCGATCGCGTGGGCGTCGTTGTGCGCACAGTTGCCCGTTGGGAACTGGAGAAGCCGCCGTCTCAACCAGCCATTCTCTTTCGCGTTGCCGAAGTTTCGAGGGTTGCCGGTCGCGAAGACTTGGCGCCCGTCTTTGATCGCGCCACCCTGGAATCCTTTATTGCCGGCGTCATCAAGCAGTCCGAAGAATTTCCGGCATTCAGACCTATATTGCATGCGGCCATACTTCTGGACTCGGCTAGCGGAATGACTGACGGGGCGGTCGCCCGCCGCAACGGAGTGAATCGTCATACCGTCGCTTTGTGCGCTCGCAAATTCCTGCAGTTCGGATTGGAAGCGGCGCTGGGGGAGCTTCCGCGGCCCGGCAAGAGCCGCCGCATTCCGGATGATGCAATCGCCTGGGTCCTGCACTGCGCCTGTCAGAAG
>JALYVD010000161.1 GCA_030853405.1 Acidobacteriota bacterium | reverse complement strand
GTATTGATGGTCGCGGGCTCGGCCGTGAAGTAGTCGATCACCGGCTTGTTGGCGGGCGCCGGAGCAGCGGCCGGCGGCGGAGGGGGCGGAGGGGGCGGCGCTTTCTTATGGCAACCCGCCGCGAGTGTCAGGAACAGCGCCGAACTCACCGTCAGCGATAGCCTGCGTCTTTTCATGTCTTTTTTGTGGTTCTCCTGAGTTACTTTAACTGCCTATTATCTACTGCTCGGCATTTACCCATACCGGCTTTTCATTGCTGCCCGATTTCGTTAACGGATGCTTACCAGTTCCATCCGCATTCATCTCCCAAATTTGGGATTGGCTGCCGCGCTTTGAAGCATACACGATGTGCGCGCCATCGGGAGCCCAGCTCGGATTCTCGTTGCGCCCTTCATTCGCGGTCAACTGAGTCGTCTGGCCCGAAGCAACATCCATCACAAAGATGTTGTAGTTCCCCGGCTCAAAGCCTTTCGTCCAGGCAAAGGCAATATGCGCGCCGTCGGGGCTCCACGCCGGGTTAGTAGCTTCTCCGGTCCCCGCGCTCAATCGGCGAACGTTAGCGCCTTCCAAATTCATTTGGTAAATTTGCGGGAAGCCTGAGCGCCCCGAAACATCTACCATGTCTGTGCCCATAACTGGATTGACCTTTGCTTCCACTTCGATCGAGCTTGACGACGTGATGCGGTGTAAGCCGCTCCCGTCTTTATTCGCCGAATAGAGCTGCGAAGGTCCTCCGGCGGCGGTGGAAGAGAAGACAATGCGCTTGGAATCGGGCGTGAAGCTGACGAAGGCATTCATCGAGGCCCGCTGGTTGTAGAACGGCAGCTTGCGTCCTGTGTCTAGCGAGAACATCTGAATGGCGGGATATCCCGCGGCATAAGTTGTGAAAGCGACGATGCGCCCATCCGGCGAAGCAGAAGGGAACGTGCTGATGGAGCCGTAGCGGGTAAGCTGACGCTCGCCGCTGCCGTCCCAATTCATGACCCAGATTTCTTTTGCGCCCGTTCGATTTGAAACGAACACGATGCGCGTTCCAACCAGGCTCTTGCCGCCAAACTGCGACAGGATATCCGCCGCGTAGCGATGCCCGGCATCGACCGCGCCCTCCTGATTCAACTGCGCGGTATACACTTTCCCAAATACCTGTGCTTGCTGGAGAGAGGGCATGTTAGGGGCGGTGCTGTAGAACCATCCAAAGACCACGAAGTTTCCGTGGTCTTCCGCCCCATAGCCAATTCCGAGATAGTTGGCGGCGATAGGAGGCAGGCTCCAATCGCTCAGCCGATTTGCTTGCACTTGTGTAGTACCGGGCGAGGGTGGCGCGACGGCCGCCTGCAAATCGCGCGGCTGCTGTGGAACCTGTAAGGGATAGAGCGTTTTAGGGATAAAGTTAATCAACGGAGAGCTCTCGAGATCGCTTCGCACGGTGCCGTTGAAAGTGGTCATGAGGTCACTCGCGGCTCCGGAACCGCGAAAATCCGTTACCGCCACCAGCGGCTTGCCGGGATTCTTTACGATCTGACCGGTGATCTGCTGCCCGGCAGAGATTAGCTGCGAACTTAGCAGGATGGAAAAACAAACAAATAAGATGCGCATCAGTGTAGGTTGAAAGTGAACTGAGCCGAGATGTAGCTCTCGCTAACCTGGGGAGGAAGCTGCGGCAGCGGGCTGGCGCTGTAAACAGCACGGAGCGCCGTATTATCCACCGAGGGATTGCCGCTCGATTGGACGATCTGCGGACTGCGGATCGTGCCATCGCGCATAATAGTGAAATTCACAATGGCAGGCTGCGATTGCGAACGCGCATCAAGCCCGTTGGTGAGCCAGTTCTGCGCGATTCTCTGGCGCACAATTTCGGCGTACCAGCCGAGCCGGTTTCCGAGTGGCGAGTTCGGACCTATTCCCACTTGTCCGGCTCCGCTCTGCTGCGCATACATAGGATTGGAAAGCGCTTGGCGCGACTGACTGTAAACCTGATTCTGAGGCGCGGGCGGAGTGTATTGCTGCTGCCGAGTGGGCTGTGGCGCTTGACGGTTGATCTTGTCGGGGATCTCGACGATGTTTTTGTCGGGCGGAGGCGCCTTCTTTTCTATTTCCTGTTTCGAAGGTGCGCTCGGGACCATCGATTGAGTATCGTTCGCCACCGGGTTGGGGGGTGCATCGCGCCGTGGAATCGGAATGTTGCGAACCGAAGAAACGGCATATGCCGGACCACCGGCCGGATGCGCTTCTCCGAAGTTCTCGCGGGTGCGATTCATCCAGAACCAGCCAAAAAACAGCCAAGCCGCAATGCCTAGATGCAGCACGAGTGCGCCAAGAACCGGTCCGGCGAGCGGATCGCGTTGATCGAGGATGTCGAGGCGCTCCGCCATACTTCAGCGGTGTTGCCGGGCAGCGGAATCGATGGGCGCCGTTACCATCTTCACTTCGAATTTCGCTTCGCCCAGTTCTGCCACGATCTGCGCAATGGGATCCCAGGGCGTCTCTTTGTCGGCTCGCACATAGACCGCCGTTGCTCCATGGAAGCGCTGCCGAACTCCCTGCGCAAGTGCGTTGATGTTGATCGGCTTTTCATTCAGGAACGATTCACCATTCCTGGTGATGCTGACGACCGGAAGATCTTGCGCCGTGTTCTGCACCCGCTTGACGGTAGGCACATTGATATCCAGCCCGAATTCCATAACGTTGGCCGTGATCATAAAGATAATCAGCAGCACCAGCACCACATCTACCAGCGGAACAATATTGATCTCGGAGAGAGCGGAAGGTCCGCCAAAACGCCTTCCCCTTCTGCCGCCGCCAATCTCACCGAACGAAAACGCCATTGTCAGTCCTCTCGACCGCTAACCGCCAAAGTCCCGGTCGGCAAAGTTTTGAAATTCGATCGCAAAGTCTTCCATGCGCGTGCCGATCTCCTTAATGCGGGTTCCAAAGATGTTGTAGAAGATTGCCGCGGGAATGGCGGCCGCTAAGCCGATAGCCGTGGTAACAAGCGCTTCCGAAATGCCCGGCGCAACCGCGCGCAAACTGGCGCTTCCTGCCGTGCCGAGCCCTTCGAACGCATCGATGATCCCCCAGACAGTGCCAAAAAGTCCGATGAAGGGCGAAACAGAGGCAACCGTAGCCAGCCAGCTCATGTTCATCTCGAGCTTGGTTACTTCCTCGCTGATGCCCAGTTGCAAACTGCGCTCGATGGCTGCTTTATTCACCAATGCGCCACGCTGCTTGATTTGCCGCTCAATCTCGCCGTACCCGAAATCGAACACGGCGACCAGCGGCGCCGAGCCAAACTGCTCACTCGCTACAGCGATCGACTGCAAATTCTGCGCCTTGCGGAAAGCGCGCAGGAACTTCCGGTTATCCTTCCGCGCGCGGCTGAAAACACTACTCTTCGAGAATACGATCGTCCAGGAAAACAATGAAAACAAAATCAAAATTGCAATAACTGCGAGGGGAACCGGCCGAAGATTTTGAATGATGTCCCACAGATTGAGGTCTGCGAGAAACAGCATGAAAAGCAATATTCGTATCCTTTCGTTTGCCTCGTCTCATTATAGGTATACGCAGCAGGTTGGGCGTCTTAGATGTTTGAGACGGCTTATAATTCGGTCACATGCTGGTCGAGCTCATCGTCGAGGATTATGCAATAGTCCAACAAGCTCGTATACGCTTTGGCGAAGGTTTCAACGTGCTCTCGGGTGAGACCGGGAGCGGCAAGTCGATTGTAGTGGACTCGTTGGCCTTGCTGCTCGGAGCGCGTGCTTCTGCCGAGATGATTCGAAGCGGTCAAACGCGTGCCCGGGTTTCGGGGATCTTTGCAGTGGAAGCGAATCCGGAACTGAACCGGCTCTTGTCCGAGTCGGGGATTGACTCCATTTCCGATGAGGAACTCATCCTGGAGCGGGAAGTCTCGGCCAACGGTAAATCGCGTGCTTTTGTGTCTAATCGCCCGGTGACCACTGCCTTTTTGCGGCAGCTTGCGCCGGCTTTGGGGGACATTCACGGCCAGAATGAACAGCAACTGCTGTTTACCTCACAAGCGCAGCGCAATTTGCTTGATGAATACGCTAAAACGGCGCGGTTGCGGGACCGTGTAGCGCAAATTTTTGCGGAGTGGCAGCAAACCGGTGAAAAGCTCGAAGAACTCAATCGCACGGAACAGGAGAAGTTACGACTGCTAGACCTCTGGACCTTTCAACGAAAGGAGATTGAGGCGGTTCAGCCCAAGCCAGGTGAAGACCTCGAACTTCAAAGCGAACGCAAAATTCTGCAGAACGTCACCCGGCTGCAAGAGAGCGCCGCGGCTGCATTCAGTTCGCTTTACGAGTCTCCGGAGAGCGCCACAACGCAAGTGCGCCAGACACTAAAGCGGATGGACGAACTTACGCGCATAGACGAGACGCTAAGCGAGACGGCAGCATTGCTCAAACAGGCCTCGGTTCTGCTGGATGAAGCTGCTTATACGCTACGCGACTATCTTGGCAAGCTCGAAGGCGATCCAGCGCGGCTGGAAGACGTCGAGAGCCGCCTCGACGCGCTCGATCGTCTCAAGCGGAAGTACGGCAAAACGGTGGAAGAAATTTTGTCGTTTCGAGATGATGTTGCCAAACGGATAGATGAGGTCGAGAATGCGAGCGGGCGTCGGGCCGCGCTTGTAGCGCAACTCGACCGGCTCGCAAGGCAATACGAAGAGCGGGCGCGCGAACTGAGCGAAATGCGGGAAGCCGCTGCGGTTCGTCTGGGCAAAGCCGTCGAAAGTGAACTGAAGAGCCTCATGATGGGCAGCACGCAGTTTCGAATCCCGCTGAAGCGGAAGGAATGGAGCGCGAACGGCTTCGACGAGATCTCCTTTCTGGTCTCTCCGAATCGAGGGGAGGAACTGAAGCCGCTCGAAAAGATTGCTTCGGGAGGTGAGCTTTCGCGTATTGCCCTCGCATTGAAAACCGCCATTGGCGGCGCGGATCGCCGCGATGTGCTTACTACGCTAGTTTTCGACGAAGTAGATGCCGGCGTGGGAGGCGCGGCCGCGGCAGCTGTCGGTAAACGTCTCAAATTGCTATCGCGCAATAACCAGGTGATCTGCGTGACTCATCTCGCCCAGATAGCAGGTTTCGCCGATCACCACTATGCTGTTTCAAAACAGGAGAAAAAAGGGCGAATCGCGACTGAAATCGAAGAACTCGGTCCGGAAGCTCGCGCCAGAGAGATCGGGCGGATGCTTTCCGGTGAGCAGATCACAGCCGAGGCTCTGCGTCAAGCGGAACAGTTGATCCAAGCCGGGCAAAGTTTCTGATCGTCACATCCCAAGACGCAAGCGGCGGAAAACCGACTTCAGAGTCTGACGTGACTCGGGAACTCCCAGCAGCGCTGTGCCGCCGAAGTAAACAGCACAGTAAAGAGAGATGATAATGATCGCCAGAGGCAGCGGATGCCTGGTGCCGAGAGTAGCTTTTAAACTGAAGCCGAGCGCCGCCGCGATCAGCGAGACCGACCAGAGTTTCGCGGTCAGCTCGAACGGCAGGGGAGTTGCGCCGATTTTGCCGGCTAACGAATGGCGCAACAGCGAAAACTCCAGCCAGCCTGCAATACCCGCCGATGCCGTCAATCCAGCAACGCCCCACTTCGGATCGATTCCCAGCCATCTAGGCAAGGGAAACGCGAAAATGAGGCCGAGCACGGTTGTGACAGCCACCCTGATCAGGGCAAAACGCAACGGTGTTCGCGTCTCGTGCAGGGCGTAAAACACGGAAGAATACAAGCGGCCTAGCGATGTCGCCAGCAGACCGACAGAAGCTCCCGCGAGTACCGACCAGACGTAAAGCGCATCCGAATAGTGAAACCTGCCTCCCTGGTAAAGTGCCGCAATTAAGACGTCTCCGTTGATCAGGAAGGCCACCGCGCACGGAATGATAAAAAAGGCAATACGCCGCAGGCCGGATGTGAGCCGGGTACGAAGTTGAGCAGCCACCTCGGCGCGCTCGCCAATGGCGCTGGATAGTTCCGGCAGTTCCGCGGCCGAGACAGACATGCTGAATAAGCTTATGGGCAGAAAAGCTATGAATTGGCCATAGCTCAACGCCGAGATAGCGACGGGCCCCAGGAAGCTGGCAATCATCTGGTCTACATACGCGCTAATCTGGACCACTCCGCGGCTCACGAAAACGGGTACGAAGTTTCGGATTACTGCGCGCACATAAGCGGAGCTGAGGTCGATTATCGGCCTGAAGCGAGGCAGGAAGCGCAGAACGCCGGGAAGCTGAACTAAGAACTGAAGAATACTGCCTATCACGCACGCCCAGGCAAGCAGCACGATCGACTGTTGTTGCGGAAGATAGCGGGCGAAAAGCGTGAGCGCGGCAACCATGCTCCCATTCATCGCCATCGGGGCGGAGTAGGAAAGCAAGAATTTGCGATGGCTGTTGAGTACGCCCAAGCACCACGCGCTCATCACGAGCATTCCTGCTGCCGGAAACAGAATTCGCACCAGGCGAATGGTAAGTGCGCGATCCTCGCCGTGGAAACCTGGAGCAATCAAATCGATCAGCACGGGCGTAAGCAGGACGCCTAACAGCACAATGACCGAGCTGACGCAAGCAAGGATGCTAAAGACGGCCGCCGCGAGCTCTTGCGCTTCCTTATCTTGCTCCTGGGCGCGAATTTTGGCGTACACGGTCACGAAGGCGGCTGAGAGAACGCCTTCGCCAAACAAATTGCTGAGCAGGTTCGGGATCCGGAAGGCGGCCCGGAAAATGCCAAGAATGGCGGAGTCGCCGAAGTAATGGCCCAGAACTCGTTCGCGGATCAGCCCGGTAATCCGGCTCAAGAGGATGCCGAGGGCGACGCGGGAAGACCCGCCCAAAGCAGGGCGCGACGGACCCGTCAATTCGGCAGTAAGCTCGCTCGCGATCGAAGGGTTTAGGCCCGCCGGATCGTTACCGGGTTCGGACGCTTTTCCGAGCCGTGAAATCCTAATCCTGACTTGCAATGACGAGTGTACCGGGTCCATCCGGCATTTGAAACGAATGATAAGATCCGGCAGGTGCATCAAAAGTAAATGAGGCCTGCAGGAGTCCTTTTGGGATGCCGTTGATCGGATGCCTTTATAGATGGAGCGTGGTGAGCGGCCTGTGCGTGGGCTGGGCTTTAGGCCAGGGGAAGCTGCCAGAGCACGGGGGCGCCATTAAGCCGCCTGCTACCCCCAACCCCGAGAAAATGGACGTCTTGAAACAGCTGAGCTCCTCATTTGAAGAGGTTTCACAACGGTCCGGGCGCGCGGTGGTACAGATCTTCGTACGCAGCTATGTGCCGACCGAGGGCTCCGCCACCAGGGGCGACGTGTTAACGGCAGAGGACAGTAGCGGGTCCGGGATCATCATGAGCG
Source organism: Acidobacteriota bacterium (assembly GCA_030853405.1). Classification (GTDB taxonomy): domain Bacteria; phylum Acidobacteriota; class Terriglobia; order Bryobacterales; family Bryobacteraceae; genus Bog-105. The sequence continues at coordinate 2,331 of JALYVD010000161.1, read as the reverse complement.
AGGACGGCTACATCCTGACCAACGCTCACGTGGTGAAGGGCGCGCACAGCGTCAAAGTGCAGTTGAATGTGCGCGCTGAGGGTGAAACTCCGGGACAGGCAAGAAGAAGGGCGCTTGCCGGAACACTCATCGGGATGGATCACGATAGCGATCTTGCCGTGATCAAAGTCGATAGAAATAACCTACCCTATCTGATGTTTGGAGATTCAGATGAACTGAGGCAAGGGCAGATCGTGCTGGCCCTCGGCAATCCTTTAGGGCTTGATAACTCGGTCAGCATGGGCGTGGTCAGCGCTGTTTCTAGACAGATCAAATCCGACGACCCAATGGTCTACATTCAAACCGACACACCGATCAACCCCGGAAATAGCGGCGGACCGCTGGTCGATACAGACGGCCGCGTGGTCGGAATTAACACCTTTATCCTCACCCAATCCGGCGGAAGCGAAGGCATCGGGTTCGCGATTCCGAGCAAGATTGCGCGCGACGTTTACCAGCAGCTCAAGACACAAGGCCACGTGCACCGGGCGCAACTCGGGATAGTAGCTCAGACGGTGACTCCGGACATGGCTGAGGGGCTCAAGCTCGAGACCGACCATGGCGTAATCATCTCCGACGTCGAGCCGGATGGAGCGGCAGCGCACGCAGGTCTGCAGGTCGACGATATCGTCACCGGGATGAACGGGCGAATAGTTTCGACGCTTCATCAATTAGAGGCGCGTGTTTTCAGAACCACTCCCGGAACCAAGCTCACGATGCAGGTCCAGCGTGGAACAGAGCAGTTGGAGCTTCCCGTGGTCACGGAAGAACAATCCGGCGGAGAGTTGGATGCGTTAGCCGACATGGTAGATCCGGTCAAGAATTTGGTCCCGAAGTTGGGAATCGTAGGGCTCGATATTACTAAACCGGTTCGTGAACTTATGCCTGACCTCCGGCGGCCGGCCGGAGTTGTGGTAGCGGCGCGGCGGTCCGGAGCGCCCTATTCCGGTCCACCGCTCGATACGGGCGATGCTATCTATGCCATTAACAGACAAGTGGTAAATGGAGTGGCGCAATTGCGGCAATATCTAGCCGCGATGAAAGCTGGAGATTCCGTGGTGCTGTTGATCGAGCGTGAAGGCCACCTGCTTTACGTTGCGATGCAACTCGATTGAAACACGACAACGGTACCTTGAATAAGATGGGTCAAGGTCCGATAACAGAGTTCATTAAACAGCATTTCAGGCATTTCAATGCGGCGACATTGGTGGATGCGGCTGCGGGATACGTTACTCACCTCGATAAAGGTGGCAAGATGTTCGTTACGCTGGCGGGTGCAATGAGCACGGCCGAACTCGGCGTGTCGCTAGCCGAGATGATCCGGCAAGACAAAGTTCACGGAATCTGCTGTACGGGCGCGAATCTGGAGGAAGACGTTTTCAACCTGGTAGCCCACGATTTCTATGAGCGCGTTCCCGAGTGGCGGGATCTGAAGCCGGAAGATGAGCAGGCGTTGTTAGACCGGCACATGAATCGCGTGACTGATACTTGCATTCCGGAAGAGGAAGCGATGCGGCGCATCGAAGGCGTGATTCTCAGGGAATGGATGGAGGCAGACGAGAAGAACGAGCATTATTTTCCCCACGAATTTTTTTTTCGTATTCTGCAATCGGCGGATCTGCAGCAGAGTTTTCAAATCGATGTGAAGGACAGTTGGCTTTATGCCGCGATGGAGCGCAGCCTGCCCATGTTTGTGCCTGGCTGGGAAGATTCGACTCTCGGCAACATGTATGCCGCGCACTGCATGGCGAAGGATGTCAAAAACGTGCATACCGTGCGTACTGGAATCGAATACATGATTTCCTTGGCGGACTGGTACACGAGGACGTCGGCTAGTTCCTCGATCGGCTTCTTTCAAGTGGGTGGCGGGATCGCCGGCGACTTTCCGATTTGCGTGGTACCCATGCTCCGTCAGGATTTGGAGCGCGAAGACACGCCTCTATGGGGTTATTTCTGCCAGATCAGCGACTCCACCACTAGCTACGGATCGTACTCAGGCGCGATTCCGAATGAGAAGATCACGTGGGAGAAGCTGAGCATCGATACGCCGAAGTTTGTGATCGAATCGGATGCATCGATTGTGGCTCCCCTGGTCTTTGCGTATGTGCTTGGGTGTTAGTAAGTCTGTACTGAAATCATTTACCTTCTGTGCAGCTCTAAGACAGTAATGGCGTGCCTGGTATCGAAGTGCACCGTCCATCCCGAATCGAGTTGCTGAGCCGTCACTTCGCCCAACTGCCGACCGTCGAGAACAGATCGCACTTCGTAGCGCGAATTCGGCGGGGCCGTCAG
>JALYVD010000141.1 GCA_030853405.1 Acidobacteriota bacterium | reverse complement strand
GCCCGGAATCATCGGCGTGCGGTTCTTGTCAGCTTCGGCGTGATCGCCAGCCTTGCGCCGCTCTACTGGCTCGCGCACTGCTGGTGGGAAACCGGTAACGCGCTCGATTTTTACAACGGGCCTTACTCGGCGAAAGCGATTCAGGGCGGAAAACCATATCCGGGATATCACGATTGGCGGCTTGCATTCCTGTACTACGCCGCGGCGGCTGAGCTGTGTAGCGGGTGGGGTCTAACGCTGCTCGGGATTGTGGGTATTGCTTGTGCAGCGGCCGCGAGAGCCGTCAGCAAGATTGGGATTCTCTTCCTGACACCGCTCTTCTATGTTTGGAGCTTGCACTCGTCCGGAACCCCGATTTTTGTACCAACGCTGTACCCGCATGGTTACTACAACTCTCGCTACGGAATCGCCGTTGTTGCATTGGCTGCCTTTGCGGCGGGCGCAATTGTGCCATTTATTACTAAGAAGCGGCGCAAACTCGCTCTGATCGTGCCGCTGGTTTCCATCCTTCCGTGGCTGGTGCATCCCGGCGCTGAAAACTGGGTCTGCTGGAAAGAGTCGCAAGTCAATTCAGTCGCACGGCGTGCCTGGACCGAAGCCTCAGCAGGTTATTTCCAAACGAACTACCAGCCAGGCCAAGGCATTTTGGCTCCTTTCGGAGACCTGACAGGTATTTTCTGTAAAGCCGGTATCCCACTGGCCGAAGTCCTGCATGAGGGCAACGGCGCCGCCTGGTATGCCAACACGGCGCGTCCGGACCTGATCCATCAGGAAACCTTTGCCGTCGCGCAAGAAGGCAGTAAGTTATCGGGCAAACTACAAGAGAACGCCGCCGTCTACCGTCTTGTGTATCGGATACAGGTTCCCCACTCTCCGGCTCTCCAAATTTTCAAACGAACCCCATGACAAAGCTTCCTTTCACGAAGTTGCACGGCGCTGAAAACGATTTCCTCCTCACATGGGGAGAGCAGGCGCCGGAACAAAACCTGCCCGAGATTGCGCGCCGGATCTGCGCTCGAACGACAGGAGTTGGCGGCGACGGCTGGATGCTGGTGTGGCGTGCCGAAGGCGGGCTGCGGACGCGGCTGTTCAATTCCGACGGAAGCGAACCGGAGATTTCCGGGAACGGAACGCGCTGCGCAGCAGCCTTTGCATTGCTGAATCATGTCGCCGCCCCACCGTCGATCGCGATCACGACGGCAGCAGGTCGAAAAGAACTGCGTCTCGTCTCCCAGCGATGCAACAGGTTTGTTTTTGAAATGGACATGGGCCTGCCGAAACTTGAGGAACTCCACACAACCCTTCATCTGGCCGGAACAGCCTTCGATGCGACGACGCTCAATGTCGGGAACCCACAGTGCGCCATCTTTGTCGATCGCCTGCCCAATAACTGGCGAATGGCCGCGGCCGAAGCTGAAGCGCATCCCCGATTTCCTCACCGTTCCAATGTTTCGTTTGTGACCGTCGTGGACCGCCACACGATCGAGGCCGTGTTCTACGAACGAGGAGCGGGCGAAACCAAGAGCTCCGGGACCGGATCCACAGGGGCGGCGGCTTCGGCGATACTGCGGGCTCTTGTCGAGAGCCCTGTAGAAATACGGACTCCGGCCGGTTCGTTATCTTTGAGGTGGGACGCCAGCGTCTATCTGACTGGACCCGCTGAACTCATCGCTGAAGGTACTTTTTCTTATGATCTCTGAAACTGTCGAGCAAACCGCGGCAACCGGTTTGAAAAAACGGATTGCAAACAGAACGGCCCGCGTTGGCGTGCTTGGACTCGGATACGTGGGACTCCCGCTTGCGGTGGAATTTGCCCGGGCTGGATTCGAGGTAGTCGGAATCGAAGTACAGCAATCCAAAGTCGATCAGTTCAACAGCGGACACTCCTACGTCAAAGACGTCCCTGACGAAGTGTTCCGGCCGCTTGTCGAAAGCGGCAGACTTCGGGCTACACGCGATATGTCGATCATCAAGGAACTCGACACGATCGACATCTGCGTCCCTACTCCGCTTCGCAAGACGAAAGATCCCGATATGAGCTTCGTGGTCGCGGCGACCGAAGCGATTGCGGAACATCTGCACCCGGGATTGCTAGTGATGCTTGAATCGACAACCTATCCAGGCACAACCGACGAACTGGTTTTGCCGAGACTGAACCAGTCCGGTCTGAAGGTCGGTGAAGACTTCTTCGTGTGCTTCTCACCGGAACGGGTCGATCCGGGCAACCCGAATTACCAAACAAAAAATATCCCCAAAGTAGTCGGCGGAATCACTCCGGCCTGCACGGAAGTGGGTGCTCTGTTTTATCAGCAGGCGCTTGAAAAAGTAATCCCGGTCAGTTCGACGCGCGTCGCCGAAATGGTAAAGCTGCTCGAAAACACGTTCCGCATGATCAATATCGGCCTGGTGAACGAACTTGCCGTCATGTGCGAACGCATGAGCATCGACGTGTGGGAAGTGATCGACGCGGCGGCAACCAAACCTTTCGGTTTCATGCCGTTCTATCCGGGACCCGGTTTGGGCGGCCATTGTATTCCGATTGATCCGTTTTATCTCTCCTGGAAGAGCAAGGAAGCCGGGTTCGAAGCGCGCTTTATCGAACTGGCCGGACACGTCAACAGCCACATGCCGGACTTCGTCGTGGAGCTGATTCAAAATGCGCTGAACGACGCGTCCAAGCCCATTCGTGGCTCGCACATTCACATCCTGGGGACCGCCTACAAGCGCGATATCGACGACGTGCGCGAATCCCCGGCGCTCGACATTATTCTGCTGCTGAGACGGCGTGGGGCGAACGTCACCTTTTCCGATCCCTACGTACCCAAACTGCGTATCGATGGAATCGAACTTGAGTCGCAGGATGCGTTGAGCAGTGCGTCTGCCGCGGACTGCGTCGTCATTGTTACCGATCACAGGAACGTGGATTATCGAGCGATTTTGGAGCATAGCAAGCTGGTTGTAGATACCCGGAATGCGCTCAAGGGCATCAAGTCAGACAAGATCGTCCGGTTGTAATGCGCCTAGGCTAGGAGTATTTGACGAAGCGCAACGCGGCCGAGTTCAAACAGTAGCGCAGTCCTGAAGGCGGCGGGCCGTCGTCGAAGAGATGTCCGAGATGTGCGTCGCATTTCCGGCACAGTACCTCGATGCGCTCTAAGCGAAGACTCAAATCGACCTTGGTGTAGATGTTGTGTGCTGCACTGGGTGCTGAAAAGCTTGGCCAACCGGTGCCTGAGTCGAATTTGTCCTCCGACCGGAAGAGTGCGTTTCCACAGCAGATACAGCGGTACATACCGGCCTGATGACTCTTCCAGTATTGATTCGCGAACTGGAATTCGGTTCCCCTCCGACGGGTGATTGCGTATTGCTCGGTTGTCAACTCTCGTCGCCAATCGGCGTCAGGTTGAATCCGCTTTCGAACGCTGACAACGAGCTCGCGCTTTCCGCTCCCGGAGAAGAGCGTCAATTCGACTCTAGGGCCGTTGCCGTCTTTTGCGGCATCGGGTAATGTTCGCTCTTGGCGATAGCACAACGCGCCCAGGCCAGCGAAGGCGAAAGGCACGATCAGAAAGACCCGGCGCGGAAGGTGATCTGATGGGAGAGCTTCAAATGGCATTTGTTCCGGGGCTAATCGCGACCTGTTGTAATCTGAGCACATTGCCCGCGAACGCGGCAACCGGTATGTAATTTGGACAGCGCGATCGATCGGTTCTTATCCTTCGTGGTTCTTGAGCGCGCTCGTCACTCGAAACACTTGCGCTTTGCCAGCCTGATGGCCGCCTTAATAGCGCTTCTTATTTACCAAACACAATGGCTGCTCCTCAGACCAGGTCTGACGATTCTTCTGGCGGGACAAGTTGGCGCTGTACTTGTCCTATGCATAAAAAACACTAAGCTTCTACGAGACTTGGATTGTGGAAAGGCCCGCGCTTCTGAAGCGCCTGATTTTCTTGCCTGGTTCGACGAAGAAGAAACGTTTGTTAGGCGTCTGGCGTTCTTTCAAAATGGATGCCAGATGATTGGATTCGTCGCTCTGGGATATGAATTCTGGGTGTCTACCCGGAACTTATGGCTGGCGATAACGATTGGTTGTGTCTATCCTGCTACGGTCTATTGGGGAGCGACACGCAGAAGCAACCTGAAGACGATAAGGAGGCTGCGAAAGCAGAAGAAGGAGATAGAGGTTCAGCACCCGCTGCCTTAGAGCCGCATTTACGGCTCGGGCTCCTCGGCGGCTCCGTTATCCAAACCCATTTGTGAAAGCCGGTAGCGCAACGCATTCCGAGTGAGCCCGAGCATTCTGGCGGCCCGGCTTTTGTTGCCGTTCGCGCGGCGCAGAGCTTCGCGGATCATTGACTGCTCCCAGTGCTCCAGCGTTTCGCCTTCCGGCAGAAATGGAAGCTGCTGCGATGTCGCGGAGTGCGAGTGTCCTCGCGGCGCTTCAAGCCGAATGTCACTCGGCTGCAAAACTTCTCCCGAGGCTAAAACCAGGCTTCTTTCGATAGTATTTTCAAGTTCCCTGACATTGCCGGGCCACGGGTGGCCGATCAGGCGGTCGATGGCGGCGGGACTGATCTCTCTCGCTTGCGCGCCCAAATCTTTCGACAGTTTCTGCACAAAATAGAGAGCCAAAAACGGAATGTCTTCTTTGCGTTCGCGAAGGGGCGGAATATTGATTGGGACAACATTTAAGCGGTAGTAGAGATCTTCACGGAAGCGGCCTTCTTCAAGGGCTGCGCGCAGGTCAACATTAGTAGCGGCGATGACTCGCAGATCTACGCTGCGTGTCAGATTTGAGCCAAGCCGTTCAAATTGCCGCTCCTGCAGAATACGCAACAACTTCACTTGTATATTGCCCGGCACGTCGCCGATCTCGTCCAAAAAAACCGTGCCCTGATCGGCTTGTTCAAACTTACCGGGCTTGCTGGTATTGGCTCCCGTGAAGGCGCCCTTCTCATAGCCGAAGAGTTCGCTCTCCATCAGATTCTCTGGAATGGCGGTGCAGTTTATTTTGACGAAGGCGTGATTCTTGCGAGGGGAATTTTGATGAATGGCGCGTGCGATCATGTCCTTGCCGACGCCGCTTTCACCTGCCAATAAAACGGTTGCCCGCGTGGGCGCAACCCGTTCGACGGTGTGAAAAATCTCGCGCATGGCCGTACTGCGCCCGATGATGTTGTCGAACTGATAGCGCTGGTCCAGTTGCTCGCGGAGCCGCTGATTCTCGGCGCGCAGAAACTGGGTCGCCATGGCTTTCTGAACAACCGTCGTCAGATGATCGAGCGAAAACGGCTTTTGTAAAAAGTCGGCGGCCCCAAGCTTCATCGCCTCCACGGCGGTTTCTATAGAGCCATGCGCCGTCATGACAATCACCGCCGCCTGAATGCCGCGCCTGTGCAACTCTCCAATGAAGCGCAGACCATCCATGCCCGGCAATCGCAGATCCGTGATGATGAGAGTCGCCATTGACGCAAGCGGCATGGCCTGATCAACGGATCCAGCCGCATCCACTTCAAACCCAGACGATTCGAGATGCAGTTGAATGACTCGGCGGAGCTTCTCCTCATCCTCAACTATAAGTATTCGTCCCGGCCCCATGCTCTAAGCCGGCTGCTCTCTTGGAAGAGTCATTTCAAATGTGGTCCCCACTCCGGGTTGACTATAGACCCGAATACGCCCGTGATGCTCATCGACAATCTTTGAAACGAGTGCAAGCCCCAATCCGACGCCTTCCGGTTTGGTCGTGAAGAACGGGTTGAAGATGCTTTCAAGATGCTGTGGCTGGATGCCTTCGCCGTGGTCGGAGACGAAGAGTTGCACCTGCTCGGCACTGGGTTCGACGCGTACTTCGACATTGCTGCCGGAAGGACTCGCCTGGATCGCGTTCTGTATCAGATTCAAGACCGCCACGCGCAGCAGGTCGGGGTCGAAGCCAAAGCTGATTGGCTTATCCGGCGCCTTCAAAGACAAGTGGACGCCGCGTCCAGCCGCGAGTTCGCTCTGCTGGCGCAGGACATCGTCGAGCAGCGGTTTCAACTCGGACACCACCGGCCGAATTTGAAGGGGCCGCGCAAAATCGAGAAAGCTTGAAATCAACCCGCTCATTCGATCGACCTCCGTTCCGATGTAGCCCGCCATTTCGGCCATCACCTCGGGCCGGCTCTTTATCGTATCCTTCGTCAGCATCTCGGCGCAGGCTTTTATGGTCCCGAGCGGATTACGCAGTTCGTGCGCGAGACCAGCCGTAAGTTGACCCAGAGCGGCAAGACGTTCACTGCGCCGTAATGACGCTTCGGTCACTCTCAGGTGCCTGTTTGATTCGGCAGTGCGGGCCATTTCATCGCGTTTGGCTTTCGCCTGCTGGTAAACAAGGAAGGCAATGATGGCGTAGAAAGAGAGCCGTGCTCCCAATGTATCCGCGTATCCTTCCGGCATTTGAAACGTGCTCCAGTCGATGAAGATCGGCAGGAGAAAGGAAGAGTAGAGCAGGCAGGCAATCAGCGTGACCAGGATAACGGCGGGCAGTTCAAAGATGGTTGCGGCGGAGACCACGGGAATGAGAAAGATCGGGTAGTACGGACTGAAGATGGTATGCGTGTAGCCCACCAGCAGGTAGCTGAACAGCAGTTTCAAGACGAGAGACGCGATCTGCCCAGACTTCGATGAAAAGGGCCGCAAGCGCGGTTCTACGATTTGAAACGCCCCGATTACGACGAGCAGGATGGTTGCGTTGTAGTTGGTCTCGGGGGTTGTCGCAATCAGAGCCGCGACGAAAAGCAGCCAGGCAAAATCCTGGGGCTGGAAAACGCTACGGCGTGCTTCGGTCTGCATTCGACGGCTCTATGACAGAATAAGGGGAAACCCCCTCAGCAGTGATGAGCGATACCAACCTTGACCCCACTTTGCCCGCTGACGAAACTCAGCGGGAAGACTCCACCTTCGCCGAAATGTTGTCCGATTTCGAGCATCAGCACGCCGATGTAAAGGCGGGAGAGACTGTCGCCGGCACCGTTGTTTCTGTCGGCCCTGAAGCAATTCTTATCGACATTGGCCGAAAGATAGAAGGCTCGCTAACGCTTGCGAAATGGCAGGAGAGCGGCGCTGGCGAGCCGAAAAGAGGCGCCACCATTATGGTGAGCGCCGGGCCTCGTAACGACGAAGGTTACTACGAGCTTTCGACTGTCAAAGTGGAACGGCCAAGAGATTGGACCGCGCTTCAGGCTGCCTTCGATGAGAAGAAGAACATTGCCGGAGTGGTGGTTGAACAGGTAAAAGGCGGTTTTCGCGTGGACGTAGGCGTACGCGCCTTTATGCCCGCGTCGCGCAGCGGGGTCCGCGACCCGGATGACATGCCGAAGCTGGTCGGCCAGGAAATACAGTGCCGGATCACGAAGCTCGATACGGAAAAAGAAGACGTGGTGGTGGATCGCCGCGCGGTTCTCGAAGAAGAGCAGGTGGCGCGCCGTCAACAGCGGCTGGCCGAACTGCAAGAGGGCGCGATCGTGACGGGCCGTGTTCGAAGTCTCATGGACTTTGGCGCGTTTGTGGATTTGGGCGGTGTTGACGGGCTTTTGCACGTTGTCGATATGTCCTGGTCGCGGGTCGGCAAGGCCAGCGACGTGGTCAAGATCGGCGATGAAGTCACGGTTAAGGTTCTCAAAATCGACCCCGCTTCGCGAAAGATCGCACTGGGGCTGAAGCAACTTCAGGACGATCCCTGGACGGTGGCGGCGCGCAACTTCCATGTGGGCGACCGGGTAAGCGGAACAGTCTCGCGGCTGGCCGATTTCGGCGCGTTTGTGGAGCTGATGCCGGGCGTTGATGGGCTGATCCATATTTCCGAATTGTCCTGGGATAAGCGGGTGCGTAAGCCGGTTGACTTGCTCAAAGTCGGCGAGCGGGTAGAAGCCGTGATTCTGCAAGTCAACCCGACGGAAAAGCGCATTGGACTGGGGTACAAGCAGGCTTTGGGCGATCCGTGGGAAACGGTTCCGCAGAAGTATCCGGTCGGTGCGAACATCGAAGGCACGATCACGAACCTGATGCAGTTTGGCGCGTTCGTGGATCTGGGCGAGGGCGTCGAAGGCATGATCCACATCTCCGACATCACCAACGAAAAGCGCCTGGAACATCCAAAAGAGAAGCTTGCTAAGGGCCAAACCGTAAAAGCGGTCGTGATTGAGATCGATCGCGAACGGCGGCGCATTCGTTTAGGAATGAAGCAGCTTGAGCCGACCACGGTTGATCACTACATCTCCGAACACCACGCGGGCGAGACGGTCAGCGGGCGGCTTGTGGAAGTGCATGGCGACCGGGCCAAGGTTGAATTGGGCGAGGGTGTAATTGCCAACTGCCAGTTGAAACAGCCGGAACGGAAAAAGGCGGCAATTGAGGAGGAACGATCCTCTGATGTGTCATCGCTGAGCGCGATGCTGTCGAAACGTTGGAAACAGGGCGGCGAACAGGCCGGGGAGTCGAAGGAAACGGCGCGGACGGGTGAGGTTCGAAGCTTCCGGATTTCCAGTCTGGACGCTGCCAAACGGTTGATCGAACTGGAGTTGGCCAGTTAATATCGGCAAGGCTCCAATCGCTCCCGCTCATGGCTCCGAAAAACTCGTGACGGATTTGGGGTTCGTACGTCCATGGATTCGATGGACACTGTTGCGCAGGCAATCAGGAATATAGCCGTGCGAGGCACGACGGAGCGGTCAGACGAGTTCGCTCTTATCCGGGCCGCCCAGAGCGGCGACCAGGACGCGTTCGAACAACTGGTCCGGGCGCATGACCAGAATGTCTTGCGCATGGCGTTCAACGTCCTGCATTCGCAAGAAGATGCTCGCGACGTCTACCAGGAAGCATTTCTGCGTGTTCACCGCAATCTGCCGAAGTTCCGCTTCGATTGTAGCTTTAGCACGTGGCTCTATCGCATTGTTGCGAATCTCTGCCTGGATCAGATCCGGCGGCGGAAGGTTCGTAAGGAAGAGTCTCCCTCGGTGGACACGCGCAGCGGCGAGGTGGACAGGTTCCAATTTGTCCCGGAAGAACGGGCAAGTGTAGACCCGCAGCGGCAGCTTATGAGCGCCGAAGTGAACAGCCGGATACAGGAAGTTCTGGAGCAGCTTACGCCGCGCGAGCGTGTCGTCTTTGAAATGCGCCATTACCAGGGAATGCGGTTGCGGGCGATCGGCGAAGCGCTAGGAGTAACGGAAGAGGCCGCCAAGAACTGCCTGTTCCGGGCCACGCAAAAAATGCGCAGCGCCCTGGCGGATTTCGTATGACCTGCCATCAGATTCAAGGCGAGCTCTCGTTGTATCTCTATGGAGAGCTGGACTTTGCACGTGAAGAAGAAGTTGAGCAACACCTCTCCGAATGCGCGTTTTGTCAGCAGGCGCTTGCGCGCGAGAAGACGTGGCATACGACGCTGAACTCCGAGCGTTTCGATACGCCGTTGGAGTTGCTGGCCGAGTGCCGCCGTGAACTGAAGGGGAATGTCGTTCGGCTGAAGGCGTCCGATGCGCAGCGCATTCCAATGTGGCGCAGGTGGCTGACGGCGTTCGAGGGTTCCTTTTCCGTCTGGTCGGCGCGTGCGGCTTTAGGGTCTTTTCTGGTCGTTCTGGGATTCGGCGCGGGACGCTGGGTGAACCGGAACGGCGTGCCTGGGTTCGGGCAGCCAGGCAGTTTTTCGGAGATGAGCCTGTTCAGTCCGGAGACTCATATCCGCAGTGTGCGGCCCGGAGATACGGGCGAGGTTCGCATCATTATCGATCAGGTGCGTCAGGGCGAAGTGACCGGGCGCTTGGATGACGATCGGATCCGGCAATTGCTGCTGACAGCGGCAAGGCATTCGACCGATCCCGCGGTTCGTGTCGATTCCGTGGAAGTACTAAACGGACAAACCGGGACGGACGTTCGGGACGCTCTGCTGTTTAGCGTTCGTCACGATCCGAATGCGGCAGTGCGTCTGAAGGCTCTTGAAGCGCTGCGGCAATTCTCAACCGACGCGCCTACACGTGAAGTTCTAGGAGACGTACTGAAACACGACGACGACGCTGGGGTCCGTTCGGAAGCCATTGACGTTCTGGCTCCCGCAACGCCGCTGGCGGGAATCAGTCCCGAACTCGTGAACACGCTGCAGGACGTCATGCGGTCCGAGCAGACGGACGACTACGTCCGAATGCGTTGTTTTCAGGTACTTCGCGAGATCAACGCTCCTACTGACAGTTACTAACGTTTCGCGGTTCTCCGAGTCGAAATCACTGGAGACTGCACGATGCGTTACTTACTTGCCACTGCCGTTGTTTTAGCTGGGAGTCTCTGCACCATCCCGCTTGTTCAGGCCCAATCCCCCGGGACATACCCGCTCATTTCGCCACAGATTCGGGCAGCCGGCAATGGCAGTTATATTGGCGTGACGTTGGTTGATATCGATGCCGATCGCGCGAGTGCATTGAAGCTGGATGGGGAACGCGGCGTCGAGGTGACCCACGTTCAGGAAGGAAGCCCGGCGGAAAAGGCGGGGATTAAGGCGGGAGATGTGCTGCTGTCGTATAACGGCGAGAACATTCTCGGAGGACAGCAGTTAGGCCGTCTGGTTTGGGAGACGCCGCAGGGTCGCCACGTGAAGGTGCAGTACTCGCGAGGGGGCAAGGTGCAGACTGCGACGGTGGTCACGGGCGCGCCTCAGTTCCATGGTTTCGACGCTCGTCCGGATTTAACGAACATGGATCGGCAATTGAATGCCATGGAAAGAGAAGCGGCACAGTTCTATGCGGCCATGGACATTCCCACTCCGCTAATTGCCTGGAAAAATAAAGCGCTGGGTGTGGAATGCGAGCCGATGAATCCGCAACTTGCGGAGTATTTTGGCGTGAAGCAAGGCGTGCTGGTCCGGTTTGTCGATCCGAGATCGGTTGCAGAGAGGGCGGGCTTCAAATCGGGTGACGTGCTTACGTCGGTCGGCGACCGGAGTTTAGGGAATCCGCGCGACCTGACACAGTGTCTGCAGGAGAAGGCCGCGAGCGGCAAGCCAATAGAGGTGGCAATTGTCCGAAATCATAAGCGGATGACACTTAACGTTGCGGCTCCTCCGCAAAGCCCGGAGTAGCGGGATTAGTTGATCGCTCTACCCTCGCTTACTCGTACCTGAGAGCTGTGATCGGACTTATTTTCATTGCTCTCCGTGCGGGCAAATAGCTGGCGAACAGAGCGACGCCAGCCAGCAAAACCGAAGCACTTACAAGCGTTAGCGGATCGGTTGCCGAAATTTGATAGAGGTAGCCAGCCATCACGCGGCTCAGGGCCAACGCCGCGATCAGCCCGATACACACTCCGAATGCGGTGACTCGAAGCGCTTCGCTCAAAATCAATCGCAGAACGTCGCCTCGGCTTGCGCCTAATGCCAGGCGAATGGCCATTTCCTGTGTCCGCCGGCTAACCGTGTACGACATCACGCCGAAGATTCCGATCGCCGAAAGGATAAGGGCCAGCGCCGCAAAAATCCATAACAGCATCATCGGAAAACGTATCGCGCCATAGGTCTGCGAAACGATGTCGTTCATGCTTTTGATGTCGCTCAGCGGTTGTTCCTTGTCCAGGTCGAGCACCTGCGCCCGCACACTCGCCACGGCGCTCGCCGGCGCTCCCTCACTCTTCACAACCAGCAATACGGAAGAGACGGGATGCTGCTCAAAAGGCACGTACACATCCGCTTCTGGAGTCCAGAGACTCTCGTTCCTTACGTCCTTTACCACTCCAACGATTTCGAGCGGCTGTGCCGTTCCCGCGCTCTGACCTGAATACACATGTGACAGAAGCGTGAGATGACTGCCCACCGGGTTCGAATGTGGCCAGTAATGCCGGGCCGCAGTCTCACTGATAATTGCAACTTGCTTCGCGGCAGCCCCATCATGTGCCGAGAACTCGCGGCCTTCCATCAAGCGCATTCCCACGGTTTTGAAAAAGTTGGGCATGACGATCTTGTAGGATGCGGTCGGCTCTTGTCCGGGTAGTGCCGCGGGCTGCCCCTGCGGCTGGAAGAATACGTTGGAACCGCCGCCTTCCGCCCCGGCGCTCTTGATACCGGGCGCGCTATTGAGATTCTCAAACAATTCCCGGTAGAACACCGCCTGCTTCTCCGCCGACGGATACTTGTAAGCCGGAAGGCTGACGCCCATGGTCATCACATTCGCCGGATCGATGCCGAGGTCGATATCGGCCAGTTGAACGAACGTCCGCACGAGCAGGCCCGCGCCCGTTAGCAGGACCAGCGCGAGCGATATCTCGGCAATCACAAGAGCGTTGCGCAGGCGGCGGCGTCCCGAATCCGTGGTCGTGCTGGACCCGCCTTCTTTGAGTGCTTCGTTGCAGTCCACCTTCGTTGTGATCCATGCGGGTGCGAGGCCGAAGATGACGCCGGTCGCAACCGTGACTACAAGACTGAACAGCAGCACGCGCCAATCGATCTCAATCACGCTGGCATTCGGAAGCGTAAGATCGTAACGCGTCATCGCAAACGTCAGCAGCCGGTCGCCTGCATAGGCCAGGACCAGGCCCAAGCCACCGCCGATGCCGGCAAGCAGTAGGCTTTCCGTAAGCAACTGTTTCATCAGTTGGCCTCTGCTGGCCCCGATGGCGACTCGAATGGCGACCTCACGTCTACGGCCCGTGGCACGCGCCAGAAGTATGTTGGCCACATTGGCGCACGCGATCAGCAACACAAACAGCACCGCGCTTAACATGATCAGCAAAGGGGTTTGCATGTGGCGGTGATAGGCGGCGTGCAGAGGTTCTACTTTAAAGCCCCAGCCTCGATCGGCTATTGGATATTGCTTGCCCAGGTTTTCCGCCAACACATTCATCGCCGCCTGGGCTTGCACGAGGCTGACACCGGCCTTCACTCTGGCCTGCGCCTGCAGATCCCGGGATGTGCCGCGGCCAATCTCACTGCGCTCCTCCGGCGAGAGTACGAGCGGCGTAAAGACGTCGATTTCCTGGTCCCAGGTGAACCGGAACGAAGCGGGCATGACGCCTACGACGGTGTAACGCCTTTCATCTAAATCGATGGTCTTGCCGAGAATGCCCGGGTCCGAACCGTACCGCATCTGCCAGAGGCGATGCCCGATGACCGCCACCCGGTCGCGCCGCGCATTCATCTCGGCAGGTAGAAGATAGCGGCCCAACTGTGGCGCTACCCCGAACATGGGCAGCAGTTCAGCGGATGCTTTGATTCCGCGCAGGCTCTCCGGGCGGCTCCCCTCGGTAAGGTTCAATCCCGCCCAGCGGTAGTACGCGACGTACTGAAAGACGCCCGATTTCGCGATGTCATCCAGATTAGGAGCGGAGACGCCAGTTTGAATATAGCCTTGGCCCTGCTGATTACGCCACTGGCCAAGTCCGACAAGTTGCTCTGGGTTCGGATAGGGTAGGGGACGTAGGATGACGGCATCCACCAGGCTGAAAATCGAGGAGTTGAACCCGATGCCCAGTGCCAGCGTCAGCACGGCGACTGACGCGTAGCCGGGATTCTTCATCAACACACGGCAGCCGTAGATAAGATCCTGCAGTATCGTTCCCATGGCGCGGCAACTACCTTATTGTATGCTCATCAGTCATGCGGTCCGCGCTTCTTGCATTCCTAATCGCCGCCACTGTCTGTGGCGCGCAAAACACCACTTATGTTCTGAAAGCAGCTCGTCTCTTTGACGGCAAGTCTGACCGTCTGATTGAGCCGGGAGTCATTGTTATCTCGGGGAATAAGATCACTTCCCTCGGAGGGCAGATTCCATCCGGTGCAACGGTGCTCGATCTCGGCGATGCCACGCTGCTGCCCGGCTTCATAGACTCTCATACCCACCTGAGCTATGATTTCGATCCCGACTACAACGGCGCGCGGTTGAAGGCGCTCGACCTCACGACGGCGGAACAGGCTATCGATGCAACGGTGAACGCCCGCAAGACTCTGATGGCGGGATTCACAACCGTTCGCGATGTCGGCTCAAACGACTTCATCGACGTGGGCCTTCGGAATGCCATCAACAACGGCGTGGTACCCGGCCCCCGGATGTTGGTTTCCGTTCACGCCATTGGAGCGACTGGAGGCCATTGCGACGATGGAGCAGGATTCAAATTCGGGCTGCTGAATCATGAATCCGGTCCCGAAGACGGCGTCGTAGATTCGCCGGACCAGGCACGCTTCGCCGTTCGCTTCAATATCAAATACGGAGCGGATGTCATCAAGACCTGCGCCACCGGCGGGGTGCTTTCTCCTACCGATGCGGTCGATACACCGCAATTGACGCAAGCTGAACTCGATGCTCTGGTTGCCGCGGCGCACGACCTCGGACGCAAAACTGCGGCGCACGCCCACGGAAATGAGGGAGCCAAACGAGCCATTCGCGCCGGAATCGATTCGATCGAACATGGAACATTTCTCGATGACGAAGGCCTCCGCATGATGCGTGAGCACGGAACCTACCTCGTCCCGACACTCTCCGTCCGCAGTGGCATCAGCGAATCGAAGCTCCCTCCCTTGATACAGCAAAAAGCCGAAGCCGCACTCAAAGCTCATGACAATATGTTCCGTCGCGCCCTGGCCATGGGGGTGAAAATTGCGCTCGGAACCGATGCGGCTGTTTACCCGCACGGCAACAACGCTCTGGAGTTCGTGCTGATGAACAAGCTTGGAATGACACCGGCGCAATCACTGCGTGCGGGAACTTCCGTTGCCGCCGATTTGCTTGGACTGCAGAACAAGATCGGCACACTCGAACCCGGCAAGCTCGCCGACATCGTCGCTGTTCCCGCTAATCCCCTGCGCGACATCAAGGTCACGCAAAGCGTTTTTTTCGTGATGAAAGAAGGCGTTGTTTATCGGAACGATAAAGCGATACATTGAGAGCAGTTTGAAGGGAGAACTCAAACGTATGGCAACGAAGAAGAAGTCCTCGTCCGGAACTAGTCCTAAATCGAAGCGGATCGTCAAGAAGAAGATGGAAACGACCATGCACGAGTTCAAGCATCATGAACTCGAGTCCGGCCGCAGTGGGAAAAAAGTGAAGAACCCGAAGCAGGCCATCGCTATCGGGTTAAGCGAAGCACGTAAATCTGGCGCGGACGTTCCGCCGCCGCCAAAAAAGAAGGCCACGAAGAAAGCGCCAAAGACTGCTACAAAGAAGAGCCGTTGAGAGTGTAGTATTCGTAGACGCTCTTCCAGGTGAATTCAGCGCCGGGTTCAACAGCGACTGAAATGAAAGGTTCGACCGCGACGACAGTGCGGATAGACCACAGGTTCTCACTGAATAGCGGCTGATCCGATTCGATCTTCATCCCCGCGCCCAAATGCTTGTTCTCGATGCGAATCTGGTTGTCATTGGGGCTGCCGCTGAACCCCGTCAAGGGGGCCGTCACGACATCCTTGTCCTTAAGCGTCTTCAG
>JALYVD010000137.1 GCA_030853405.1 Acidobacteriota bacterium | reverse complement strand
TCAGGCTCCATCTTCGTCCAGATCGGAGACGAAAATGTGCATCGAGTCCGGGCATTGATGGACGAGGTGTTTGGGGTGGAGAATTCAGTCAGCGTTGTAGTCGTCAGTAAAACCAGTGGCGCAGGTATGCAGCAGATAGACAACGTTGCAGATTTTGTCCTTTGGTACGCGAAGGACAGACCTTCGGTTAGATACCGTCAGCCACTTCAGGAGAAGAAGGAGGCGGGTGCTTCCGAATACCGACAGATCATTGGAGAGGATGGTTCCGTCCGCCCGTTGACGAACGCGGAAAGGACGGACTTCGAGTCCGGAGCGGCACTCCCAGGTCTTTTCCGAAGAGATCAGCTAACTTCGCAAACAAATGCTAGTACAACCCGGTATATCGCTTCATTCCAGGGCCGAGACTATCCCACCGGGTCTCGACAATGGGCAACGCCGCCTGCAGGTATGCATCGACTCATCTCTGCTAATCGCGTCATGTCGATGGGTTCCACTCTGGCATATGTTCGTTTTTTTCTGGACTATCCAATGGCGCCGGTTACGAATGTGTGGCTAGACACAATGATGTCGAGCAGAAGCGAACAAAAGATTTACGTTGTTCAGTCATCAGCGAAAACGATCCAGCGCTGCATTCTCATGGCCACCGACCCCGGCGACCTCGTCATGGATCCCACCTGCGGCTCGGGCACCACAGCTTACGTGGCCGAACAGTGGGGCCGACGCTGGATAACCATCGACACCTCGCGGGTAGCCCTCGCACTCGCTCGCGCCCGGGTCATGGGTGCGCGGTATGCGTACTACCTCCTCGCGGACTCCCGTGAAGGTCAACGAAAAGAAGCCGAGGTGACACGGAAGGAACCGGCAACCAGCCCCACTCACGGCGACATCCGCCAAGGATTCGTCTATGAACGCGTCCCGCACGTGACACTTAAAGCGATAGCCAACAACGCTGAAATCGACGTGATTTGGAACAAGTATCAGCAAACGCTCGAACCGGTTCGCAATCAACTGAACACCGAACTCAAGCAGACCTGGGAAGAATGGCAAATCCCACGCGAAGCAAACGAGAACTGGTCCGTGCGCGCCAAGCAACTTCTCGCCGACTGGTGGAAGCAGCGCATCGCTCGGCAGAAGGAGATCGACGCATCCATTGCCGCCAAAGCCGAGTTCGAGTTCCTCTACGACAAGCCCTACGAGGACAAGACCAAGGTTCGCGTGGCAGGGCCCTTCACTGTCGAAAGCCTCTCGCCACACCGAGCCCTCGCCGTGGATGAGAACGACCGCGTCATCCAGGACAACCCAGCCGGTCCAGATTTTGTGCAGGTAATCCTCGAAAACCTGCGAACCGCTGGCGTTCAGCAGGCCCACAAGGAAGACAAAATCACCTTCACCTCGCTGGTGCCGTGGCCGGGCGAACTCGTCTGCGCCGAAGGCCGTTACGCGGAGGGCGACAAAGAAAAACGGGCCGGTATCCTGATCGGTCCCGAGTTCGGCACCGTGGCTCGCGCCGACTTGGTCCAGGCCGCTCGCGAGGCCGCCGACGCCGGATTTGATGTTCTGATCACGTGCGCGTTCAACTATGATGCGCATTCTTCGGAACTAAATAAGTTGGGCCGCTTGCCAATCTTGAAGGCCCGGATGAACGCCGACCTGCACATGGCTGGCGACCTGAAGAACACTGGCAAAGGTAATCTGTTCGTCATCTTCGGTGAACCGGACATCAACATCCTGCCAACCGGCAACGGCCAGATTCAACTGAAGATCAATGGCGTAGATGTGTTCGATCCCACAACAGGCGAAATCCGCAGCGATGACCCGGACCGCATCGCCTGCTGGTTTATAGATACCGACTACAACGAGGAAAGCTTCTTCGTGCGTCACGCGTACTTTCTAGGCGCAAACGACCCGTACAAATCACTCCGAACAACACTGAAAGCCGAAATCAACGAGGACGCCTGGGCCACGCTTCACAGCGACACCTCGCGACCCTTTGACAAGCCGAAGTCAGGACGGATCGCGGTGAAAGTGATTAACCACCTGGGCGATGAAGTGATGAAGGTGTTCCGGGTTTAGCAGTGCCGTTAAAACTCAGAGAGATCATCGCGATTGTAGAGGCAGACGGATGGATCATGGTTGGCCAGGAGGGCAGTCATCGGCAGCCCAAACATCCAGTAAAAAAAAGGGGCGCGTCACCAGCCCTGGGCGCCCGGGCTTGGAGTTCCGAATTGCCGACCCCTTCACCGACAGTCTCGCTCGCCTGAACGGGGACGAACAGGTAGAAAGCAGAAAAACCGGCAAGTAGAAATTGCACATGTTCAGCAACAACTATCCTGCCATCGCCCTCACTTCCCCGCCCCATTCGTAATCCCGTAAGCCCGGTGCACATCCTCAAGCGTCAGCACCCCAATCACCTCATCCGGATGCAATCGATTAATGACCTGCACAACCGGCTGCAGCGACAACAATCGCAGCGCCGCATCCAACGGCTCATCGGGATAAAGCCGCATCCCTGGCTCCAGCGGAACACCGGCGGCGACCGCCTGCATGGCACTCTCCACTCGCAACGGTTGAAACGTCCGCTTCTCCTCCGCGGTCGGCAGATTCACGCCCTCAAGCTGCGCCAGCATCTTGAAGAACGGAACCTCATGCAGCCTGCGCGAAATCAAATAAGCCGCCGTATTCGCAATCATCACCGGCAGAATGATCACGTAACTCGCACTCAACTCGAACACCATGAAAATCGACGTGATCGGCGCACGGAAAACTCCTGCGAAAAAAGTGCCCATGCCCACTAACATGTAAGCCTCCGCCGATGCCGCCCCATAGGGCCACCAGCGATGCGCCACTCCGCCGAGCGCGCCCCCGATCATGCCGCCGATAAACAAAGCCGGAGCAAACATTCCACCCGGTGTCTCCGCGCTGAAACACAGCAGCGTGACCAGCATCTTCGCAAGCCCAAGGTAAAGAAGGACCGTCCAGGTAAACTCGCCGTGAAGAGCGCTATTAATAGCGTCATAGCCCGCGCCCATCACCTCCGGAAACCATAGCCCCACAACTCCCGTCAAGAATCCGCACAATGCGGGAAGCGCATAATGGCGCCAGTGCGGCAACTCATCGATCCGCTTCTTGCAGGTCTCAATCAGCCAGATGAAAGCCGCCGATAGCGCTCCGCCAATCACTCCCACGCCCGCGTAAATCAGCAGCTCGGAGAAATGCGCCAGTTCAAACGCTGGAATGCGGAATAGCGGTTCATTTCCCAGGAAGGTCCGCATCGTCACGACGGCCGAAACCGCCGCAAGCACAATCGACCCAACCGCGGTCGCACTCCAGTCGGCCAGGACCTCCTCCATGACGAACAGAACGCCCGTAATAGGGGTGTTAAACGCCGCCGCAATTCCAGCCGCCGCCCCCACCGGAGCGATCAGCCGCATACTGCTGCGCGGCAAGTTAAACAGCCGGCCAAGACGCGAGGCGACTCCCGCGCCCATCTGTAGCGAAGGGTCTTCCGGCCCCAGAGAATTGCCGCTTCCAATCGCCAAAGCGCAGGCGATAAACTTACCCGCGATGGTGCTCGATGATATGTAGCCGTCAGACGTATAGATCGCCATCTTCGTCTGATTCACGCCGCTGCCCTTGGCTCGCGGAAAGATTTTACGAACCACGAAAACCGCCGCAACCGCGCCAACAGCCGGACTGATCAGCCGGGCGTAACGAAAGCGTCCGGTCAGCGCTCCCAGCGTTGTCCAACTCACCAAGTCAATCGAGATGTGAAACAACACCACCAGCAGGCCGGAAAACATCCCGATCAGCAGCGCCAGCAACAGAAATCGCTGCGTCTCGCTTAATCTAAAATGCACCATGCGGGCTCGCCACAATTTGCCCCGGGACGGCGTGCTCTCCGTCTTTTCAGCCGCGGAATCGGCAGCATCCAGCTTGGATGCTGGGCTACTCATTGCGAACCTTCGCTAAAGCCATCTCAGCCGCTCGGTCCGGTGCTGCCAGCGTGCCGCAGAAGGAAAGACGGTTCTGCCATAGCGCCTGCGCCGCCGCCTGCAACTGTAAATAAAAATCGTTATCGGGCGGCTGTTTGTCCGATCGCAGCTTCACAGCGTCATCCACTTGCTGCGTCAATTGATCGCTCCACGCGCGTGTTCCCGCGCACGCCGTAATGTCGTTCAAGACTCGGTTCAAAAGATTTTCGCTTCGCCGAAGCCGCTCGACCGATCCTATTCCGGAAAGTACCGGATCGAGATCGATTACCGTGTTTGTTAGCGTGAGGCCGGCCGCACTCGCGCGGTCTTTAGGATCAAGGTGCAGCGCGTGTTGAAACTCATGCCGCGCCGCTACGTAATCTCCTCGGCTCAGATCCGCCTGGCCAAGGCCCCTGTGCGTATACTCCTGCTGCGGAAACTTCCGCTCTAAATTGCCAAAAATTTCCACTGCTTCCGACACGGCGCCATATTTCAACAATGCAAAACCGATTCGCGCCCGTTCTTGAGGATCGTTTGGCGCCGAGGCGTAAAGCTGAATCAGTTCGCCGATAACCTCGGCATTGTGTCCGGTCTCTTCGAGTAGATTGACAAGTTCCCATCTCGCCCTCCGCCGCTCGGGGATCTCAGAAGCCGGCCAATATTCATAGACCGCCCGCTGATAGTACTCGATCGCATTGGTCATATTCGCGCGCTTCACGGCCACCCGCGCCAGAGCCAAATTAATCCGGCCATTGGTCGGGTCTTCTTGCAGCAATTGCTCCAGATGGGTCTGCGCTTCGGTCAAGTGCCCCGTATCGAATAGCGCCGTCGCCAGCGATAGCCGATAACGGGTGTTTCCCGGAAGAAACAGCAGCGCTTGCCGGAATTCGTCCGCCGCGTCCCCCATTTGACCGTGCTGAAGCGACCATTGCGCACGGTCGTAATGCGACTCTCCGAACGACGCCCGTTCTCTTTTATAGGCGGAACTGATTGCACCCGTCAGAACAAAAGACAAGATCAGAACAGTCACTACGGAAAGCGTCGCTCGTAATGTTGTGTGTCCGACGAACACCCGGGCCCCTCACAACCAGCATAGGAGACCGGGTTAGAACGGCCTAAGTGGTAACGAAATCGCCAGATTGCTATTGGAAGCCACAGGAATTGCCGAATAGAAGAACGTAAGCCAAAACTGTATCCACTCCAATATGTCAAACACGGATTTAGCAGAGTTGCCCTCCTTAACGGAACGAATGTCTTCGGAACGGTGCGCCAACCGCCGGTGTACGGAGGAAGAGATGCTCCAGTACGTGCTGGAGGTCGAAGCGTCCCGCCAATATCTGGAACAATGCGCGACGCACCTGAACAAGGTTGTCGATGAGTCCGGGAAAGCGGTCGAACAAGCTCAGTCGGTCGCCCAGGCTAAAAGTGATTTTCTCGCCATGATGAGTCATGAAATTCGGACTCCACTGAACGGCATCATCGGGATGGCCTCTGTCCTGTTAGCGAGGGACTTGCCCCAGTGCGAACGGGACTGTGTGGAGACGATTCGCAAGTCGGGAGAGGTGCTGTTGACAATCGTCAACGATGTTCTGCATTTATCGAAAATCGAAGCGGGACGGCTCGAACTGGAGCATGCCGAGTTCGATCTCGTTGAATTGGTCGATAGCGCTCTGCAGATTGTGGCGGCCATAGCTGCGCCCAAAGGGTTGCGCCTGAACAGTCGGGTAGATTCCGCTCTACCTAAACGCGTTCTTGGAGACGCCGGCCGGGTTCGTCAGATCCTGCTCAACCTCTTAAGCAATGCCATTAAGTTCACTCCTGCAGGCGTTATAGAACTCCGAGTCTGCTCAAAACCTTCACAGAATGGCCGCTTAGAAATCCTCTTTGAAGTAGTGGACGAGGGCATCGGCCTGACCGAAGAACAGCGTTCGCGTCTTTTTAAGCCGTACTCTCAGGCTGAGAAGTCTACCTCCAGGCGCTTTGGCGGAACCGGGTTAGGCCTGGTGATTTCGAAACAGTTGGCCGAAATGATGGGCGGCTCCATCGGTGTGCGCAGTCGGGCAGGCGAAGGCTCAACTTTCTGGTTCACTATTCAATCCGGCTCCGTCCAGTTGCCGCCAAAGGCTCTTCCTCGCGAGACTGCGATTTCCGAACCTGCTTCTCAAACCGTCAAGCCCGGCAGCATTCTCCTGGTCGAGGACAACGTCATTAACCAAAAGGTCGCACTGCTGCTGCTCAAAAAGCTCGGGTACAAAGCCGATCTCGCTAACAACGGCGTTGAAGCCCTGGAAGCGGTCAGCATTAAGGAGTACGACGTCATCCTCATGGACTGCCAGATGCCCCAAATGGACGGCTTCGAAGCCACCCGCCAAATCCGTTCCACCACCGGCCCCTGCGCGAACACTCCAATCGTCGCGATGACCGCAAACGCCTTTCCCGAGGATCGCCGCGTCTGTCTCGACGCCGGAATGACCGACTACCTCTCCAAACCGATCCGCGAGGCCGAACTGGGCGAGAAGGTCTCCTACTGGCTTGGTGGTGCGAATTTGAGAAGCGTTTAAACCCGGGCGCGTGCTCCATCTTGCTAAAATCACAGTGCGCTCTACTGCCAGCAGTCGAGTGCGCTCCCTGACAAATGGATCATTTGAAGCAACTAATCCGGGAAATCCCTGATTTTCCGAAGCCCGGCATCAACTTCTACGACATCACGACCCTTCTCAAGGATAAGAACGGGTTCAAACAGACCATCGACGAGCTTCAGAACCATTACCGGAACACGCCCATCGACATCGTTGTCGGAATTGAAGCTCGCGGCTATTTCTTCGCTCCAGCCATGGCTCATGCTCTCGGAGCCGGGTTTGTTCCAGTACGCAAGCCCAAAAAGCTGCCCCACGTCGTCAAGAGCGTTGAGTACGACCTTGAATACGGAACGGACACCCTTGAAATTCACGCCGACGCCATCGAACCCGGTCAGAACGTTTTGATTATCGATGACGTTCTGGCAACCGGCGGCACCGCTTCAGCCGTCACCCGTCTCGTCCAGCAACTCGAAGGGAAAATCGCCGGGCTCGGATTTGTAATCGAACTCACATTTCTGAACGGCCGCAGCAAGTTGGAGAACTTCGATGTCTATTCCCTCATAAAGTACTAAGGCGTGAAGATCACTATCCCGTCCTTTGCCAAACTGAACCTGGATTTACGGGTCTTGCACAAGCGGCCAGACGGATTTCACGAGCTGCGCACGATTTACCAAACGATCTCCCTTAAGGACACCCTGACCGTCGAGTTCGAAATCGCGAAACGAACCCAAGTAAACCTAAGTAGTTCTATCGACATAGTAGACAATCTGGTAGTTCGTTCCGCAAAATTGGTCTTGGACCGCCTCAGAATCGCAGCTTGGCTTCGTTTCACACTTTCGAAGAAGATCCCTATTGGCGCGGGGATGGGCGGGGGTTCGAGCAACGCCGCAGCCGTTCTAATCGCCCTGTCGGCCCTGATCGCCCACGCCACGGGCAAGAAGATTCCGGCTACCGACCTGGTTCGTTTGGCAGAGTCGCTCGGCAGCGACGTTCCCTTCTTTTTATATGGAGGTACTGCCCTCGGAATAGGCCGCGGGACGGAGATTTACCCCTTACCGGACCAGCCCTCCAGGACGGCGGTGGTAGTCGCCAGCGGTGTCCACGTCTCCACGCCAGAGGCGTACCGAAGCCTTAACAGAACGTTGACATCCACCCCTGAGTCCCCTATCCTGAGAGAGTTTCAGACGATCGCCTGGGATCTGGACGGTCCGAGTCTGGGCCGACTTCCGCTTAAAAACGATTTCGAAGACGCTGTCTTTGAGGTTCATCCGCGACTCGCCGGGTTCGTTCGGAAATTACGGCGGCTGGGGGGACGGCCTGCCTTAATGACGGGAAGTGGCTCGGCTGTGTTCGGGATTTTTTCCTCGGCGGCAAAAGCCCGGGAGGCGGCGCGTGCGTTCCCCGGCGTTGTTGCTCAAGGTGGCTTGGCTCAAACGGTTGGGTTCGTTTCGCGGCGGCAGTATCGCCGGACTTGGCGCCGGGCGCTAGGACCTGTGGCGGAAGCAAGTTGCTTTTCCCTTGGCAGAGGAGATTAACTTTCACGGATGTCCGCGGCAAAACCGGTAAGAGCATTGTTTCACGATTTCAAGGTATTTAGCGGTTCGGCCAACCCGGCCCTGACTCAGGAGATCTGCGATTCCCTCGGCTGTCCGGTGGGCTGCGCGATGATCAAGGGCTTTGCAGACGGCGAGACCCACCTTCAAATCCAGGAGAATGTACGCGGAGCGGACGTTTTCGTAGTCCAGCCCACCTGCAGTCCAGTCGATCATCACCTGATGGAGTTGCTTCTGATGCTCGACGCCCTGAAGCGGGCCAGTGCGGAACGGATTACGGCAGTGGTACCCTATTATGGGTACGCGCGGCAAGACCGTAAGGACAAACCGCGTATGCCGATTTCTGCCAAACTGGTAGCCAGTCTCCTCGAAAGAGCGGGTGCGAACAGAGTTTTAGCGGTCGATCTGCACGCTGCTCAGATCCAAGGTTTCTTCGATATTCCCGTTGATCACCTGTTTGCAGCGCCGGTTTTGGTAGAGCATTTCGAGGGTAAGTACGAGCGTGGCGAACTGATCGTAGTGTCGCCGGACGCGGGTGGCGTGGAGCGTGCCCGTAATTTTGCAAAACGAATGAATGTGCCTTTGGCCATCATCGATAAGCGCCGTACGGACGCCAACGTGGCCGAGGTCATGAACATCATTGGCGATGTGCGCGGAAAGCATTGCCTGATGGTGGACGATCTGGTGGATACAGCGGGAACGCTGGTTAAGGGCGTTGAGGCGCTTTTAGAAGCCGGAGCGAAGAGTGTGACGGCTTGTGCCAGCCATGCCGTGCTCTCGGGAGCGGC
Organism: Acidobacteriota bacterium; assembly: GCA_030853405.1. GTDB lineage: Bacteria > Acidobacteriota > Terriglobia > Bryobacterales > Bryobacteraceae > Bog-105. The sequence goes on along the minus strand of JALYVD010000137.1, from coordinate 9,245 downwards.
GGTAGAGAGAATAGACAGCTCCGCCATGAAGGAGTTGGTGGTAACGAATTCGATTCCGTGCAGCCCGGAGGCGCTCAAGTGCCAGAAGATCCGGGTAAGGTCCATTGGGCCCTTGTTGGCACGGGGAATCAAGTCGATTCACGAAGGTGGATCGATCAGCACGCTTTTTGCTTAAGCTGTACCCCGGTCTTCATGACCGGCAATTTAAGTCAGGGGTCGGCCGCTCGGTGAGTAGTAGCAGGCAGCCGTCCTGGCGATGAGGTGAAAGATGAGGAAAGACATTACAATCGCCGCGGAATCGCGAGATTCCCGTGGTAAGAATGAGGCGCGCCGCCTGCGTATCAAAGGCTCCATGCCAGCCGTGCTGTACGGAGGCTCCGCAACTCCTGAGGCTATTGCGGTCAGCCCCAAAGAACTGACCCGGATACTGCACAGCAAAACCGGTCACAATACGATTTTTAATATCGACATCGCGGGCAAAGAGAATACACCCGTTATGATCGTCGATTGGCAGTACGATCCGATTAAGGATTTCCTGCTGCATGTCGATCTGAAGCGTATCGACCTTACCGCGCGCATCGTAGTGAAAGTCCCGGTCGTCACCCAGGGCGATCCCAAGGGCGTCAAACTCCAGGGTGGTATTCATGAAATCGTCACCCGTGAGATCGAAATCGAGTGCTTGCCGGACGACATTCCGGAACAGTTCCTGGTTAACGTCTCCGAATTGAGCATCGGTGAGAGCATCCGCGCTTCGGATCTTCCGCTATCAGGCTCAATGACGCTCCTGAGCCTTCCGGACGCCTTGATTTCTCACGTGGTTTCGCTGCGGGCCGAAGAGGTAACTGCGGCAGCCGCGGGCGAACCGGTCGCACCCGAACCTGAAGTCGTCAAAAAGGGTGGCAAGAAGGAAGGCGAGGCGGAAGCCGCCCCAGCTGCTAAGGCTCCTGCCGCCAAAGCTCCTGCTGCTAAAAAGAAGTAAAGACCGCTGTGAATGTCTGAGGATTCAGCGGAGTCCAGCGAAAGTGAATTTCGAACTCGTTGCATAGTGGGTTTAGGTAATCCTGGTATCCGCTATGAGGACACTCCGCATAATATCGGTTTTAAGGTTCTCGACGAATTGGCGCGGCGGCACTCCGTTTCTCTTTCAAAGGGTGACGGAAACACGTTGGCCGGTTCCGGAAGGATTGCGAACCGGAGTGTCATACTCGCAAAACCTCAGACGTTCATGAATTTGTCGGGCGTCGGCGTCAGTGCGGTGCTACGGTATCGCAAACTGACGAACCAGGACCTGATTGTCGTTTATGACGAACTCGATCTCCCCTGGACCGCTCTGCGGATCAAGAAGGCCGGTTCGGCGGCTGGACACAACGGTGTCAAGTCGATTATCGCTGCGTTGAACACAGACGTGTTCACAAGAGTGCGGGTGGGTATACGCCCGGACAACCTGACGGAAGACGCGGCGGTTTATGTTCTCGCCCCTTTTGGGCGCGAGATGAAGAAGGATGTGGATGAGGTGGTGTCCTATACCGCGGATGCCGTCGAATCCATAGTTGCCGAAGGCGCCGATAAGGCCATGGCGAAATTCAATCGCCGCGCCCAAGGCTTACAAGAAGAGGAAAGATGAGAATCTACGAAGAATTGTTCATCGTACGGCCCGATGCCACCGATGAAGAATTGGATCCGCTGATTGAGCAAGTGAAAAACATCGTCACTCAAGACGGTGGCACGTTGGACAAAACCGAAAAGTGGGGTGTCCGCAAGCTTGCCTATCGCGTTTTGAAGCAGAAGGAAGCGCAATATATCCTGCTGCAGTTTACCGCCAAACCGGAGACTGTGAAAGAGATCGAACGCCGCTTGCGCGTCGCCGATCTGGTGATGAAGTACATAACCGTACGCATCGATGAGAAACTGAAGCGCATCGAAAAGCGCAAGAAGGCGCGCGATAAGCGGGCGGCGCGTCGGCCACCGCCGCAGATCGCGACACCCGCGGCGGGAACGATGCCGCTGCAGCCGGCGGAACCCGGGCCGGCAGGGCCCACACCAGGTGCGCCAGCGCCCGGAGCACCGGCGCCGGCAGTTCCGACAACACCCGCACCCGCAACCCCAGAACCGGCAGCACCTGAACAGGCCTAGTCAACACCGGAAAGAATAAAAGGAGAATCGCAATGGCAGAACAAAGAGGCGGCCGCCCAATCGCGGCCTCACAGCGACCCACCGGTGGTGATAAAGCAATCGCAACCGGCAAGAAACAGTATTTTCGGCGCAAGAAAGTGTGCCGGTTCTGTGTCGATAAGGTCGATGACATCAATTACAAGGACGTGAAGCTGCTGATGAGCTTCATCTCGGAGCGTGGCAAGATTACGCCTCGCCGTATTTCGGGCGTTTGTACGCCGCACCAGAAGCGGCTGGCCGAAGCGATCAAGCAGGCACGCAGTATCGCTTTAGTGCCGTTCGCCTCACGCGTTTGAGGTAAGGAGGAAAACATGGAAGTCATTTTAAGAGAAGACGTCGAAAAGATCGGCTCACGCGGGGCCGTCGTCAAAGTTGCCGACGGTTACGCACGCAATTTCCTCCTGCCGAAGCGCTTAGCCGTTCCGGCAACGGAATCAAACAAGAAAATCGTCGAGCAGGAACGCGGCGCTTATCTGCGCCGCGAAGCCAAAGCTGTCGATGAAGCCCAGGAACTCGGCCGCCTGATGTCGAACGTGACGTTGACGTTCCGGCAGCGGGTTGGCGAGAATAATCACCTGTTTGGTTCCGTCACGGCAAAGGACATCGGTGAAGCGCTCGAAGCGCAGAAGTACCACATCGATCGCCGCAAAATTCAACTCGAAGAACCCATCCGTACCCTTGGCGAGCATAAAGTCACGTTGCGATTGCATCACGATGTAGTCGCCGAAATCAACGTGGTCGTCGAGGCCGAGCAGTAGAGTACTGTTCTAAACCGTTCACCGTCAGTTTAGGGGTTGGATCTTCCGGTCTGACCCCTTTGGTTTTGCAAAGGACACACCTCTTGTTTCTCGATCCCAACAAGCTTGATCAATCTACCCACATAGAGATTCTGGACTCGGCCGCGCACGGACACTTGGGGCTGGATCATCGCTTCTTGCGAGCGTTCCTCGACCGCAAGGCAGAAGCTTTACCAGCGGTACTGGCCTTCGCCGAGCGTGACCGCAGTAGGGACGCCGTGGATATCGCGCCTGAATTGATCGGCCTGCTCCGCTATTGGAAGACACCGGAAGCCGCCGGATTCCTGGTCCGGTATATCAAAGAAGACCCGGAGGATGTGCCGGACGAAGTCATCGAAGCGCTGGTCGAGATTGGCCGCCCGGCGCTCGATCCACTGCTGGCGTTATACGGAGAACTGGACGAATCGGAAGCTGGCGATGTCGCTTTTGTGCTCGCAAACCTGCGAATCCGGGACCAGCGCGTGTTGCAGTTATTGATCGATAGGCTTCAATTCGATATCTCGGACTCTCTTCTGTTACTGGGCATCTACGGAGATTCCGCGGCGATCCCGGCGCTCCAGGCAGTCGCTGGCAGCTTGGGCAAAGAAGATGCTGAGTTGAAGAAGGAAATCGCCGTCGTTGAGGAAGCTCTCGCGGCCCCACAAGTTACCGGGCAGGTTTCGGCAGAGGGTGAGCCATTCGATATTTGGTCGCTGTATCCGGAGCGCGCCGACCTCCCAATCGATCTTTTGAACCCCGACGAGCGGATAGAACTGCTGGAACATTCCATGGAGTCCGTCCGGCGCGCGGCTGCGGCTTCCTTCTTCAATCAGGAACTAACTCCCGGGCAGAAATCCAAGTTGCTGCACTCCGCACAGAACGATGAATCGCCGGCAGTTCGTGCGCGGGCTTGGGAATCGCTTACTTCAGCCACGGAGGACACCACGGTCGTTACGGCCATGCTAGACGCACTGCACCGGTCGGATCTTTCAGTCGAGGAGCGCGGCGGATTGCTGGTGGGTTTGGCCCCCGAAGCCGACCGCAACGAGGTTCGTGCCGCCATCGCCGAATTGCATGAGGAGCCCGCTGGCCGCGCAAAAGCGCTCGAAGCCATGTGGCGTTCCATGCATCCAAGCTTCCGCGACTTTTTCGCGAAACACCTGGACGACGCCGACCTGGAAGTCCGCCGCGGCGCCGTATGGGGGATCGGGTATTACGGAATAAAGAGTGAGTTGGAACGAATTCGCAAGTTGTTCGGCGAAGAGGATCTACGCTCCGACGCTCTGTTTGCTTACGCCCTGGCCGTTCCCACCGAGGTCTCGCGCGGACGCATGAAAGGACTGTTAACGCGAATCGAGAAAGACGCGCACGGGCTATCGGAAATGGAAGAAGAACTGGTTAAAGCGGCTCTCGACGAACGGCTTTTGCTGGCCGGCAAGGAACCTTTCTTCGCTCAACAGGAAGACTAACGGAAGATTTCAGAGACCGCGACTTCGATCCGGTCGGCTGTCAGCTTTTCGGCGCACGGCGTAATAGCAGGCAGACACTCGTAGCAGGCGCTCTCGACCGGATCGATCAGCCAATAGTGGGGAATATCGCTCCCATCGGAGATGGACCATTCGGCCAACACCTTGCCACCCAGATCCTGCGAGAAAGGCGCGAGGAGTCCGCGAAGTTTAGACTGGAATCTCGCATGTTCTTCGCCCGGCGCAGGCCTTTCCCATAAGCGGCCTTCAACGTACTCGTACCGGCTATCGTCGATATGATGACCGGATTCGATCAGGTCAATTGGATGCGTTGCCATGGGCGTCCTGTCCCGTAATCTGCCGAATAAACTTCACCTCTTCCGGCCTATACGGCGTGCCATCGGTATGAAAAATCTCATGGAACCACACTTTGGGTTCCCGGTCGGTGTAAGGGTGTTGCCACGAATCCCAGGGCAAATAAGTCTGGCTCTTACCCGCAACGAATCCCCAGTTAATCGCGCCTACTTTGTACTTCTTCGCGACAGGCAGAATGCCTTCAAACGTGCTGTTCACAGGCCGCGCCATGTACTCGGTGCAGATAATCGGCCTGCCGTATTGCTGGAGCCATTTCACGTGCATCTCAAAGCTGGAGGGCGCTTCATAGTTATGGAAAGAAACGATGTCGGAGAGCTCCAGTTGCTCCTTCGCCATCGGTTCCAACCTCGCGGGATTGGACCAGTCGCCTTTCCAAACGCCGCTCGTAAGGGGCTGCTGAGGATGGGCGCTGCGAGCCCAGGCAAATGCCTTCGGCAGTAAAGCGAGAACCAACTGGTCCTTGTCCTTCGGTTCGCGCTTCCCATAGCTCGAGTCGTTGTTATTATCTGGTTCGTTCCAAATGTCCCATGCCAAAATGCGTTTGTCCTTGGCGAATGCGCCCACCACGCCTTTAACATAGGCTTCAAGACGCGGGTATTGCGCCGGATCTTTCAACGCCTCTGCGCCAGGGCTCTGAACCCACTGGGAATTGTGAACGCCCGGCGTCGGCTCAGGCTGTTTGCCTAAATGCGGGTAGGGGTTCCAGCACGAGTCAAATAATACGAAAATAGGCCGGATATGATGCTTTTGGCAGATCTCCAGAAACGTTCCGATGCGCCTGGTGAACCCTTCTTTGTCCTGGCTCCAGAGCAGGTCTTGCAGAAACACTCGCATGGTATTCATGCCCAGGTTTTGAGCCCAACCCAACTCGGCGTCGATGCGTTTCGGATCGAAGGTCCCGGCCTGCCACATCTCAAGTTCATTTACGGCATCCGAAGGCAGGTAGTTGCTGCCGACCGGCCAAGCCATACCGGCATACCAGTGCTGCGCTTTCTTCGTACTCCACGGGCCGCGAGCGCCCGGGGACTTCGCCATCATCACGGCGCATAACGCCAAAACCAGTAAAGCCAGTAAGCCGGCGGATCTTCGCTTCATTATTTCCGATTCTAAATATAACTTCAGATGTAACTTAACAATTCTAATGGAGCGTTTAGCAATATGTCGGGTGGATCGCTCTGAAGCGATTCCGGTTGAAAGCCCCACGTCACCCCGCAACTTCGCACACCGGCATTGCGCGCCGTCAGGACGTCCACGCCACTGTCTCCAACCATCAGCGCATTGGCCGCCGAAAACCCCGTTTCTGTCAGCAGGGTCGTAATCCCAAGCGGGTCCGGTTTTTTCGCCGTCAGGCTATCTCCGCCATACACGCGCACAAAGTGGCTCGCTAATCGCAGCGCGCCAAGAATGTCGAAGCTGATGCGGGCGGGCTTATTGGTAAGAATTGCAAGCTTATGTTCGGCTCGCGAAAGCTCTTCCAGCAGTTCGCGGATGTCTGGATACAATTGCGTGTGTTCAAGAGCGTGCATGCGATAGAACTTCAGAAAGAAAACCAGCGCTTCGTGAACCAGTTCTTCCGACGCCTGCGGTCCAAGCGCCCGGCGCACTAACATCGCGGCGCCGTTGCCCACATAAGAAAAGATCAGGTTCGGCTCGAGCGGCTCCATTCCCACGTGCAGGCGCGTCGCATTCATCGCAAGGGCGAGATCTTTACTAGAGTCGATCAGAGTTCCGTCCAGATCGAAGATGATAAGCAATTCGGAATCCTTAAAGCAGTAATTAGATTTCCTGCGATTTACGCTTTTGGTCCGGTGTCCAGAATTGCCTGATCGTCTGCATCTGTGCGTCGAAGGCATCTCTAAGCTCGCGAGGCGCGGCGACGGCAAGAGCACCGGATAACTGGCTCGCATACGGAAGCAATTTCGAATCATTCAGAAAATGCGGCGGCGGCGAAGGCGAGAAAGCGACAAGTGCATCGACCAGAACCGCAATGACGAGAACTCCCCGCACTACTCCGGCAACGCCACCCATTAGATGATTCAGCCACGACAGACCAACGCCCTTAAGCAGCTTGGAAATCAGCGCCGCTATCAGAGATCCAAGGATTAGAACACCAAACAGAATGGTCAAGAATCCCAACACATTCGCAACTGTCGGAGTGTGCACGTAGGGAAGAATTTTCGCCGCCACCAGTCCGTAACACCAGAATGCCGCGAGCAATCCCGCCACCGTCGCAGCCAAGCCGACCACGACACGCGCAAACCCCGCTCTCAGGCCCGCAAACACGGAGCACAAGAGAGTGATGAGCAGAACAATATCAAACCAATTAAACATCTTCGAGCAGATTGAGGCCGGTAATTCGAGTATAGGCTTCCTGGTACTTCTCGCTTGTCTTCCGCGCCACTTCGGCGGGAAGTTCTGGCGCCGGCGGCTGCTTATTCCAGGCCAGTGTTTCTAAGTAATCGCGGACATACTGTTTATCAAACGAAAGCTGAGGACCACCGGGTTTGTAAGTATCCGCCGGCCAATAGCGCGAGGAATCGGGTGTAAGAACTTCGTCGGCTAGCACTAACTCACCGTCCACGAATCCAAACTCGAACTTAGTATCGGCGAGAATGATTCCCCGTTGCAGCGCATACTCGGCGGCGCAGCTGTAGATGCCGATGGTGAGATCACGCAAACGGGCTGCAATCTCGTTTCCGATCTCAGCGGCGACGTGTTCGAATGAGACGTTCACGTCGTGTCCCGTCTGCGCCTTTGTGGCGGGCGTAAAGATAGGGGCCGGAAGTTTATCGCCGTCGCGCAAACCGGGAGGAAGCGGAATCCCGCAGACCTTTCCTTCGGCTTTGTACTCCTTCCATCCGGAGCCCGCAAGATAGCCGCGCGCCACACACTCCACCTGAATCATCTCGGCTTTCTTCACCAACATGGAACGGCCCCTCAAGATTTCGTGATGCTTACTCAAGACGTCCGGATAGGTGGACACATCGGCAGTCAACAGATGATTGGGCGTCAGGTCCTTCAGAAAATCGAACCAGAACAGAGACATCTGGGTCAGAACACGTCCCTTGCAGGGGATTCCAGTGCCAAGGATGCAATCGAACGCCGAGATGCGGTCCGTCGCGACAAATAATAGCGAATCACCGGCATCGTAGAGGTCGCGCACTTTTCCGCGAGTGATAAGAGGCAGCGGAAGATTCGTTTCGAGCAGTACGTCCGGACACATAGACAATCCTGAGTATCCCAGAGCGCAAAAATTACCCCAACGAGGATGCATCTTTCACCCGGAAAAGCCGGACTGCTTCGTAAACTGTTGCAAATAGGTATTGGCTTTACGATTGCCTTAGTGTCCAAGGGAAGGAGCACCTTCACTATGAATTCAGACCAATTTGGTCGATGCGGTTGATGCAGCACGGCTGCCGGTACACGGGCCCGTTGATCGAGCGGCTCAGCCATTTACAGTTTTCAAGCCAAAGCTAGGGCTTGCAAGCGGCTCCTCATATTTGGGGAGCCCTTTTTTTGGTCTGATTGTCATAAGATAGGCGAGATCATGCCCTATTTGCTTAAGTCGGAACCCGGCACGTACTCCTTTGCCGATCTGGAACGGGATGGCGAAACGATTTGGGATGGAGTTACCAATCCGGCAGCAATGAAAAACCTACGGGAGATGATCCACGGCGAAAAGTTGATCATCTATCACACGGGAGATGAGCGCACGGCCGTCGGCATCGCGCACGTGGTCTCTGTTACTGTCGATGGGAAGACACCCATCGTTCGGATCAAAGCGGAAAAGCCGCTACATCATCCGCGTACATTGGCAGAGATGAAATCGCACGCACTATTTGCGGAGTCCCCGCTTGTGAAGCAAGGCCGGTTGTCAGTCGTGCCACTTACTCAGCAACAATATGGTTGGCTAACTAAGGATTAGTGCGTACCGGTGTAATCGGCGAGGTGGATATCTTTCAGGTCTAATGTGATGCGAAACACCGCCAATTTTCGCCGTTGAACGAACGCTAAACGTGCGCTCGTTTGCTCCACCGCGAAAGGAACAACGTGAAGATCGGTCGTAGGGCTTAATGCCCAAGGCGTGGAATACTTCGGAAAGGAGGCCACAACGTCTTCTGGAACCACCGGCGGTTCGAGGCGGACGACGATCGCTGGTCTGGGCGTCAGTCCTGCGCGGCACGCCATTTGAAACTGTGGAACGTCCAGATTCGAGTGGCACACGCCAACGCCTGGCACGAAGAACGATGGTTTTGTGACTGGAACCATTGTTACAACCTCCTCTCTTAGAACATCGAGATTGTAGGAAACGTGAAGATGGGTGCGCTGTTGTTTAAGCTCGTCGAACGCGCGCTTTTCGAGTTTCATGGTTTGCCAATACTGGTCGCCGATCTTGTCCAGCGAGCCAACATAGAAACCACCTCCCTCAGGCCAGGTCCTTCCACCGGTGTAGATC
>JALYVD010000128.1 GCA_030853405.1 Acidobacteriota bacterium | reverse complement strand
AATCCAGGTCGTGAGTCTCCACGACGGAGGTGAGCCCAAGCTGCTTCTTCAGGCGAAGCATCAGATTTCCCAGGTCGTCCGACATAATCGGATCGACCATGGTAGTCGGCTCGTCATAAAGGATGCACTCCGGCTGCGCCGCAAGGGCGCGCGCAATAGCCACGGCACGTTTGTAGCCGGTTGAAAGATCGGTTGGGTATAGATCTCGGACCTGCAGCAGATCCACCATCTTCAAAAGCCCATTGACCACGTCCTCTTTGTTTTTCTCGTCGTAGTCTTCGCGGAGTTCGAGCGAAAAGAGGATGTTCTCGCCGACCGTCAGCGAGTCGAAAAGAGCCCCCGATTGGAAGACCATCGTCACGCGCTTCCGAATGCGCCGCAGGTCGGTCTCGCTCATTTCGGTGATATCGGTGTGGGCGACAATCACCTGGCCTTCATCCGGCTTGAGAAAGCCCATGATGTTCCCGAGCGTGACCGATTTTCCTACGCCGCTGCCGCCGATGATGGCCAGCGTTTTTCCCGAGTCGAGATAGAAATTGACGTCGATCAGGATGGGACGATCAAAGCTCTTGTTTACGTGCCGAAACTCTATATAGTGCGGAAATTCGTCAGAAGCCATGATCTGCGTGCAGGGCCTGCCAGTCTTCAGGAGTATTGATGTTCCGGACAGGGGAGGTTGCTCTCACGGCAATTGCGCCAAGTTCGTCCACAAGGTCCAACAGTTTCAGGCGGCCTTCATCCAAGGCGCAGGTTACAGTTGCCAGACCGCCGCTTCGATAAACGGCACAGAGCGGGTGCATTTGTCCCGTTTCGTCACAAGTGACCACGCACCTTGCATCGGTATGCTGCGCAGTGTGCAGAAGTTGTTTCAGATGATCGGCGGAGACGTCCGGCATGTCGCAGGCGAGCAACAGGTTGTACTCGGCTCCGCGGCTGTGAAGTGCGGTTTCAATTCCCGATAACGGTCCGAAACCGGGCCGCAGATCCGGTAGACAATCGAACCCGAGGCCAGAATATCGATCTGGGTTGCCGACTATCGCGACTCTACCCGCCACTGCTGCCAGTTTTACAGCGACATCCTGCACAAGAACCCCGGAATGCCACGGAAGCAGAGCTTTGTCTCGACCCATGCGCAGGCTTCGTCCTCCGGCGAGCACGAACCCGGCCGTCGTCATGCCCCAATTATTGCATTGGGGGTCACAGTTTCCGGATATAATTGTAAAAACAAGTTCCGGGTTTTTTGTCTTGTGACGACTTGCCGGCTCCGCCACTAATTTGCATGCTCTGCCTCCCCCGCCGGATCGCCCCGTTCTGCCTGGCCGCTGCGCTGCTTTTGCCTTTCAGCGCCGCGCAAGGTCAGTCCTCATCGGCATCCCGCGTTCAGGCAATACGGTTTTGGTCTTTCGCCGATGTCACGCGCGTTGCCATCCAGACGGACGGCCAGTACAAGCTGAAATCGGATCAAATCGATAATCCCCCACGCTTGTTTTTCGACCTCAACGGGTTACGGCCCCCATCCTCGGCGCGCCACGGAGTCGAAACGATTCAGGTTGGCGATCACAGGGTGAAAGAAATCCGCGTCGCGCAGGTTAGCCGGGGAACGACACGGATCGTGTTCGATCTGGAATCGCAAGCTGAAGTAGTGTCTTCTCAATTGGTAAATCCGGATCGGCTGATGATCGAGATTCGACCGAAAGGCGCTGGGTTAACGGCTCTTTCGTTGAGCCAAAGCAGTACCGGATCCAGACCCGCGGAAATACCCGTCGCGCCGCCTCCCCAAGTTTCAACAGTGCCTCATCTGGATTCTCCGGTTCTCGGCGTTAGTTCGGTAATCGACGGTAAGACAGAGAAAACACGTCCTCCCGTACCTCAACAGCGTCAGCCAAGTACAACTCTTAGCGTCAAAGCGCCTGGATTAGCATCCGCGGCGAAGCAGGACAGGGAAGGCGACCGGTCTTTAGTCCGGGTATTCGGGCTGAAGCTGGGCAAGGTGGTTATTGATGCCGGCCATGGAGGGCATGACACAGGAACTATCGGGCCCGGTGGTTTGCGCGAAAAAGATCTGGTCCTGGACGTGGCGCTCCGGTTGGGCGCGATGATCAGCCGGCAACTCGGGGCGGATGTGGTTTATACGCGCTCGGACGATGTATTCATTCCGCTCGAAGACCGCACCAAGATTGCCAACGATCAGAAGGCCGACCTGTTCATTTCGATTCACGCGAACTCTTCGCCCGAGCCAAGTGCGACCGGTGTTGAAACCTACTATTTCAATTTGAGCTCCGATAAGACGGGCCTCGATCTCGCAACTCGGGAGAATGCGACCGCCTCCAGTTCCATTTCGGATCTGAACGATCTGCTTCATCGCGCCGTTCTTCAGACCAAACTGGAAGAATCTCGCGATTTCGCACAGCGGATACAGACCTCTTTGTGCAGCATGTCGGTCAGGATGAACAGCCGCTCCAAAGATAGAGGCGTCCGGCAAGCCCCGTTTGTGGTCTTGATTGGAGCGACAATGCCGTCGATTCTCGCGGAGATCGGTTTCGTCTCAAATCCCCACGACGAGAAGTTGATGAGGAGAAACGATCAGCGGCAGAAGATCGCGGACGCGCTTTTCAAGGGTGTTTCGCAGTATGCGAATTCTCTGAGCCATCTACAACTGGCTCGTGCTGGGACGCGCTGAGGAGTCGCGCGCGATGCCGCGCTTGCTCGCCCGAACGAATTCCGTCAGGTGCAACGTGTGTTCAGACGGCACCTCGGCTTCAATGCGTGCCAGTGCGTCTTCCTGTTTTAGGCCGCTCCGATACAAAATCCTATAAGCCGCTTTCAACCGTTTTACTTCATCGAGCGTGAATCCAGAACGCTTTAGACCGACGAGATTGAGGCCCTTGGGCACAACATTGAAATCGGAGTAGAGGAAGTACGGGGGCAGGTCGCTGTTGACGCGAGTGTTGCCGCCGATCATG
>JALYVD010000112.1 GCA_030853405.1 Acidobacteriota bacterium | reverse complement strand
CGGCCACGAAGGGTCACCGTGCCTTTCACGTTCGATAAGCGGATCTCATCGCTATGGCGAGTGTCAATTTTAACGTCGCCGCCGATGTCTTTCAAACGTATGCCGGCGTGGTCGCTGCTGAGATCCACAGTGCCGGTTGTGCCGGTGATATCGAAGTCGCCCACGCGTCCGGTGGCGGAGATGCTGGCGTCTTTCGGAAGGGTCAGATCAAGATCGGTAGTGACTTGATCGCGGGAACCAGCTTTGTCCTGGTTGCAGCGAATGATGACGTTATTGCCCTCGACGATCACGTCCACGGGTGTTTGCGAATTGGCGCGATCGGCCTCGGCTGAGTCGAAGGTGCGGATGGTTTTGCGGCCATTCACCGTGATGGTGTTTGCATCGCCGCCGGTGATTTTTGCGTCGCCCCGGAAATTTTCAATGATAAGGTGCGGGGAATTGCCCACGCTCTTCTGAAGGAACGGAACCGAGTAATCGTGAGCGCTGCCAAAGACCTGCATGCCTCTTTCCAATCCGGCGTGCCGCCACCAGGCATTAGGAAGGCGAACCTCCCAGAACCCCAACCCGACGAAGCAGATCAGCAGAACTACAGCCCAACCACCGCCCGAGATGCCGTTGCCCGGAACTGGGGCTCCGCGAAAGGTGCGGAAAGAAATCTCGACAAGCTGGAGGACGCCCCAAAGAATGAGGAAATAGGGCCAATCGCGAGCCAGAATATCGCTAATCTGAAAATCCGGCAGAACCGCGTGGAGCAGGAATAAAACTCCAATGGCGATGAGGATTAGCGGTCCCCCGATCGAGCCGCGGCGTCTCACGGCCTTGGACCTCCCTGGGGTGGCGGAGGAGGCGGATAGGGCGGCTGTCCAGATGGAGGTGGTCCATAAGGGGGCTGTCCGTATGGCGGCTGCGAATAAGGCGGTTGGCCGTAGGGCGGCCCATACGGTGGCGTAAAGGGTGGCGTATAGGGTACGCGGGGAGCGGCCATGCGTTCGATTAACTTCATCACTCCGAGTACGATCAGGATCAAGGGCCACGTTCGCCCGAACGACAGGATGCCAGCTTGATGCATGGCGAACAGCGCGCCTATCGTGATGAGCATGATGGGACCGCGGACAGCTTGTGCGAGAAAAAATCCTCTAGCGTTCACGGGGCGTCTCCGCAATGTCGCTCGCCGGAGCGTTAGGCCTAAGAGGGTTGGGTCTAGGCGGTTCCGGATCCTCGAGCGCTCGTCCACCGGTCAGCCGCGAGTAAAGCATCCACGCTCCAATCACAATCAGAATCACGGGCCAAAAACGGCCTACTTCACGGAAGGGAATCACGTGCAGGGAATCGAGCAGAAATAACACACCGATCAAAATAAGGATCACGGGCCCTATGGGAGCGCTGCCCGAAAACCGGGTGGACGATAAGAGGCTCGACCATTCCTCTATCGGTGCTCCCAGTTGACGCTTGCGAGCGGTGTGGTAAGCCTCGAAGGGCATATAGAGGTAGAACGCAGTCGCCACCATGATGAGGATCGGCTGCCCGGCTGTATTATCGGCGCTGTTGGAAAGACTCATCAGCAAGCCGAAGATAACGGCGTGGACCAGACCCTTTAGATATTGGCCGTTATAAATCGCACCGACACCCGGGATCAAGCCCAGAAGAAAGGCCAGCCCTGGCGATGAATGAACCGCTCCGGCAGGCGGGACTGGCGTTTGAACGTAAGGGTTGGCGGTAGGCGGGACGAAAGGGTTTGCCGGATCGGCATACGGACGGCCCGGGTCTGTATAGGCGGCTGCCGGTGCGTGTTCCTGGCAAAACACCGTTCCATCAACGGGTCGCTGGCAAAGGCTGCAAAGGGGCCTGCCACAAGTGCGGCAGAAGGCTACCGCGGCGGTATCTGGATGTAAGTAGCAGTTCATTTGTTATGTTCCCCCTGTTTCGGCGTCTGTGTGCCGCCGTTTGAAGATGGTGTGTTGCCGTTGGCATTTGCCGGACGGCTTGCGATGTCCGAGGCAGTCCGGTTGCGCGCCGCTTTATCGTCTTGAGCGTCCTGCTGGGCCTCGAAGTCGCGCAGCCGCGTCTCGACTTCGTAAACCAACCGGATATTCTCGTAGTTCTTGACCGCCCGGTCCTTCAGGCGAAGCGCTTTGTCCTCGACGTTTTCCACAATTCGGGTGGGACTCAAGTCGGCAGCCTGGATGTGTTGAACGCGAACTCCCGTGCAGCGCTCCAGCATGGCGAACGAAACGATCGTCATAGCCATTCCCATGGCGAACTTCGGCTGCAGAAGAGGCTGGAGCCAATTCGAGGATATTCTGCTGAAAAACCCCTGGGTATCGAGCGGATGCCGGGTGCGGCCGACGGGCGCAAGAAACGCAATTCGCGTAATCAGTTCTGGCGGCGGCGCGATCTCCGAGGCGCGGCTGGCGAATTCGAATCCGGCGGCGGCATCGGTCATGAACTCACGGCACCCAGCGCAGGCGGTGGCATGCCGCTCAACCGACAGCCGCGCTTCGGGCGCGAGCGTGCGGTCGAAGTAGTCGGCTAGCAGGGTTTCAAATTCCGCGCAGTTCATAGCGTCACCTAAACGGTTACCTTATTGCGCCTCAACACACGAGCGAGTTCCGCTCTTCCACGGTTCAATCTCGATTTTACGGTTCCTTCCGGGATACTCAGTACGCGGGCAATCTCCCGGTATTCCATTTCCTGCAAATCACGGAGAATGACAGCTTCGCGCAACTCCGGTGAAAGTTTCTGTAAGGCAGCCTGAAGAAGTTCACCGGCTTCGCGGCCGGCGAGCATTCCATCGGTGCGTGAATGCTGCGCCGTTTTCTCTTCGAGAACAGCGAGCTTGTCGTCGAGGTTGTCCGTCGCGCGCTCCTGCTTGGTCCGACGATAATTGTCTACCAGCAGATTGCGAGTTAAACGTGTCAGCCAGACGGAAAACGATCCTTCGCCCGCGCGGAAGCTGCCGAGGCTCTTGAAAACACGGAGGAAAACGTCCTGTGTTAAATCTTGAGCTTCGCTGTCTTTGTTTGTGAACCGGTAGCAGATGGAGTACACACGCTTGGTGTAGTTCTTAACCATCTCCTCCCAAGCGCCCTGTTCCCCCGCCAGACAGCGCTCCACAAGACTCGTTTCGGCGTCTACCACCCCGCGTTTTGTCCCCCACGCACCAAGGGCGTCTCTGAAACGCCAGGGTGCGATTGCCCCTTCCGAGCTTAACGGAGTCTTTAAGTGTACCGAAATGTATCCTGCCGCCGCGGCTGACATGGTGATCCGTGGGCCGGCCCGTCGCTTAGGCTCACAGCGAGTTAAACGAAAATGGTGGGGTTAAAGTTCAATTCGTTGTGGCGGCCACCGGATTACGGAGCGAACCCAATTGCGGTCGTTTTACCAAACGAATTGCCGGGAGGTGGGTGCGTTTTGCGGAACGAAGCCAATTCTTGCTAACCGCTTTAAAATCAGAGAATTATGGCTGTTTCGCCGAACGAACTTCTTGCGTTTTAGTAAATGTGAGGAACGAAGCCACGGTTCTGGGGCGCACCCCCGGCTCTGACGTATGTCCGATGGGCAGTACCCAAACATTTCGGAGCCGCAAGGCGCAAAGGATTGATTTGAGGAACGAAGCCACGGAGGACGGCGGCTTGCTGGCTGATCGACCTCGGTTGGAAGTGTCAGGCGGCAAAGGGTAGCCGGTCTTCCACGGCATCCAGACCGATATCAATCGCTAACGTCTGGAAATATGCGTTCAGATTTTTTTGGGAGACCTTGATGGTGAAATCCTTTGAAGCTTCGGTGTACCAGTGCTTAGTTTTGGTGATCACTTTCAGGTAAAAGATTTCAGCCTCGTCCACGAGTCTCGGATTCGCGATCCTAAATAGCTTCGTGGAGTAATTGGCCCGGTCGATCTTTCTATTTCCCGTTCGGTAGAAATGCATGAGGGCGAGCCGATAACAATGCATGCGGACCATCGTATTACCAAAGACGGCCTGGGCGTTGCTATTCACCTGGGCAGGTTTTTTCAGGTAGTTGGTGAGAGCGCGTTTCAAGGCCGTCTTGTTCATTGCCTGTCATACGGAAGGCCAGTTTGAAGACGGGCCGGCTGTGGCGTTCGACGAGAAACACGAAAGTCATGTTGATCCCCTCCGCGCGCCCGGTCGGCGGCCACTGCATCGGTCAAGTCCATCGGCTGATCTTTAGACTGGATGGCCGTGTAGCGGTTAGCCGCCGCGCGGGGGATTTTATTTGGAGCGTTGGAAGTGCGGTGATCGGCCTTGGCGAGAGGCCCTTATGGCTGGAACGCGTTTTCAGACGCTGAAAGGCAGTTCAAGAGAAATGGCTTGATAAGGTACTTCTGGCCGGATGCGGCCACGCTCGCCGCGATGGAGGCGTACAAAGCCGTAGTGCTCCATGGTTTTGAGTGTGCGGGATAGGTTGGATGCTTTGCGGCCTGTACGATCCGCCAATTCCTGAAGCGAGGCGGGGTGTGTTTCCGCAATGGTCGCAAGCAAGGCGCGGTTCTTGTTGGATAGCACTTTCGCGAAGCTCTCGGCGGACGTAAACCACACCTTCGGGTCCCCGGGACGTGGCTTCGCTTCTCCACGTGCTATCGCCATGGTGCGTGCCTTCATCTCTTCATAAGAGGCGATCCCAATTTTGAGCGTTTTCATCAGACTATACCTTTCTCCCGAAGCACCGCATCCACTACCGTCCAGAAATCGGCGAGCAATGTTGCCGCATCCTTGTACTCATATGACACGACCCTTTCAAGCTGGTGCCTGTGATCAAACGCTCCTCCGGCCCTTCCGCCAGGACCGGACTTGACTCTGACTGGATGCGCATTGTTGAATCCGGCAAGGCGCTCATTTTCAGGCCCATGCAGCGTTAACGAATAGTCGAGCCCATGGGGCTTCGACTCGCTCGCCGGAACGCGTCGTACAACGAACCGAACCCAATGCCGAGTTTCCGGGTCAATGACGAGAATTTGCCCGTCTAGATCGAGCAAAGTGTCAAGGGATGGGTCACGCTCCAATAGTTATGATTATCACATAGTGATAAGTGTCTTTCTTCCGACATCGCGAGCCACGGCTTTATTCGGTCTTGGGCAGCGGTGGTGGGTTTGGCGCCGCTGGCCTTTGCGGTGTCATGGCCCGGCCGGCCGTTTGCAGGATCTTAGGATGTTTGCTCAAATCGGCCGTTTTCGGCAGGTCCGACGCGTCCCATCCGCCGCCGAGCGCCATGATGAGCCCAACACTCGATGTCATCTGACGGAGTTGTATCTGCAATGCCGTCTCGCGGCTGGTCAAGACCGCATTTTGCGCCGTGATGACGTTGAGATAACTGTCAACACCCGATCTAAATCGAGTGAGCGATAGATCGAGATAATGCTTCGAGGAGTTGACCGCAGTCTGCTCCTGGGCAATCTCCTGGGAAAGGATGCGCAAGGAGGAGAGATTGTCTTCCACGGCTTGGAAAGCCGCGAGTACGCTTTGCCGGTAATTCGCGACTGTCACTTCATATTGGGCTTGCGCCTGTTCATTCTGTGCGTGCCGGATGCCAGCGTCGAAAATTATCTCCGCAGCCGTCGGACCTATCGACCAGAACCTGCTCGGCCAACTGAACCATTGCGAAATCTGCGAGGTTTGAAATCCCCCGGAGGCGCTTAGAGTGAGGTCCGGATAATAGGCTGCCTTCACCACGCCGATTTCGGAGTTAGCTGCTGCCACCTGTCGCTCAGACGCCGCTATATCAGGCCGTCTTTCAAGAAGCTCAGAGGGAAGTCCAACCGGAATGCTGGGAGGATTTGGAACGAAAGCCGCAAACGGAAGTGAGAAATTGGCAGCCGGTTTACCCGTGAGCGTGGCGATTGCATGCTCATATTGAGCGCGGGCCACACCCACATCCGTTGACTGAGCGATAGTGGTATCGAGTTGGGTTTGCGCTTGTGCCACTTCTTCCTCCGAATCGATACCGCTCTTAAAAAGCGTTGCCGTAAGATCGAGCGCCTGACGATAGTTCGCAACGGTCTCTTCCAGGACTTGCCTTTGGGCATCCAGCGCACGAATTTCGAAGTAGTCTGTCGCGAGTTCGGCTCTGGTCGAGAGAAGGGCGGTCGCTACATCCGCGGCGCTCGCCTGAGCGTTGAAGGCATTCGCGGCCACCGCATTACGGATCTTGTGCCAGAGATCGAGCGTATACGAGAGATCCACGGGCAACGAAAATGTGTTAATCGCTCCGGTGTTCGAAGTGCCGCCCACCGCCGTCGATGGTCCTGTTCCGGACGTTGTAGTTGTTGTGGCCCCGGAGGTGGTCGTCGTTGTTCCCGTGGTAGCGCCACCGCCTTGAATAACCGCCCGGGTTCCTCTGGCTGTTGACGAGAAGCGCGAATTGGTGTAGGAAGGACTCACACTCATGGTCGGCATCAAAGCGGACTTGACCGAGATCACCAAAGATCTAGCGGCCCGAAAGTTCGCCTCCGCGGCAACAATGGTTTGATTCGAAATCGCAACCTGCTCTTCGAGCGCGCTAAGTTGTGGATCGTTGTAGATCTCCCACCATTTAGCGCGTATCTTGTCGTCTCCGGGCTGGGCCACCTTCCATCCCGGACCTTCCTTAAAGTCGGGCGGAACTTCTTTGAAAGCGGTCGACGTTTGCACGGGCGGTCTGGCATACTTTGGCGCCGGATTACAGGCCGCCAGTAATAACATCAGCAGCGCTACAACCGCGCGCTGGCTTGCTCCAACAAACAATCTATTGCTAACTTTCGGTTTCATCACTCACCTGCGGAATCCAACGTCGAAGATAAATAGGGCAATTCACTAACCTCACGTCCGCCGAGACTTGTTCTGAAAAATACTGAACGGCTTTTCGATCAACGAGTGTGACCTCGCTCAAGTCGATGGTTACGCGCTGATGGGCGTCTCTCGCGCGCGAGATCGAATACTGCAGTTCAGGCAAAGCATCCTCGCCGAATCTGCCGTTAAGCAAGAGAGTAACCGCGCTGTCTCGCGGATGAGATTCGGCGACAATCTTGTATGGCGTTTGCATGACTCTTACGCGTCGATCGTCACGCCGCCGGGCCCACGGCTTCAACGGGAGCTTCCGGTAAACGGCCTCGGCGAACTCGATTGATCCACAAACTAAAGCGGTCCATGTAGAGGTAAATGACGGGGGTTGTATAGAGCGTCAGGGCTTGGCTAACGATCAGCCCTCCGACAATCGTGATGCCGAGAGGACGGCGCAACTCCGAACCCGTTCCAGTTCCAAGCGCCAACGGAAGACCGCCCAACAGCGCCGCCATTGTGGTCATCATGATAGGGCGAAACCGCAGCAAGCAGGCTTCGAAGACGGCTTCTTTGGGCGTCTTGTGATCCCGGCGCTCTACTTCGAGCGCGAAGTCGATCATCATAATCGCGTTCTTCTTTACAATGCCGATTAGCAGAATGATTCCGATCAGTGCGATGACGCTCAGGTCCGTGTGCGTGATCATCAAAGCGAGAATCGCGCCCACGCCCGCCGAAGGAAGCGTCGAGAGGATCGTGATCGGATGAATGAAGCTCTCATACAGCATCCCGAGTACGATGTAGACCGCTGCCAAGGCCGCGGCAATCAGCATCGGCTCATTAGCCAGCGAAGATTGGAAGGCCTGCGCGGTTCCACTAAAGTTTGTGTTGATGGTAGTCGGCATTCCAATCCTGGCCTTGGCCGCTTCGATCGCCGCCACCGCATCTCCAAGGGCTACGCCGGTCGCCAAATTGAAGGAAAGCGTTACAGAGGGGAAGACGCCAGAGTGGGTCACCGATAGCGCGGCGGTTGCGGGGCGGAACTTAGTGAAAGCGGCGAGTGGAACCGGGCTGCCGGTGGAGGATGGTACGTAAACTTCTTTCAGACCATCGGGATTCTGCCAGAAAGATGGATCCACTTCCATCACGACGAAGTATTGGTTCAGCGAGCTATAGGTCCGGGCGATCTCGCGCTCACCGAAAGCGTCATAGAGGATGCTATCGAGTTGCTGCGCCGTGATGCCCAGCCGCGCGGCGGTCTTCCGGTCGATGACCAGGTCGGCCTCAAGCCCGTGATTCTGCTGATCGCTATTTACATCCGTTAGCTCATGTACTTTCTTCAACTCCTTGGTCAAAGCCGGAGCCCACTTAGTAAGATCCTGCAGGTTGTCGCCTTGCAGTGCGTATTGATATTGAGCGGCGCTCTGCCGTCCACCGATTCGTAGATCCTGAGAGGCCTGCAGAAATAGCGTGACCCCGGGTGTCGCGGATAACTTGGGCCGCAGCCGGTTAATAATCTGGTCCGCAGAAGATTTTCGAATGCCCAGGGGCTTCAACGCAATGAATGCGCGGCCTGTGTTGGTTGTGGTGCCGCCTCCGCCTCCCGAAAAGGCCTGGACCGTCTCGACATCTGGATCAGCCGCGACAATCTTCGCCATGCGAGTGATCTTTTTGCTCATCGCCTGAAAGGAAATGCTTTGATCGCCGATAAAGCTTCCATTCATACGGCCAGTGTCTTGCTGCGGAAAGAACCCTTTCGGAACCTTCACGAACAGGTAAATGTTGAGGGCAAGCGTCAGAATTGTAACCAGCAGCATCAACGCCGAATTCCGCAGCACCCAGCCTAGACTTTTCTCATAAACACGCAAAATGAAAACGAAGAACTTCTCGCTGACGTTGTAAAGCCTGCCATGTTTCCTGTCGTCAGTCAGGAGACGGGAGCACATCATCGGGGTTGTCGTAAGCGAAACGACCAGCGACACGAGAATGGTGACCGACAGAGTAATGGCGAATTCACGAAAGAGGCGTCCGATAATGCCGCCCATCATGAGAATCGGGATGAACACGGCAACGAGCGAAATGCTGATGGATAGGACAGTCGAGCCGATCTCAGCCGCTCCTTTAAAGGCGGCGTCCATTGAACTCATGCCCTGCTCACGGAAGCGAGTGATGTTCTCGAGAACGACGATGGCATCGTCCACAACAAAGCCCGTCGAAATGGTGAGCGCCATTAACGAGAGATTGTCTACGCTGAAGCCCAGGAGATACATCACACCGAAGGTGCCGATCAGAGAAACCGGCACGGCTACCGTGGGAATCAGGGTCGCACGGACATCCCGGAGGAAAACAAACACAACTAGAACCACCAGACATACCGAGATCAGAAGTGTGATTTCGACGTGCTGCACCGACGCACGTATGGTGACCGTCTGATCCAGTACAACCGTCATATCGATGGCCTGGTTTATCGAGGCATGCAACTGCGGCAAAGCAGCCCGAATACCATCCACCGTATTGATAATGTTGGCTCCCGGCTGACGAAAGATGATGATCAGCGCTGATCGCTTTCCATTCGACAGACCGAGAGAACGGACTGTTTGAACGGAGTCGGTCACTGTGGCGATCTTATTAAGTTCGACAGGTGCGCCGCGGAAGCTCACAATCAGCGGTATATAATCCGCCGCATGAAGCAGTTGATCGTTGGCGCTGATCATCCAGGTATGATGCGCGTCCGAGAAGCTGCCCTTGGCGAGGTTGGCTGTTTGGGCTGAAATTGCCGCACGAACGCTGTCGAGACTCAAACCGTAATGGTTGATCTGCGTGGGATTCACGTCAATTCGCACGGCGGGCGCTGAACTTCCGCCGACAATCACCTGGCCCACACCGCGAATCTGCGAGATGCGCTGCATCAACACCGTTGAACCGGCGTCGTAGAGCGCGCTTGGAGGCAGGCGGTCGGAGGTCAACGCGACAATCATGATGGGCGAATCGGCGGGATTCACCTTGCGGTAGGTAGGATTCAGCGGCAGGTTCGCCGGCAAATAACCGCGCGCCGCGTTGATCGCCGCCTCCACGTCGCGCGCCGCCGCGTCGATGTTGCGATCCAGGTCAAATTGCAGTGTGATGCCGGTCTGCCCCAGCGAACTGGAGGACGTCATCTCCGTCACGCCCGCAACCCTGCCAAACTGTCTTTCGAGCGGAGTGGCTATGGAAGAGGCCATGATCTCCGGACTCGCTCCGGGCAATCCCGCGTTGACGGAGATTGTGGGGAAATCAACCTGCGGCAGTGGGGACACCGGCAACAGCCGGAAGGCCGCCGCCCCCGCAAGCGCGACCGCTATGGTCAACAGCGAGGTGGCGATCGGTCTCTTTATGAAGGGAGAGGAGAGGCTCACGCTTAGTCTCCCGCCGCTGGCGCCGGCGCCATTCCATCCGCTCCCGATCTGCGTTGCCGGAAGGCCGCGATCCTGGAGGCGAGATCGTCGAAGAAGAGATAGATGACCGGTGTCGTGTAGAGCGTTAAGATCTGGCTCAACAGTAGACCGCCAATGATCGTAATACCCAGCGGCCGTCTTAATTCGGAGCCCGTTCCAGTGCCGAACGCCAAAGGAACAGCGCCTAGCAGTGCCGCCATGGTGGTCATCATGATGGGCCGGAAACGGAGAAGGGAAGCCTGATAGATCGAATCGTAAGGAGACTTGCCGTCCTTGCGCTCGGCCTCCAGCGCGAAATCGATCATCATGATGGCGTTCTTCTTCACGATTCCGATCAGCAAGACAATACCGATGATGGCCACTACAGTGAGTTCATTCCGGCAAATGATGAGCGCAAGCAGCGCACCGACTCCGGCGGATGGCAAAGTCGAAAGAATTGTAATGGGGTGGATGTAGCTTTCGTACAAAACGCCGAGAACGATATAGACGGTGACCAGCGCCGCCAAGATCAAGATCGGCTCGTTGGTGAGCGATGCGACAAAGGCCTGCGCCGTCCCCTGGAACGACGCCTCCATCGCCGCTGGCGGGGGTAACTGCTTTTCAACATTTTGAATGGCCTTCACCGCTTGGCCCAGTGAGGCGTTTGGCGCGAGATTGAAGGAAATAGTGGTCGCCGGGAATTGGCCGATGTGACTGATCAGGATAGGGGTCGAGGCGTTCGAATAATGGACGAACGTTTTCAATGGCACGGCCGCCCCGGTGGCCGATTTGATGTAGATATCGTCGAGATGGCTTGGATGTGTCTGGAATTGAGGTTGTACTTCCAGAATGACGTGATACTGATTCAATTGCGTGAAGAGTGTGGAGACCTGGCGCTGTCCGAAGGAATCGTAGAGCGCTGAATCAATGCTCTGGGCGGTAATCCCCACGCGCATCGCCGTCTGGCGGTCAATAGAAACCGAGGTATTCATGCCGTGCGTTTGTAAGTCGCTCGCGACGTCGGCAAGTTCCGGGATTTGTTTTAGCTTCTCGACAAACTGGTTGGCGTAGTTGGATAGCTCGGTGGGATTCGGATCTTCCATGCTGTACTGATACTCGGTACGGCTCACGATATCTTCTACGCTTAGATCTTGAATGGGCTGCATGTACAGCACGATGCCGTCTACTTTTGCGAGTTCCGGCTGAAGACGGCGGATGATGTTAGAAGCGCTAATGTGCCGCTGCTCGATGGACTTCAAGTTGATCTGAATGCGGCCGCTGTTCATCGTGCTGTTCGTTCCATCGACACCGATGAAAGAGGACAGACTTTCGACGCCCGGATCTTTCAAAATCACCGCCGCTATCCGCTGTTGCAGTTGCGACATCTCAGGGAACGAAATGCTCTGATCGGCCTCCGTCACACCCTGGATTTCGCCGGTGTCCTGAACTGGAAAGAACCCCTTCGGAATCACCACGTAGAGCAGAACCGTGAGAACCAGCGTGGCGAAGGCAACTAGAAGTGTCAACGTGCGCCGTTTGAGAACCCATTCGAGAGTCCTTCCGTAGAATGCTATGGTTTTCTCGAAAACCGCTTCAGAAGCCTTGTATAAGCGTCCCTCGTTCTCTTTCTTGTGATGCTTTAGAAGCTTCGCGCACAGCATCGGAGTCAGGGTTAAAGAGACCACGGCGGAGACGATGATTGTCACTGCCAACGTCACGGCGAATTCCCTGAATAAACGGCCCGTGATATCGCCCATGAACAGCAGTGGGATCAACACGGCAATCAGCGAAACAGTCAGCGACATAATGGTGAAGCCGATCTGTTCCGCCCCTTTTAAAGCAGCTTGCAGAGGCGCCTCGCCTTCCTCGATGTAGCGCATGATGTTCTCGATCATGACGATGGCGTCGTCAACCACGAATCCAGTCGAAATCGTCAGAGCCATCAGCGTTAGATTGTTCAGGCTGTAGCCGAGCAGATACATCACGGCGAAAGTTCCGACCAGCGAGAGAGGTACAGCGACGCTTGGGATGAAGGTGGCGGCAAGATTGCGCAGGAAGACGAAGATCACCATGACGACCAGCGCAATGCAGAGCAACAGCTCAAACTCAACGTCCGATACGGATGCCCGGACTGTAGTGGTACGGTCAGTCAAAACAGCGACACCGATGGAAGAAGGAATCGTCGCCCGCAGCCTCGGTAATAAGGCCTTGACGCGGTCCACAACCTGAATGATGTTTGCGCCTGGTTGCCGCTGAATGTTAACGATAACGGCTTCGGTGCTGTTCATCCAGGCGGCCTGCCTGACGTTCTCAATACCGTCTACGATGTTCGCGACGTCTTTCAGCATCACCGGAGCGCCGTTCTTATAGGCCACGACCACGCTGGTGTAGTCGGCGGCACTCATTAACTGGTCGTTATCGTTAATCTGGTAAGCCTGATACGCCCCGTCGAAACTGCCTTTCGCGGCATCGACGCTGGCCGTGGTAATGGCCGTATGTACGTCTTCCAGATTCAGCCCATAGGAGGCGAGTTGTGTCGGATTCACCTGAATGCGAACGGCCGGCTTCTGGCCTCCGCTGATGGTGACCGCGCCGACACCCGACAACTGAGAAATCTTCTGCGCCAGACGAGTATCCGCGTAATCCTCGACTTGCTGTAACGGCATCGTCTTCGACGTAAGCGCCAGGGTCAGAATGGGCGCGTCCGCCGGGTTCGTCTTGCTATACACCGGCGGCATGGGCAGCTCCGGGGGCAGAAAGGATTGCGAGGCGTTTATGGCGGCCTGCACTTCTTGTTCGGCCACATCGATATCGAGACTGAGAGTGAATTGCAGCGTGATGACCGACGCGCCCGAGGAACTCGTCGAGAGCATCTGATTGAGCCCGGGTACTTCTCCAAGCTG
>JALYVD010000104.1 GCA_030853405.1 Acidobacteriota bacterium | reverse complement strand
GGCCGCCCGCTTCCTGCAGGTAACCGCGGATATTCGCGTCCTCTTTGTACAAGAGACTTGCCTGGTTATACACGGTTCCAAAAACGTTCACCGTTGCCGGCGTGGGAGGAACGACAAAACGATCCCCATTTTCAAGTGGAATGTCGGGAACCATATCGAGGCTTCTGCTGGTTGGCGGAATATCGAGAACAATCCTACCGCTGGCCGGAGTTTTGCGAAGACGCTCGAGTGCAGTCCGCTGACTCTCTAGCGATGCGCGCATTGTTGCCTCCTGGTCGCCGGAGATGGCGTGCGAGCTTAGTCCTGCCGCGCTCTGACTGAGATCGCGATCCGTTTGGTCCAGATAGTCGGCGAAGCGTTTGGTTTGTTCGCGGCGTGTCGATTCGCGAGTAAACTCCGCTCCGTACAGATATGCTTTCTCGGTCAAGCCTCCCGCGCGCGCGATAACCTCCCGCAACGTCTCTCCCGGCTGGACTGAATAGACGCCCGCCATACGTATTTCACCCTCCAACCGCACGTACCGCGTCTGTTCCGTTTGCGGAGTCGTAAAGTCGGCGCTCGAAAAGATGGTGATAACATCGCCCGGCTGAAGCGCCAAATCGGCAGCCTCATCGTGCTCGACCACGACCTTCCCAAGGTGAAAGGGGATCACATGCGTCGAAAGGCTTTGCGGGTCGAGCCGCTCTATCGCGGCATAACTCCAATTGATGTCGGCGGCGGGTGGCTGGACGTCATTCTTCGTGGCAAATTGGCGCACGATCAGAGTTCGTTCCGCTGTAGTAGCACTCGCCAGCGACTTCCCGCCTTCGGAAGTCTTTACTTCGTCATGGAAACCGGCTGAACCCATCGAAAGGCGGTCGTGTTCGGTCCAATAGTTCCTGGTAAGCAAAGCCTGCTTGTCGGGAATTAGGTCGCTGATCCTCATCCCTTCGTGCCAGGGCAAGCGAACGGGATCCGCTACGTTTCCTCGCAAAGCCACTGTCTTATCGAAGTGCTGAACGATCTGCCGCACCTTGACGATGTCGCCATTCTCAATCTGCGTCTGCAATCCCGCCTCGTCTAACTTGATATTGCGGGACTCAAGACTCGCCCGGCCATCGATCCGTTCGAGCACCGCGTGCTGGCCGGATGCCAGGGCCGACAGGCCGCCTGCGTAAGCTAATACGTCGCGAAGGGTACTGTTCGCGGAAATCTCATAGATCGCGGAGTTTTCGACACTGCCCGACACGGCGATCCGCGGGCCGGCTTCCGGAATGAATATAACGTCGCCCGGCTGAAGAGCGGCATCCTTAGTCTTGTCGCCCCGCAGAAGCAGGTCGTATAGATCGAAGTTCGTTACCAGCTGTCCAGCACGCTTCAATTGAATGTTTCGCATCGAACCTTGTTGCGACGGACCGCCGGAGACGAACAGCCCATTCACCAGAGTGCTGAGTGAACTCACGGTATACGTTCCGGGGCGCCGCGCGTGGCCCATCACGAAGATCTGTATCGATCGCAACTGGCCCATGTTGACGCTGAGTTCGAAATTCCGAAAGACGCGGCCAACACTGCTGCGAATCGCTCCTTCCAACTGCGCGAACTGCAAACCCGACAGATTTACGCGGCCTACCTGTGGGATGAAGACGGCGCCCGTCCGGTCAACCACAAGCCGCTGATCTGCATTGATCTGTCCCCAAATGCGGACGTCAATCTGATCGCCCGGTCCGATCGTGTGGTCGGGAGGAACGGGGATGTTATCGAGCGGTGCGAAGGTCGAAGGGACGCGCTCGAATAACCAGGAACCAAAGACCGGCAGCTTGCGCCCGGTGGAGTTCTCAACGAAATTCTGAAACTCCGAAGGCGGCTCGGGCGGTATTGAAGGCGAAGGGTTCTCACTTAGCGTTCGTGTGCCGGTCTGGGAAGAACGCGGCAGGTTCATGGCTCCGCGCCGGCGGGGGAAATTCGGCATAGCGTTCTGCTCGTCCATTCCTTGGGAGCACGCGGTGTTATCCTCCGCCCGATCGCCTTCCTGGCAGTCCGAAGACAACGTCGGCGTGTCAGCCTGACTCTTTCGTAGCATTTTCGTCTGGCCGATTTGCGATTCCAGCGAATCGTCGAGCGGCATTTGCGCGCTGGCCGACGTGGAAAGGATCAGAGCTACGCCAGAAATCGCGAATGTCTTCTGAATAGCCGGTTGGCAGTTCCATGAACGGAAAAAATTGCTTATCATCACTGTCTGAGTTCCTTAGAGTAGTGCTATTCCCTTTAGGGAAATCTCCACTGTTAAATCTGGGGATAGGACCTGTTGTGGCCGCTGTAAGAGAGTGCGATGCTAGCGCTTCAGCGACCAATTTTCGGGGCTGAATGTGACTTGCAGAGAGGCCAGCGCGTCACGGCGGACGCCTCCAAGTACTGGGATGTCATACCGTTCGCCCTGGAATTGTGCGTTGAGCAGCCACTCCGGACGGGGCGCCCATTGAGCAGCAATCGAGACATCCGTCTGCGTGCCGCCGCCGGGCAAAAATTGATTACCCGCCTTGATCTGCTTGAACTGCCCTTGCAGCTTTGTTTTGGCTGAAAACCAGTAATTGGATGTCCCTACGTAGGCCCGTGAATCTCTTCCCACCCAGCTTCCGAGCAGATTTCCGTTGTTCGTATAGGAATCGTGGTACTGATTGTTCCAATACAGAAAATTGCCGCCGGCATCGGCGCGGTAGAGCCACGTCGCATAGGTCTCAAAGCGGAGATCGAGACCGGGGAGACCGGGAATTCTCGACACGTAAATGCCCGGCGCCCAGGCCGATCGCTTTGGGTTGTCGAGTGGATTTGGATCGTCGTCGGCGTACGAATCCGAATAGATCGTGATCAGATGATGTACCCCTGGCAGATGCCACCGAAAATCAAAGCCACTGTGTCGGTCCCCTGGCGCGTCCGGATATCCATATGGTCCAAAATCCACGCTGCTGACGCCGAAAAAACTCTGGTAAAGCGAGTTCAACGAGAGCGGACGCCCTACACCACCAAAGAAGGCGGACCGGGTGAACCCGAGTTCCAGCCCCAGCGGCAAATCCAACGCAATCTTCTGCGCATTCACATAGGGCCTGGCAGGCCATTGATGACCAGCCAGTTCGCCGAAGACGATCTCAGTTCTGATCTGTGCAAACCGGGCCAAGCGTCCTGGTAGGGCGAGTGGATGTTGCTGTAAGCGCAACATGTAATACGGAGAGGCATTGTTGCTGAAAGCGAACGCGCTATCTTCGCCCGGCCCCCACCAGAGTGCCTGCTTGCCAAAAGTAACGTTCTCGAACCCGAGCTGGACGCCCACATACATTTCGAGCGGTTCGAACCGGCTGGCCGAAGCAGTCGCCAGAGCGGGCTGAAGAGGGTTCCCGTCCGTGGCTGAGACGAAGTTTTGCACCTGCTGCGAATAGGCGGGACGCCCCGGGGCTTGCTCGTACTCTCCCCGTAGGTAAGCGGAAAATCTGCCCGACGAGGCATAACCTGAGAAGCCCACCACGGAATTGAGCCCCTTGTCGTAAGGCCGGCCATAATCGTTGGTCACGGTCTGGCCGAAGTGGTAGCTGTCACGCAGCGGAGTACCTTGAATCACCAAAGCTCGCGTGTAGAGCGATTCCAAACGCAATTCAGTTTTGTTCTGGCCTTCGGAAAACTCGGCCTTTAGGTCGTCCAAGAGCCGCAATGCCTCGTTCGAGGGCATTGCCTCGGCCAGTTCCACCGCCTCTTCTGTCTGACGTCGGCATTCATCGCGCGTCCATGGAGCCATGTCCGACACCTGATCGGGAATATACCCCAGAGCGGCGAGTCTTTGTAGGGCCGGATAAACCCAGCTGTCGAGCGGAACGTAAACAGGGCCTCTCGGAGCATTTCCTCTGCCGCCTCCGGTCGTTTCGTTCCGGGAAGAACCGCCAAGCTGTGCGGGCTGCGCAAAAGAGACCCACAAAAAAGTACTTAGCGCCAGAGGTAGAGATAATCGGAGAAATCGCATCACCGAGATATCAGTGGGAAACAGGCGAACTTTATTGCACCGGAGGGGTGAGAATCCCCCGTTTTTTCTTAGGGTAAGTGTCGTTTCAAACCAGGACAGGCA
>JALYVD010000101.1 GCA_030853405.1 Acidobacteriota bacterium | reverse complement strand
AGAACTCCCACTACAACTCGCTTCAAGTGGATTTTCATACGCAGGTCAAGAAAGACCTCACTTTGCAATTTGGGTATACGCTGTCGCGCTCGATCGACCCCGTTTTTGGCAACAATAACGGCGATCTCGCGAACGTTTCGGACCCATATAATAGGGGTTACGATTACGGTCTGAGCAATTTCGACCGTACTCATGTAGCTTTCGCTGATTTCGTCTACGATCTTCCTATCTTCAGAAACAGCGACAACCAACTTCTGAAGGGTACTCTCGGAGGGTGGGAGCTCTCCGGAGTTCTGACTGCGGAGAGTGGTTTACCGCTTAATATCAACTTGGGCGGAGCTCAGGGCAGCAACGGCATTCCGAACGCCACCAACCGTCCGAATGTCGGCTCTACCGTTTCACAGCCGAATACGATCAACGACTGGATTGATCCTTCAGGATTCTCCAAGCCCGCATACGGCCAATGGGGCAACTTGACAAAGGGCGCCTTCCGCGGCCCCGGACGCCAGAACTGGAATATATCGCTCTTCAAGAGCTTTACCTTCAGCGAATCCCGCGGCAGCCGCTTTGAACTCCGTGTGGAAACGTTCAATACCTTCAACCACACCCAGTTCAATGGCGTCAGCTCGACTTATACGGCGAGTGACTTCGGCAAGGTCACCAGTGTCTACGATCCCCGCGTGTTCCAACTCGCCGGGAAGCTGTATTTCTAGACAAGTTCACCAGCAGTAACCACGAAACCCGCCCGAGTCGAAACAAGGACTCGGGCGGGTTCTTCTTTTATCCTGATTTTATCCAGAGGACACATGCTTTCTTTCTTGCGGGCCGCTCCGTGTTTGGCTGCGCTGCTTCTCGCCGCCGTCGCGGCAACTCAGCAGCCTTACACATTCACGGACACCGCCAAGCAATCCGGTATAAACTTCGTCCACTTTAAAGGCAATAAGGGCGTCGCCACAATCCTTGAGGAAGCGGGGCCGGGCGTGTGCGGGGCCGGGCGTGTGCGGGGCCGGGCGTGTGCGGGGCCGACTTCGATGGCGATGGCTGGCAGGACATTTACTTCGTCAACGGGCGCGACCGCTACGGGCGCGGCATCAAAGTTCGAAATGCGCTCTATCGTAACAACGCCGACGGAACGTTCACTGATGTCACGGATTCGGCCCGGGTTCCAGGCGACGCCTACGGACTCGGCTGCGTCTGGGGCGATTATGACAACGACGGCTATCCCGATTTATACGTGACGCAATACGGCCGCAATGTTCTCTATCACAACAACGGCAATGGCACGTTCACCGACGTCACCACCACAGCGCACGTCGATGGCATGGACTTCGGAACGGTCTTCCACACAGGCGCGGTTTTCTTCGACTACGACCACGATGGACGTCTCGATCTCTACGCAGGCGGTTATGTTAACTTCGGACCGGACTCCAAGCAGACCTGCCTATTCGCGGGTGTGGAATCAAGCTGTCCGCCGCAGACCTACTCAGGAACAGCCGCGGTGCTCTATCACAACAATGGCGATGGCACCTTCACGAACGTCACAAAGGCTGCCGGTATTTATCAGCCAAATGGCAAGAATTTGTCAGTGGGCGCGGCCGACTATGACAACGACGGTTGGCAGGATCTTTTCGTCGCCAATGACGGCAAAGAACTGTACCTTTATCACAACGAGCACAATGGGACATTCCGGGAAATCGGCATGCCCGCCGGTGTTGCGTTGAATGAAGACGGCGGAACCATGGCGGCCATGTGCATTTCGCTGGGAGACTACAACAACGATGGGCTGCTTGACCTCTACGTTTCAGACTCTCAGGAACAGGGCGATCACCTTTGGCGCAACAGGGGCGGCGGCATCTTTGAAGAGGTCACGAGGCACGCCGGCATCTCCGCGGCTACGATTCATTTCCTGGGATTCGGGGGCGGTCTAGCCGACTACGATAACGATGGGTGGCTCGATCTATTCATCGCCAACGGCCACGTGTATCCAGGCATTGAAAATCGCAGTCAGGGCACCCACTACCGGCAACTGAATCTGCTCTTTCACAACGATCACCACGGAGACTTTTCGAATGCGACTGGATCGGCGGGCAGCGGTTTTTCGGTCCCTCACCTTGGGCGCGGAGCAGCGTTCGCCGATTTCGACAACAACGGGCGTATCGGTATTGTAGTCGGGAACAACGACGATGCGCCCTCGCTGCTGCGCAATTCCGGGGACGCTAATCATTTCGTCAACGTCAGCTGATCGGCACACGGAACAATCGCGATGCAATCGGCGCTCGCGTGAGAGTCCGGTCTAACGGCCTAACGCAGTTGCGTGAAATCCAGGGCGGCGGAAGCTATCTTTCCCAAAACGATCTACGCGCGCACTTCGGACTGGGTGCGGTTCCCCGCATCGACTCTATCGAAGTGGATTGGCCCGGTGGCGCCAGTCAACGATTTCAAAACATCAAAGCGGACCGGTTCTATACGCTCGAAGAAGGAACCAGCGGCTTACAGTTGGCCGTGACGCGCAAACGGGTAAACGGCCGGAGATATCCTTAAATCATGGCCCCAGTGCGCTTGCCTAAATTCGTCCGCATCGAGCAGTGTTTCCCCGACCGGGCGATCCGCAATATCCGCGAACACGTTTTTACGGAGCTTTCGAAGTCGGACTTCGCCTCGCGCGTGCCGAAGAACGCTCGTATTGCAGTCGGAGTCGGCAGCCGCGGCATCGCGAACATCGGCACAATCACTAAGTCGGTTGTCGAGTGGTGGAAAGCGCAGGGCGCAAATCCATTTATCATCCCCGTCATGGGAACGCACGGTGCGGCAACGGCGGAGGGTCAGGCGGACGTGCTGGCTCACTACGGCATCCACGAGGCGACTATGGGCGTTCCGGTCGTCAGTTCGCTCGATGTCCTGGAAGTAGGCACGACGCCGGAAGGCATCCAAGTCTACATAGACAAGAACGGCTACGAGGCGGACGGCATCTTCCTGCTGCCGCGCATCAAGTGGCACACCGATTTCGCCGGGACGATTGAGAGCGGGCTATTTAAGATGATGGCGATCGGGCTCGGAAAATTAGCGGGCGCCCAGCAGTATCACAACTTCGCTTACCGCATTGGACTGGAGCGGACGATCCGTTCCGTAGGAGCAAAACTGTTTTCGTGTGGCAAGGTGCTAGGCGGTCTGGCAATTCTCGAAGATGCGCACCACGAAACAGCGGGGCTCGTAGCCATCTCTGGATCACAAGGCCTTGAAGCGATGGTGGCGCGCGAAGAGGGGCTGTTGGCTGAAGTGAAGTCGTGGATGGCGAAGCTGCCCGCCGCGGAAATCGACATTCTTATCGTTGATGAGATCGGCAAGAATATAAGCGGCGCCGGCATGGACTCGAAGGTGATCAACCGCAGCGTCAATGGGCACTACAACCCCTGGCCCGACACGCCTTATATCCACCGCATCTATGCGCGAGGTCTAAGCAGCCTGACCTATCACAGCGCAGTGGGCCTCGGGATGGCGGATGTTGTTCACGACCGGCTTGTGAACGACGTGGACTGGGCGCCCACTTACATCAATTCGTTCACTGCGAACACCCCGGCTTGTATTCGGACCCCGGCTCACTTCGCAACGGACAGAGAAGTACTTTCGATACTCGCTCCGACGGTTGGCAAACTCGACCTCTCCGAAGTCACATACTGCCGCATCAAGAACACCATGGAACTGGTGCACATGGCGGTAAGTGAGAATCTGATTTCGAAGCTCGCACCCAACGCCAAAGTTGTGTCCGAACCGTTTGAGGCGCGATTCGACGCAGTCGGCGACCTGCTCGATTTTCACGTTGCGGAGGACCTGCCGCAGGACGCGGGAGATTTCGAAGAAGCCTCCGAAGCGAACACTCCAGGAGTTCGAGCGTAAGCAGGTATTCAGGCTGTCCGTTAGGCGCGGATGACAAACTGCTCGCCGTATGTGGCAGAGGCACGCACTCGGCGGGTGTTGCTGATAGCAATTGCGAGAAGGATACCGTTGCCGTCACGCCGCTCGGCCGCGCCGGAATTTAATGCCGCATCACACCAAATGAACAGGTTATTCAGAACAATCCGGCACGGGCTGCGTTCTCGCCGCCAGTTCTATTCGCCTATTGTGAATCCTTATGACGACCGGGTCCAGCGCATTCTCAAACAACACGCCACAAGCGAACTGAGCGATCAGGAGGACATTCAGATCGATGTAGTCGCGCTGAAGGAAATGTTCTTTGAAATCGCTTCAGCTTATCCCGATCTCCCCTTTTCGGATCAGCCCGAACAGGGCTTCCGATATCACTACAAAAATCCTAGCTTTTCCTACGGTGACGCAATCACCTTGTTCGGCATGATGCGGCATTTCAAACCGAAAAGAATCGTCGAAGTAGGATCCGGCTATTCTTCCTGCTTGCTGATGGATACGAATGACCGGTTCTTTGACGGATCCATAAACCTGACCTTCATAGATCCGTATCCACAAGCACTGAAACGCCTTTTGAGAGAAGACGACAAGTACCAATCGCACCTGCGCTGTGAGGCCTTGCAGGATGTCCCCACTGCTCTCTTCAGGGAATTATCGGGAAACGATATCTTGTTTATTGATTCGTCCCATGTAGCCAAAACTGGAAGCGATGTAAACGATTACTTGTTTCGGATTCTTCCTGCGCTGCACCCGGGCGTCATCGTGCATATTCACGACATTCCGTACCCGTTCGAGTATCCGCCGGACTGGATCTTAAAAGATGAGAGATCGTGGAACGAAGTATACGTGCTACGAGCGTTCTTGCAATACAATTCCTCGTTTAAGATAATCTACTTCAACCACTTGATGTATCGCCGCTTCGCCGATCTTCTTGAGGAGCATATGCCCTTATGTCTAAAGAACTGTGGCGCAAGCATTTGGTTGAAGAAAACCAGCGCTCCAGGTCCTGTGGGATTCTGAGAGAGAAGTGGAACAACTTTGCTACGGAGCCACCTCGGTATCTCTGTTTTTTCTGGTCTTCTGCACTTCCGCCCATCGCTTCACTACTTCCCGCCATTGATTGAGAGTCAGAACGCTTCGCACCTCAACGCTCATCTGAGTAAAAACGCGCGTAGTCTCCGCACGCGACTGGGCCAGCCGCTCAATAGCGGGTTTCGCCGCCGCTACATTCACCGTGGGATCGTTTAGCAAATCCTGCAGTTCCGCTTCGGCTTTGCCGGCATTATTGCGCGCATCGAATAAACGGTTGCGGTAAGAACGTACAATCTCCCGGATCTTTTGAGTCTGCTCCTGACTGAGACCAAGGTCGCTTACGACCGGACTTGTCCACCACGGCAAATTGGTAGTGTTTTGCGCCGCAAGAGGCAGCGTAGCCGTTAGACATAACGACAAAACTAAAAACGCGTTCCGCATTCTTTGTGGAATCATCATTCTTCAAATAGGGCTTGTAGCGGGGCCGTCGGACTGGGTTCGGAATCGTCGGCAAGCTGGCTCACCTCGGCGGCAAGCTGCGCGTCCGAAACATTCGCCTTGACAACTTGCCGCGCGTGACCGCCCATTCCAAGCGGCTGTGTTTCCTTCATTACTACCAATCCGGCGCCCATCACAAACAAGGCGGCCGCAGCGGGAGCCCATCGCCTCACATGGAACACCTGCCACCACTTAGCCGTTTGATCGAGCCGAGCGTGAATCCTGCGGCGTTGGGCCGCAAGAAAATCAAAGCTTACCTCATCCTCCGCTCCGAACTTGTCTTCGATGGATTGCCGCCTGGACTGCATGGCCAAAGCCCGCTCACGGCAATGCCGGCAAAACGAAAAATGCCCGTCTTCCGCGCGAATACCGTATAGGTGCTCGATCAATTGGTCATCTGTCCAGTGTGCCGGCATTTTGGACTCGACGCTCATACTTCCCTCCGCACATTCTCCCCACGCGCCATATACAAATCCTTCAAATCTCCGCGCAGCTTCGAAATGGCCCGAAACAAGTGCGCCTTCACCGTTCCCAAATCCAGTTTAAGCGCGCTCGCAATCTCATCCAGAGCCATGGCCTCGTAATGGCGAAGCGAAAAAACCACCCGCTGACGCTCGGAGAGCTTCGCAAGTGCCGCGTCCAAACGTTGCTGGATCTGCTTTGCAAAAATCTGGCTTTCCGCATCTGGCGCCAAACCCGGCGTCATGTCGAGAATGACCCGCTCGTCTTCAGGATCTGGCCGGCGCTGCCAGATTTTCCATGCTTTGGACCGCAGACGATCCAGACAAGTATTCACCGCGATGCGCGTCACCCATTTGCGCGGGTTGTCCAGGTCCAGCGCCTCTGCGCCCTGTTTGTTTAAAGCCTGGTACGCCTTGAAGAAGACGTCCTGAGTAGCGGAATCCGCTTCTTCAGCGTCTTGCAGCAAACGTCGGCAAAGCAGGAAGACCCGCCTCTGTTCGGACGCCATCCAACTGCTGAACTCGCCAACCTGTGCACTGGCGCGGATCTCACCTTCCAGTTCACCCGCCATCGCCCCAATCATATCCGCTTAACAGAACGAGACCTCACGTCAAAAGGTTTACTAGCGGGCGTGATCGGGCTTTATTCCACGTACAAATACTCGGACGGGGAAGGCAACCGACAAGCGTGCACTTGCCCGGAATCCGGGATCGGGTTGCTCCCCGACACAATACGCATCCACTTCACGTTTTCACCCTTCTTTGTCTTGCAGCGTAGCGGCAAATCGGCTGTAAAAGCCTCGTCCACCCCGCTCACCTCTATAGTTGACCCGCGGCTTGACCCGGTCCGATTCAGGCGAATTGTAGGAATTCCGGTGCCGTAGATCCAGGTGTCGAAGAACGTGCCGAGTTCCCGGTCTGGCTGTCCGGCGGGGATAAAAGCGCTTGCCACCTTCCGGAACTCTTCGTTTGTAATCGGTTTCCCTGAGTATTGCCGCAGCATTTCGAGTTGCATCCTATGAAACCCCTCGTCTCCCATGCGCTCGCGTAGCATGTGCAAGATCCACGTGCCCTTCTCGTAGACGATAGTGTGCCAGGCCATCTCACCCTGTGCATCCAGCAGGCGCAAACCGAAATCGACGGGACCTAACGACTCGACCGCCTTTCCGTCAACCGTGCGCTGCAGATCGTCTCGAAATTGGCCCATCATAGCCGTCAGCGCCGCTTCTCCTTTTTTCTCTTCCAGCAACTGCAGCGCCGAGTAGTTGGCCATGGATTCCATAAGCCATTCAGTTCTGTAGCTGGCCGAACTCACCATATTGCCCCACCATTGATGGGCGATTTCATGGGGCAGCAGAACGTCCGAGAAGAATGTATCGGCCCGTTCGTTGCGGACCTCATTGGGACGGTCATGCTCCGGCATATAGGCAGTACTCGATAGATAAATCAGTCCAGGAAAACCTTGCCCGAAATAGCCGGCGATCGGCGTTACCGCGAGAGTGTGGATCGGCAGCTTGCCCCATTCGCGGGTGTAACGGTCGAGGATGCCTTCGCAGGCCTGGGGAATACCATTCATGTCCTTCGCCGCTGATTTATCGGCGTAGCACTCCACTCTGTAAGGGCCGCGCTCCAGCGCCAGCGATTTGTACTCGCCCAGGTTAAATCCCGCCAACTGCTCCGGCACTTCGGTCGTGCGGTGAACGGTTCGAATCCCATTCGCGGCGGTATCGCTGGTCAGTTCACCCGTAGATACCAATCCAAACCGATCCGGGAAATGGAAGGTAAGGTCGAAATTCGTCAGCATGGGCGTTGTATGCGGGTACCAGATGTTCCGCTCACTGACAAAGTAAGACGACTCGGAGATGCGGCGAATCACGGATCCGCCATACTTTACTTCCACTTTGTAAGTGCGGCCTGGAGTAAGCGGTTGCGCCGCCACCAACAGAAATTCGCTGTCTGTATCGGCGGCGGAAAAATCGGCGGAATAGTTCTGATAGAACTCGACCGGTTGTCCGTCCAGTTTGGCCGATTCCACTTTCAGCCGCTTGGTCATGTTGAGCGGAATGACACGCCCGCAGTCCGGCCGCGCGGTAATCGTGAAGGCGGCAGTTGCATCGAGCGACAGGTCTGGCTTGATCGTTGCGTCAATTCGATAGTCGGCGATCAGGGCCGGCGGAGTTACGTAAGTGGGCGCCCGCCGGGGCCGGTAAGCTGTCCAAAGCTCAAAGTGTGAAGCACTGTTCTTGTCTGATTTAACCTGCCCTAACGTAACCGGTTCCAAACCCTCTGGCTCGTAAAGCAGATCGAAGGTGCCCAATTCACGGCCCAGGATCATCGAGAAGAAAAACCCATTACGGGGTGCGTGGGCGTCCAGTAGCGACTCGATTGTCCTCGTGCTGATCTGAGAACTCGCGCGCTGCAGGATCGGATCGATTTTCGGCGCAAGTTCCATAGCGATCTCCGGCGCTTTCCCCAGCGTCCGCTGAGAAAGCTGGTCGAGAACCTCTTCCCTGGCGCCATCGGAGAAGAATAGAATGGCCGACGAAAAGTGCTCATCTAAATTTGGAGACTTCGTGAAGGTGGCAAGCGACGCGCGTTCGGCCGCTTGCGGCGGCATGACCAAAATCTCGGCATCGCCCGCGTCCACGCCTTTCGTTGTAAAGACGGCGGCAATTCTTCTTCCATCGACCGCCGTAGCGAAGGAAAGCACGCCTTCATTAAAGTAGATGCTGATGTCTCCGCGCCGCAGACGCACATCGCGGACGTGGTAAGTATCCTGAGGATCAAGCGTGATGTGCTGCAGAGCGGCGGTCAAATCCAGAGCCGAGGGCTGTTCCCCGGCAAGTGCCGTCGCCAGAAATACAATGGAACAAAGAGAGTATTTGAGCCAGTTCATCGGTCAACTGGCATTATTGCGCGACCGGTTCGGACGAGACCGCTATTTTAGTTCGTCGCTTCGTTCAGTGGCGGGATCGGCGCTCCAGTTTTGGCGAACGATGCCGGTCTGATCGGAATAGAAAGTACGGCGGCCAGTGCTGTTAAACGCCTTGGGGACGGCGGAAACAGAATATCCAGTCGGGGTCAGGGTAACCGTGAAATTGTAACCGCCCGAGGTTCCACCGGCGAGACTCGCGGCGATCAATCCAGCCGATGCCGGTCCTTCGGCGGCTCCGGCGCTGGGCGGGCCAAGCTGCGGAAGAGTGGCGTACTGATTGAACTGCGAATAGTATTGAACCTCCTCCTTGTTAATCGTGCTGATGCCCTGAATCGCGCCTGTCTCCTGCGCGTTCATGCGCACTTTGTTGTACTGAGGTACACCGAAGGAAAGAATAATCAGGATGATCGCGATCACGATCAGCAACTCAATCAGCGAGAAGCCTTGCTGACGGTTTGGGCGATTTCGAAGACGCGAGAACATACTATTTACCATTGAACTTCACCATAATACGACGCGCAAGGAGGCCCGACCGTTGTCTCAAAAGTGTCTCAAAAAGATTTGACCAGCGCATCGACCAAGCGGAGCCGCTGGCTAAATCCGGCCAAGAGATTCAGATGCAACGCGTTTGCTCCATCCGACAACGCTCTTTCCGGCGCATCGTGGACTTCGACAAAAACACCCGCCAGCCCCACTGCCGTAGCGGCGCGCGCCAAAGGCTCTATAAACTGAGGCTGGCCGCCCGAAGTGCTTCCGGCAGCGCCGGGGAGCTGAACACTGTGGGTGGCATCGAAGACCACGGGGTAGCCGGTCGATGCCATAATCGTCAGCCCTCGCATGTCCACCACCAGGTTGTTGTAGCCGAAAGAAGATCCACGTTCCGTCAGTATGATGTTGTCGTTTCCGGTGCTCGAAACCTTTTCCGCGGCATGGGCGAAATCGGATGGCGAGACGAACTGGCCTTTCTTAATGTTGACCACTCGCCCAGTCTTGCCGGCCTCTAGCAGTAGATCCGTTTGCCTGCATAGAAACGCCGGGATCTGCAAAATGTCCACGCTCATCGCGGCAGCTTCTGCCTGTCCCGGTTCGTGAATATCGGTGAGAACGGGAATCCCAAGCCCTCGCACGGAATCGAGAATCCGAAGCCCTTCCTTCAGCCCAGGCCCGCGGAAGGAGTTTGCGCTGCTGCGATTGGCTTTATCAAACGAGGCTTTGAACACGAAACTGCCCAGTACGTCGCGAATTGCCAAAGCCATGCGCAGCACGTGTTCTTCGCTCTCGATGACACAAGGTCCCGCGATGAACGCTAAGGGTAACTCGTTTGAAAAAGCGACGTTCCCGGCGCCGGCACCTGCCGCAACTGTACGGTTCATTCGATGTGCGAGTACTCGCGCATGTCGGCAAGTTCCTCTTGCGGAGAGATAATTTCCAACCGGGCCTTCTCTTCACGATGAGCGAGCGCCGCTCCTACAAAAGATGTGAAGAGGGGGTGCGGCTCAAGCGGCTTCGATTTAAATTCCGGATGGAACTGGCATCCGAGGTACCACGGGTGGTCCACCAATTCGCAGATCTCGACATACACGCCATCTGGCGTCTGACCGGTGAGACGAAGGCCGTGGCTCGTCAGGATACCTTCGAATTCGCGATTGAATTCGTAGCGGTGGCGATGACGCTCGCTGATTTCGTCCCTGCCATAAGCCTGCTGAGCCAAACTTCCTTCTGCAAGCTGGCACGGATAAGCGCCCAGACGCATGGTGCCGCCCAGTTCGTCCACGCCCTTCAGTTCACGCAGTTTGTAAATCACGCGATAGGGTGTGGCCGCGTTGCACTCGGTCGTATCGGCGTCAACCAGTCCGCAAACATTGCGGGCGAACTCGATCACCATCGTCTGCATACCGAGGCAGATACCGAAGTATGGAATCTTATCCTCGCGCGCGGTGCGAATGGCATTTAACATGCCCGCTACGCCGCGTTTCCCAAACCCACCCGGGACGAGAATGCCGTCGAAACGCCGCAGGTACTTGCGGCACTCGGGCCACTCCATTTGTTCGGATTCAATCCACTCGATGTTCACGCGCGTCTGATGCGCGATGCCCGCGTGAAGCAGAGATTCCTTCAGGCTCTTGTAAGAATCTTCGTACTCAACGTACTTGCCGACTAACCCGATGCTGACCTCGCGCACCGGATTTTTCATGCGGTTTACCATCTCAATCCAATGCGACAGATCGGGTGCGGCGGATTCCGTATGCAGCAGCCGCAGAATCGTTTCATCAATGCCCTGGTCCGCGAAAATTATGGGAATTTCATAGACGGACTGAACGTCCTTAGCCGTGATGACGGCTTGCGCATCGACGTCGCAGAACAGCGCGATTTTGTCCTTCACGTCGTCCGTCAGTTGCCGCTCCGACCGGCATAGCAGGATATCGGGTTGAATACCGATGGCGCGCAGGTCTTTCACACTGTGCTGCGTGGGCTTCGTTTTCAATTCTTGAGCGGCGGCGATCCACGGCACCAGCGTGAGATGAACGAATAGTGTGTTCTCTCGGCCTTCTTCATGCCGCATCTGGCGAATCGCTTCGAGAAACGGAAGCGATTCAATATCACCAACCGTTCCGCCTATCTCTACAATTGCTACATCGACTTCGGCCGCCACCTTACGGCACGCCGCTTTGATTTCGTTCGTGACATGCGGAATCACCTGGACCGTCTTGCCCAGATAGTCGCCTCTGCGTTCCTTCTGAATGATGGTTTCGTAGATGCGGCCGGAGGTGAGATTATTGCTCTGGGTCAGCGGGGCGTGAGTGAACCGTTCGTAGTGCCCGAGGTCGAGATCGGTCTCGGCGCCGTCGTCGGTGACGAACACTTCGCCGTGTTGGAACGGGCTCATCGTACCTGGATCGACGTTCAGGTACGGATCGAATTTCTGTAGAGTGACGCGCAGCCCGCGGCTCTCAAGCAGACAGCCGATCGACGCGGCGGCGATTCCCTTCCCTAGTGATGAAACCACACCGCCTGTCACGAATATGTACTTAGGCATTCATCTCCTACAAACCAAATTGAACCGAATCGGCCACACTCGTAAACAACTGATTCACGCGCGCCAGATCTTCCGGAGTATCCACCCCGAGCGACTCATAATCCGTCTCCATCACGCGAATTGAAAAGCCGTTTTCGAGCGCCCGCAATTGCTCCAACCGTTCGGCATTTTCAAGCGGCCCAATCGGTAGATCGGGATAGCTGAGCAGAAACTCGCGCCTATACACGTACAGCCCAATATGTTTGGAGTATAGAGGAAGGCCGCCTCGTCCTTCACGTTCGAAAGGAATCGGCGACCGCGAAAAATAAATAGCTTCGTTGCGAAGGTTTGTTACAACTTTCACGACGTTCGGATTCGAAATTTCAGCCGGATCGTAAATCCTCTTCTTGAGTGTCCCCATGGGCATCGAGTCTTCTTCAAGAACGGAGAGTATCGCGGCATCGATCGCTTCCGGATCGATCAGAGGCTCGTCACCCTGAATATTAACGTAGAGGGTGGCCGCTTCGGAGGATGCAACTTCGGCCAATCGGTCGGTTCCGGAGGGGTGATCCGAACGAGTCATTCGCACCCGCCCGCCAAACCCCCGAACAGCCGATTCGATACGCTCGTCGTCTGTCGCCACGACTACATCGTCCACGTAACGCGACATTTTCGCGCGCTCGTAAACATGCTGCACCATCGGCTTTCCAGCCAGTGAGGCGAGAGCTTTTCCAGGGAATCTAGAGGAGGCAAACCGGGCGGGAATTACACCGAGAATCCGCGTCCGCACATCTGAGTGTATCACGTAACTTCAACTATCAAAAGTCATTTCGAAAACGCATTCTCGTGCTATAGCCGAGAGGATAATGAGAGAGATGACGTTCACGGAATACCAGCGGTATGAGGCTCCCTTGGGCCGGCGTGACGAACTTATAAACGGAGAGATAGTTTTGTCACCCAGCCCCAATCGGCGTCATCAAGACCTCTGCATTCAACTTCAGAAATTGCTCGATCGCGTCATTTCATCGGATTATGTGGCGCGCCTCCATACGACGATCAACCTCGGAATAGGCGAAGGCCCGCGGCCCGACGTGTTTGTCATCGATCGGGAACGCTGGGTCTCCGCCGATGAACATGGCGGTTATCCGCAGGAAGGTCCGCAACTCGTCGTGGAGGTCAAATCCGAATCGAATTCGTGGCCCGAACTGCTCTTGAAAAAAGATCTCTTCCTTTCCGATCCGGGATGTTTGGCCGTCTGGATTGTTGATACCGAACAGCGGGCGGTACATCTCTACATGAGCGTGACCCACCAAATGCTCGCCGTAGGTCAAACGATCTTCCTTCCTACCGCGCTTGGAGGAGACTACTTGGTGGTTGCTGAAATTGTCAACGGAACCGTCCATTAATCTCACTCCACTTAAATGGCAAACCTCTACGGAGAAAAACTGACGCGGCTGGCTCTCGCGCAGCGCACTGGAAGCCTTTCTCAATTCGGCGGCGTCCGGTTAATGGAATGCAGTGATGGCCTGGAGAGAGGCATTCGCCTGCTCGAATTCCGAACGGGAACGGGACTGAGATTCACGGTACTTGCGGATCGAGCTTTCGACATCGGCGATTGCGAATACCGGGGGGCGGCAATCGGGTGGCATTCCCCAGCAGGTTTCCGTCATCCGGCTTTCCACGAATACGAGGGAGAAGACGGCCTGGCATGGCTTCGCTCTTTTTCCGGTCTACTCGTCACCTGCGGTCTCGATCACATCCTGGGGGCGGAGTCTGAAAACGCGGAGCACTACTTCTATCCGAATCGCAAGACAATTAAGCACTCGATCCACGGCCGCATTTCCACCATTCCCGGCAAGTTGCTTGCCTACGGCGAACAATGGCATGATGACGAATGTGTCCTCTTCTGCGAGGGGCTGGTTCAGCAGTCCGCCGTATTTGCTGAAGACCTGCACTTGCTACGGCGAATCGAATCGCGCGTGGGCTCGAATGAAATTCTGATTCGCGATCGGGTCACCAATCATGGATTCTGCCGGACCCCGCACATGCTGCTCTATCACATCAACGTCGGCTATCCCGTTTTGAGTGAGGGAAGCCGCTATCTGGCGCCCGTGAAGCACGCGGTTTGGGCATCACACGAACAATCCTATCGTGCTCAGAACGCCGGATACAATACGTTTCCCGCTCCACGAAGCGGCTTCGTAGAACAGGTTTGGGAACACTCTCTGGCGGCTGACGGCGAGGGCAAAATACCCGTTGCGGTTGTCAACGACAGCTTCGATAACGGAAAGGGACTCGGGCTTTTACTCGAAGTAAACAAGAAAGAGTTCCCTTGCCATATTGAGTGGCAGAATTTTCAAGAAGGGCAGTACACAGTCGGGATTGAACCCGCCACAAACCACGTTCTCGGAAAGAGTTTCGCAAAAGAGCGGAACGAATTGATTTGGCTGGAGCACGGCGAAACGCGAGAGTACACAACCAGACTTTCCGTCCTGGAGGGCCAGTCAATCCGCACCGCCGAAGACCGCATCCGTCAAATCATTGAACAGCCTCGGGATCAATACCCGCCGCTTTCTGGCGAATGGGAACGTCTGCGCTAAGCCCGGCCGCTGATCTGGTGTATGGAGGCAGGATGATTCCATGCCTCGGGTTTTATCTTCATACCGAAGCCGGGCTCTTCCGGAACTTGAATCTTCCCGTCCCTTGGGCTGATTGGGTTCTCCAGCATCGCGGGCCAGTCCCGTTCGTAAAATCGTTGGCAGCTTTCCTGTATCCAGACATTCGGGGACGCCGTCGTCAGGTGCGTCGAAGCGTAGAACAAAAGCGGGCCACCTGCCGTGTGAGGAGCGATGGGCAGTTCGTACGCATCGGCCATGGCGGCGATCTTGTGCGCTTCGGTCAAACCTCCGCACCACGTCATATCGAACATCACGTACTTGACGGTCCGCGAGGCTAAGAGTTCCTCGAATTGCATTTTGCCTGCCATGCGCTCACCTGCGATCAAAGGCAGCGATGTGGCTGCGGCGAGTTCGTGATACTGGGAGAAGTTGCCGGGCATCAGCATGTCTTCGAGCCACATGGGCTGGTACGGCTCAAGCGCGTGCGCAATGCGGATGGCCGACGGCAGATTCCACTGGGCATGGAGCTCGATAGCGATCTCGATGGAAGAGCCGAACTGATCGCGCAGTTTTTTGACCGGCTCAAGCCCTTTGTCAATGCCCTGCCACGTGATGCTCTGGTTCTTGCTCTCCTGCGCAGCGCCGTCAAACGGCCAGATCTTTATGGCTCTGATGCCCCGCGTTTCGATCAGTTCGCACATGATGCGGTCGGGCTCGCGGTTGAAATCGTATTTATAGGGGAAGCATGTGTTGTAGAGCCGGACCTGTGGGTTTGCTTTGCCGCCGATCAGGCGATACACGGGCGCGTTCAGAGATTTGCCTAATAGGTCCCAGAGCGCGAGGTCGATGGCGCTCAAAGCCCGGATCTCGGCGCCTCCGCTGATATTGAAGTCGAACGAACGATACAGATCGGCCCAGATGCGTTCGATGTCCCGAGGGTCGTGGCCGATCAGCGATTGCGCGGCGCCATGAATGGCGGCTGCTTCCGCCGTATTACGCGGATAGGTTTCACCAATGCCCGAGAGACCTGCATCCGTGGTGATCTTGACCCAAGTCCAATGCGGCCAAAACGGCGCGTCGTTACGCGAACGCCAGAACACCGTTTC
The DNA here is from genome assembly GCA_030853405.1 of Acidobacteriota bacterium. Classification (GTDB taxonomy): domain Bacteria; phylum Acidobacteriota; class Terriglobia; order Bryobacterales; family Bryobacteraceae; genus Bog-105. The sequence goes on along the minus strand of JALYVD010000101.1, from coordinate 4,819 downwards.
AATCGCCGTAATTTTCATCGGCGGCGCCGTCGCGGCGGCCTGGGCAAATCTTGAAGCAAGAGGGGCGGCCAACAACCCATTTACAAATGATCTGCGGCTTAAGTGCATGGGTTCTTCTCAGTGTGCTGCGTGATTTTTATCCGGCAACCCGAAGCAGTACACATTCGAATCGTGGTCCACCGCGAAAACCATCCCGTCGGTCACGGCCAAGCCGCTGAAATGAACCCAGCTCTTAATATCATCCCCGCTATTGAACAATTCCCTGCCCGTTTTCGCATCCATCGCGCGCAGCACCGCCGGATGAGTGTTTAGCAGGCGCGCTGCGTCCGAACCTCGCGTATTCTCACCTGTCGATACGGCAAACACAACGCCGTTCGCGACGATCGGCGGATCGGGTAAATCGAAGCCACCGGTGATCCAGCCGGGTTCCAATTTTGGGTTGTGGGTATCGGAATCGCCAGCCACTTTAAACCCCATAATGCTGCCCATCTTTACGTCGCCATTCACAGATGGAAACGTGGGCGCGGCTTTCGACGGGGCGCCTCCCATCGGAACGTAAATCCAGGTCTGCCCGTCATCGTCCTTGGCGGTGGACATCGCGCCATACACGCCGTGTCCCACGCAACATTCCTGCTTGTCATTGCCCAGACGCGGCGACTTGTACAGAACCGTTTCGTGGTCCGCCCCGCCAGGATGGTCCGCATCGAAGATGTAGAGAAAGCCTTCCTTTGCTCCGTGTATGACGTAGTTCCGGTCATTCCATCCGAAGAACAGCGGGCTAGTTGCGCCCAGGTCCAAGTCGCGGCGGTTGAGGTAATCCCAATTGTGCGGAAGAAAGTAAGACTCCAACTTCAAGTCCGGAAGCGAAGCCGAGAAGACGGAAAGCGAGTAATCTCCGTTGCTCGGATTGAAGTTGCCGTCTGCGGTCGCGCCGTAAACGCGGCCGTTGTCGCCGATCACCGGGCCGCTTCGCCCCCACAAGCCCGCCGTATCGGTTTTCGAGAGTAGAAGTTCCCGAATGAGTGGGCGCTGCGGATCGCTGATGTCAATTGAATACACGCCCGAGATCCCGTCGCCGCAGCCCTGCGCGAGTGTCGTATACACGACGTTGTCCACCAGATTCAAGCTCCAGTTCTTCGAGTATGCGGCAACGAAGTGCACCGGCCCATAGCGAACAGCTCCGTTTCCAAGATCGAGTCCGTACAAAGCGCCGTTCGGAGCGATGACATACAAAAGATTCGTCTTACGATCAATCACCGGCGTGGCCGTTATGCCATTGGGGCAAAGAAACGTTCCTTGATAGCGGCCCTTTCCAGGCAACACGGAGGAGCGGAATGTATGCGTCCAAAGCAGCGTTCCTTTTTCTGCGTCAAGCGCGAAGACGCTGCCTTTGATTCCGGCCACATAGACGACCGTATGCTGTAGGTCGCCGATGGCTACTTGCGTCGCCACCACGGGCGCGGTAAGCGCCGACAGCCGGAACGATTCGTTTTCCACTTTCGCCGTCCATCGCAAGTGCAACGAGGGTGCGGTGGCAACGGAGATCTTCGTCTCCTCTGGCGCTGAGCCGGAACGCTGCGAGTCATGGCCGTAGGTGGGCCAGTCCGCGCGGGCGCTAACGGCCAACGATAACGCGAGCAGCACGCCCGCGGAGTATTTCAACTGTTTGTACATTTTATTTGTTCGCTGGCCCGCTCTTTACATCCGCCATGTCGCGCCGCAGAATTTCTAAATTTTGGCGGAGGTCCGCGACGTGATCGCCGGTCGGAGAGGGCGTTTCAAGCATGGCGAAGCCCTGAAATCCGATATCGTGGATCGCTTCGAGTGCGCCGCGAACGGGAACCGCGCCGGCATCGAGATAGCCTTTGTCTTTGATGTGAAACGCGCAGATCCGTTCGCGTCCCAACAGACGGATCTCCTCGGGAACGTTGAAGTGACCGACATTGGTCGAGTTGCCGATGTCGTACCAAACCTTCAACGCGGGCGAGTTCACGGCGTCCAAAATGGCGATGTTGGCAGGCGCCGAAATCGTGTTTTCAAAACCAAGAACGATTCCCATATCCTGCGCCATGCGGCACGCCTCGCGCAGCGGCTCGATAACGGCTTTCTGCTCCGGCGCTTTTTCGATGGCGCACTTGCCAAAGAACACCAGCATCAACACATTCGCCCCAAGCGCTTTTGTGATGCTCAAACCTTCACGAATCCAATGCAGCGCCTGGGTACTGTCGTCCTTCAGGCAATCCCTGTGCAGAACGTCCAAGTAGGTATTGGGCAACGCGACGTTGAAGCGCTTTGACGCTTCGATGTAGCCGCGCTGCAGTTGCGGGTCTGAGAGCAGCAGTCCACCTGAGGGCTGCTGGCTTCCAAGCGTAACCTGAACGCCGGCGAGCCCGAGATTCGCCGCTATTTCGACTGATTCAGGCTGACATGCCCGGCCGGTTATGCCATCCATGACTCCGATCCGGAGTGCATTCGGCGCTTGCCCCCGAAGGCGGCCAGCCAAAACAGCAGAAGCCAGTACAGCAAGAGTGTGACGGCGGGACAGAGTTGAATTCATTGCCGGCCTTTCCGCTAAATATTTCCGCGCTTCATTTCAGCCGCCATGTAGTCGGTCGCCCGCCAGGACAGCGCCAGAATCGTCAGCGTGGGATTCTTTTCCGATGCCGTTGTAAATGCCGATCCGTCCACCACAAACACATTCTTCACATCATGCATTTGATTGAAGCCGTTTAAGGCGGAGCGCTTCGGATCGGTCCCCATGCGGCAAGTGCCGTGCTCGTGAATAGCGCTTCCGTTGGGCTCCAGGAAACCGCGTTCATACGGCACAATCTCGGCCTTTGCAGCGTGGAGGATTTCGAGCGTCGTATTGTACATATCCTCCGACATGCGGCGTTCGTTTTCACCAACCGTATAAGCGATGCGCGAGATGGGAACACCATACTGATCCAAGGGTGAGCCCTTTACGGTAATCCGATTTTCCGCCTTGGGCAGTGCCTCCCCGAACGGATGGAGTGCTAAGACGGCCGGGTACCGCTCTTTCACGGCCTTCTTAAATCCGAGGCCAAAACCGGGGATAGTTTTGGCGTATGAGAGATCGGTCTGCGCCCCCGTATACCAGAACTGGCATCCAAATCCCCGCAGATAATCGCGCTTCCGTCCATCCCGATGATTGAAGCGAGGCATGTACATGTGCGCCCCACCCATGCCGTCGTCGTTATAGACTTTGCCGCCTATCAACTCCGGCGCAAACGCGCGCATGGTGAAGCGGATCTGCTCCGAGAGGTACCGCCCCACGACGTCGGACGAATTACCCAGACCGTTTGGGAACGCGTGCGAAGCCGAGTTAAGGAGAATACGGCTGGAATCGACGCAAGAAGCCGCGACGGTAACACGCTTGCCGTAAATTAGATGCTCCTCTTTGGTGTAGCGGTCGAAGTATTGAACCCCGTTGGCGAGGCCGTTGCTATCCACCAGAACACGCGCGGCAACGGCATTGTTGATGATGTTCAGCCTTCCGGTTTTCAGCGCGGGCTCAAGCAGATAGTCCGACGAGTTAAAGAACGCACCCACATCGCAGCCGCTGCCGCACGCTCCGCAATAGTGGCACTTCGTGTGGCCGTGATAATCGCGTGTAAGAACCGCGCGTCGAATCGGGACGATGCCGATCCCCAACGTTCCCGCCGCTTTCTTGATGATGTGCTCCCCGCAACGCAGAGGAGGAGGAGGCAGAAAATAACGGCTGCCGGGCAGCGAGTCCTGGTCATCGTCACCGCCGCACACTCCAATCAGTTGATCCACCTGATCGTAGTAAGGCGCGATGTCCTTGTAACGGATGGGCCACGGAATCTCCCACCCGTCCTTCTCCGGTCCGGCAAAATCGAGGTCGGAGTAGCGCAAGCTGACCCGGCCCCAGATATTCGTTTTGCCACCTCGTCCCCAGACGCGAGTCAGCGCGAAGTTCTGTCCCAGAGGAGTGATGTAGGGCTGCTCAACTGGATCGAGTACGATCCGCGGCGGCTTTTGTCCGGCATCGAGCCGTTGCTGCCACTCCCAAGGCTTTACATGCGTCCAGAATTCGCTGCGGCTGAACTTGCGGCCGGCATCGAGCATCGTGACATTCACGCCTTGACGGGTCAGATTCCAGGCCGCCATCCCGCCAGCCGCGCCGCTGCCGATAACAAGAACCTCGTGTACTTGCGGACTGTTCTGAATTTGCATCTTTTCGATTGTTTAGCTTTGGTGCTCGGGATGATCGCAGCCGGGGAAAGTCGCAAGATAGGTGTTTCCGTGCCAGCCAAGCTCGGTTTTCAACCCGGCCTCCGTCTTGTAGTAAGCGTCGATCGTCATGTCTTTAACAACTGCGAAGAACTTACCAACCGGAGACTCCGTATCGAGACTGAGCGGCGCTAGCACATTGATCTGCTCCTCTTCCGTAAGCGAGGCAAACTCGTTTCCGTAGCTTGCATCCGCCAGCGCGTTGAGGTCCGCGATGCCGCTGCGGTAGACGATCACGAGCGCAGGCTTGGCGAGGATTGCCTTGTCGATCAGAAGAGCGACGCCCGTGTCCTTCGCGCCCGGTGTATCCGACCGTGGAATGATCCGCTCGCTGAGCGCTTCGATGGTCCGAAACTCAGCGGGCTGAAAAAACGTCGGCTTTGACGGAACGGGAACCTTGATAGCGGGTCCGGCATGGAGATGACCGGGCTGGTCTCCGACCTCTTTGGTCTCTTGGGCCGATGTCAGTGTAGGGATTGCTGCGGATGCGGACGCGAGAATCCGTAGCGCGTCTCTGCGAGTGTTCATGTCGAGATTTCAGCCA
>JALYVD010000029.1 GCA_030853405.1 Acidobacteriota bacterium | reverse complement strand
TCACGGCTTGATTACGCCATGATTGGCGAAATGATCGAAGCGGGATCGAAGGTTCTCGATCTCGGATGCGGCGAAGGCGAACTGCTGGCGTGGCTCAGCGAACACAAGGACATTCACGCGCGCGGTGTGGAGATTGAAGGCGAAAAGGTGCGTAGAGCAATTGCGCGCGGCGTCTCGGTATATCAGGGCGATATCGACCAGGGCCTGGCGGACTATCCGGACGGCGCTTTCGACTTCGTGATCCTGAGTCAGACGCTGCAGGAGATGCGGTATCCCTTGCGCGTGTTGCGCGAGATGCTGCGGGTGGGACGTCATGCCATTGTCGCGTTTCCGAACTTTGCGCACTGGAGAGTCCGCCTCGCGCACTTGATGAGCGGCAGGGCTCCCAAAACAAAGCTGTTCCCATACGACTGGTATGAATCACCGAACCTGCATTTTCTGACCATTGACGACTTTGTCTCACTTTGTAAAAAACAGGATTGGACAATTGAACGGCAGACGTTCTTACAGCACAATCGCAAGGTGAGAATCTTCGCGAATTTGCTGACTGAAGTAGCCGTGTTCTCCATCCGGCAGTCGCGTTAGAAAGGGTTTCGAATTGACACTTTCCGTTGAAGAATACGTTCACAGGAATGAGGATCGCTTCCTGAAGGAACTGCTCGAACTGTTGCGTATTCCTAGCATCAGCACGCTTCCAGAGCACAAACCAGACGTCGCGCGCGCCGCGCAATTCGTGGCAGACAAGCTGAAGGCGGCTGGATTGGAAAACGTCGAGGTTATCCAGACGAGCAAGCATCCGTTGGTCTATGCGGACTGGTTGCACGCGTCTGGCAAGCCGACGGTGCTTTGCTATGGGCACTACGACGTGCAACCGCCCGACCCGCTGGAACTTTGGAAATCTCCGCCGTTTGAACCGAGCATTCGCGAAGGCAACATCTATGCGCGAGGCGCTTGCGACGATAAGGGCCAGATGTACATGCACGTCAAGGCCGTCGAAGCCTTGATGGCGGTGCATGGCGGCAAGTTGCCCCTCAACGTCAAATTTCTGATCGAGGGCGAGGAAGAAGTGGGCGGCGAATCCATCTCGACCTATGTGCCTGCAAACAAGCAGAAGTTAAAAGCCGATGTCGCGCTTGTTTCCGACACGGAGATGTTCGCGGACGGTGTTCCAACCCTCTGCATTGGACTGCGCGGGCTGATGTATCTGGAGATCGAAGCAACGGGTCCGGCGCGCGATTTGCATTCAGGGATCTTCGGCGGCGCGGCTCCAAACGCTGTGTACGGACTGATTGAACTGCTGGCGAAGGCCAAAGATGCCGACGGGCGCATTCAGATTCCGGGTGTCTACGACGATGTTGTTCCGCCTGATGCGGCGGAGGTAGAGAGTTGGGCCAGTCTTCCCTTCTCTGAAGAGGAGTTTCTTAAGAACGAGGTCGGCGCGACGGCGTTGACGGGCGAACCCGATCAGCCGGTACTCGCAAGAATGTGGGCGCGACCGACGTTTGAGGTGCACGGAATTGCGGGCGGCTTCACGGGATCGGGTGCAAAAACCGTGATTCCGGCGAAAGCAACTGCCAAGGTGAGTATGCGTTTGGTACCGGGGCAAAATCCCCAGAAGGTAGTGGAGGCGTTGACGAAGTGGGTGAAAGAAAATACTCCCAAAGGCATTCAGACAACGGTTCACGTGTTGAGTGCGGGTCCGGCTGTTTCGGTCGATCCACATCATCCTGCCATTGACGTCGCCGCAAAGGTTTTCAGCGAAAAGCTAGGACGTCCCACGGTGTTTATTCGAGGCGGCGGCTCTATCCCGATTGTGGGTGAGTTCGCAAAGTTTTTAGGCATCCCAACCGTACTGATGGGGTTCGGTCTTCCGGACGACGGATTGCACTCGCCGAACGAGAAGTATCGGATCAGCAACTATTATCAGGGAATCGAAACCATCGCGCATTTCCTCGATCAATACGGCAAGTAGGCACATCGATGCCGGGTGTTTCGAAGAAACTTTTTGCGGTACTCATCACATGCGTTCTCTGCGTGCTCGCGGAGGAGCGATATGACGAACGCTACCGCCCTCAGTTCCATTTCTCACCGCAAATGAACTGGACCAACGACCCTTGCGGGCTCGTTTACGCATTTGGAAACTATCACCTGTTTTTCCAACACAATCCCTTCGCGAATGTTTGGGGACACATGAGTTGGGGACATGCGGTTAGTTCCGACCTGGTGCACTGGAAGCAGCTTCCGGTGGCGATACGGGATGACGAGAAGGCGGCGATCTTCACGGGTAGTTCGGTATTCGATACCACGAACACAAGTGGACTGTGCGGCTCATCTCAGCGCGGTTGTATCGTTTCGATCTACACGGGATTTACGCCGAAGACGGAGACGGTTCCGGAGAAGCAGACGCAGAACCTCGCGTTCAGCCAAGATGGCTTGGCATGGACGAAGTACGCGGGGAATCCCGTTCTCGATCTAGGGCGCAGCGATACTCGCGACCCGAAAGTGTTTTGGTATGAGCCGGCGAAGTACTGGGTGATGGTCATCGTCCAGGCGAACGATAAGAAGGTACGGCTGTTCAGCTCCTCAAACTTGAAGGAATGGCGACCCCTAAGCGATTTCGGGCCACAAGGCGCAACTGGTGGTGTTTGGGAGTGTCCCGATCTCTATACGCTGCCCGTGCAGGAGCAAGCCGGCAAAATGCGCTGGATTCTGAAGATCGGGCTAAATCCTGGCCACATCTCGGGTGGTTCCGGGGAACAGTATTTCATTGGACAGTTCGATGGCAAGACGTTCACACCCGACGAGGCGAATGGCGCTATTCATTGGCTTGACTATGGCCGCGATTGTTACTGCGCTCTGACCTTCAACCACGAACCGAAGCCGAAAGCTCCACGCATGATCGGCTGGATGAACAACTGGCAGTATGCGGCGGACGTGCCGACCTCGCCTTGGCGGGGAGCGATGACGCTACCGAGAGACTTGAGCTTGGCGAATGTTAACGGCACGCTCCAGTTAGTGCAACGGCCGATAGAGGAGCTTCGTTCCTTGCGAACGGAGGAATTCGCCTATGAAGGTAGAAGCGACGCAGACCTAAATCGAAAATTAGAGGCATGGCCGCACCGCAGCCAAACGTTTGAGATGGAGGCTTCCATCCGCGTAGGGCAAGCCAGGCAGATCGCGTGGAAAATCTTGCAAGGCAAGGATGAGGAAACAGTGGTCGGATTCGACGCGGCGAAAGGTCAGCTCTTTGTCGATCGATCCAAGTCGGGAGCGACGCAGTTTAGCAAAGCGTTTCCCTCGCGCACGGTTGCTCCGCTAACGCTCGGCGGGATTCCGCTGAAGCTGCACATATTTGTCGATAGATCTTCGGTTGAGGTTTTCGCGCAAGATGGCACGGTTGCGATGACGAACCTGGTATTTCCTAAGGCCGCCGGCACAGGCGTTTCGCTCGCCGCGTCCGGTGGTGGAGTTAAAAACATTCAATTCAGGATGTGGGCGCTAGGTTCAGCGTGGAGACAGGTGCAACCGTGATTGCGGCCGACTAGCCCAGTACATGCTAAAATCCGAGTTTAATGCTCCAGGACCTTGCTCTAGCGCTGCGTCTTCAGGCGCTTGATCGAAGGATCGCTACTCTTGACAACGAGATTGCGACTCTCCCCAAACACATCGCCGAAATCGAAAAGAAGCTGGAAGCGCATACCCGGCGGCTTGAAGCGGACCGCGCGGCTTTAGTTGCAAACCAGAGGGAACGCAAGAAGCTAGAAGGCGATATCCAGGTTCACGATCAAAAGATTTCAAAACTGCGAGATCAGACTCTTCAGGCAAAGACGAACGAACAGTACAAGGCTTTTCAGAATGAGATCGCCTATGCACAAGGCGAGATTCGAAAGGCGGAGGACAAGATTCTGGATCTGATGGAACAGTCCGAGCCGCTGGATAAGAACGTAAAAACCGCCGAGGTCGAGTTAGCAAAGCAGCGGCAGCACGTAGAATCCCAGAAAAAACACGCGCGCGAACGGACTGCGGTTGACCAGAAGGCGCTCGCCGAGGCTACGGCGGAGCGTAAGAGCATTGTCGAAAAGATGGATCCGAAGTTTGTCGCCCATTACGACCGCATCCGCAAAAAGACCAAAGGTACTGCGATTGCGGACGCTACGGAAGGGCGCTGCGATGCTTGCATGATCGCGCTTCGACCACAGTTCCTCCAGGATTTGCGGAAGGGCGATCAGATCATGTTCTGCGAATGCTGCGGACGGATTCTTACCTTTAACCCGGTGATCGACGTGGAGGGGGATGTCGCGGCGACCTCCCAGCGCGCTTAGCATTCCCTTCGAGCCCTCCAAGCTTTCGATTGAGTTTTGATATGCTCTCGGCTTCGGCAGGAGGTGCGTAGTGAGAGTCTTCGACAGTTCCGACGTACGGAATGTGGCTTTGATTGGGCACGGGCATAGCGGCAAGACCGCGTTGACCTCCGCCCTTCTCTTCACGGCGGGAGCTACGGACCGGTACCTCGGAGTAGACGAAGGAAACGCGGTCACGGACTTCGATGAAGAGGAGGCCGCGCGAAAGCTGAGTATCTCCTCGTCGCTGGCCTCGTTTGGCTGGCAGAAGACGAAGATCAACCTGATCGACACGCCCGGTTACAACATCTTTCTGAATGACGCGAAGTCGGCGATGATGGCGGCGGATGCGGCGGTCATCATTTTGGACGGAGTCGCGGGCGTTGAGGTCTCGACTGAAAAAGTCTGGAAATTCGCGGAGGAATCGAAGCTTCCGTGCGCGCTGATGGTGAACAAGCTGGATCGTGAACGGTCCTCTTTCGAACGCGCGGTTGAGAGCGTTAACGAGAGGTTTGGGCGAGCGGCGGTTCCAGTGCATTTACCGCTGGGTTCGGAGAAGAGTTTCAGCGGGATCATCGACGTGATTCGGATGCGCGCGTACTGTTACAAAGCGGGCGGAACCGGCAAAGCCACCGAAACGGACATCCCGACGCCCTATGAAGAGGCCGCGACGAAAGCCCATGAAGCTCTGGTCGAGATGATTGCGGAAGGCAACGACGAGCTTCTGGAAGAGTTCTTCGCCACCGGCACATTGCCCGTCGAGCACATTGTCCTTGGATTGCAGCAAGCCGTCCGGGACCGCCGGATCTTTCCTATTTTGTGTGGCAGCGGTACGCAGAATATCGGGGCGGACGCGCTGATGAATTTTGTTGCGGAGATCTTTCCGCCTCCTTCGGTTGCCGCGAATGAGGCTACCGGTTTGTTCGTATTCAAGACAGCAGCCGATCCGTTCGCCGGACGCGTGACCTATTTCAAGGTGATGGCGGGAGGTCTGAAGGACGATGCGCATTTGAACAACATGCGGTCGAACGTAAGCGAACGTCTGGCGCACATCGCAACTCCATTCGGAAAAGCCATGCAGCCTGTAACGGAGCTTCGCGCGGGAGATATCGGCGTGGTTGCGAAGTTGAAAGATACGCTGACCGGCGACACGCTCTGCGAGAAGACGAACTGCACCGTGTACAAAGCGATGGAACTGCCGGAGCCGTCCATGGCGTATGCGATTTCGGCTAAGACGCGCAACGACGAAGACCGTCTGAGCGTTGCACTGCACAAGATCCTGGAAGAGGACGGCTCGCTGCGGTTTTACCGTGATCCGATGACGAAAGAGTTCCTGCTGGCCGGCAATGGGCAACAGCATGTCGAGATTGTCGTAAGCAGGTTAAAGCGGCGTTATGGCGTGGAAGTTCAGCTTCATGCGCCGAAGATTCCGTATCGCGAAACGGTTCGAGGATCGGCGAGCGTACAAGGACGGCACAAGAAGCAGACTGGGGGCCACGGGCAGTTTGGAGATTGCTGGATCAAGCTGGAGCCGCTGCCGCGCGGAGAGAAGTTCCAGTTCGTAAACGAGATTTTTGGCGGGTCTATTCCGCGGCAATACATTCCGGCGGTTGAGAAGGGAATTATCGAAGCGGCCGAGCAAGGCTTTCTCGCGGGCTATCCGGTTACGGATTTCAAGGTGACTGTTTACGACGGTTCCTATCACGATGTGGATTCTTCGGAAATGGCTTTTAAGTTAGCGGGCCGAAAGGCGTTCCGCGCGGCCATGCAACAGGCGAAGCCGGGACTGCTCGAACCGGTGATGAGAGTAGACGTTGAAACTCCGATCGATTTCGCCGGGGAATTGCTGAGCGATTTCAACGGTAGGCGGGGGCGCGTCGCGGGCATGGACATCAAGGGCGCCATGCAAACCATTCGGGCGCAAGTGCCAATGTCGGAGATGCTGAATTATCAGAACGATTTGACCTCGAAGACGCAGGGGCGCGCGTCGTTTCACATGGAATTCGATCACTACGATTATGTGCCCGCGCCGCAAGCGGAGAAGATCATAGCCGCGGCCAAGATGCACATGACGGTTGAGGAAGAAGAATAGACCCGGTTACTGAACGACTTGCAAAATTCGGAACCGGACATTGCCCGGAGGGGACGCGCCTGCATTTCGGACGGTCGGCATTAGAGACAGAAGGCCGGGACGTCCCCGAGAGGCTTTGGCTCTACTGGAAGATCCCATCGAACAGGCGGCGCATTTTGTGCTGGAGCATGAGCAGCTCTTCGTCCAGCGTGGCCGCCGCCGGACGTTTGTTCGTCCAGAGTTGAACCAGGTCCGCAACCATCTCGCGTTCCGGCATTGCAGCGGGTAGCTTTTCTTCCGCCCGGCCTGAAACGATTCGTATGGCATGATCGACAGCGCGGAAAAAGGTGGTCGCTTCGAGGAGGAACTCCGCATCGGCGCGTTCGAGGTGGCCCATCTTCTCGACGATATCGATACGCTCCGGCGTGTTGAGGCTCTTGAAGAATAAGCCCGCGCCTTTGAGCCGCAAATACATCAGGATGAAGTCGGCGTCGTAGTAGCCGCCTTCCGCAGCCTTCAGCGGCGTGAGCGCGCCCTGCTCGCGCTGTAGACGCATACGCATCTGGCGTAAGTCCTGACGCGACCTTCCGCTTTGACCATAACGACGCCAATCCACCTGCTGCAGTTGAGTGAGAAACGTGGTCGCACGTTCCAGGTCACCGGCCACGCCGCGAGCCTTCATGTAGGCGATTCCTTCCCAGGCTTCGGCGTGCTTGGAAAAGTAATCCACGTAATTGGACTCGGTTTGGACCAGAACGCCCTCGCGGCCATTGGGACGAAGGCGGGTGTCGAGAGACAAGATGGGTCCGTCTACACCGTAGTCCGTGAGGATTTCAATCATGTGTTCGGCCACACGGGTCCAAAACTGCTGACGCGAGAGTTCCGCGTCCGGAATGATGAAGAGCAAGTCGGCGTCGGAGCCGAGATCAAACTCGCGCATGCCGAGGCGGCCAAGCGCAACGACCATCATCTGTTCTTCAGGGTCATGGAAGCGGTTTTCGCCGGCGGCGTGGGCACGGGCGTGAGAGAGACCTTGTTCCAAGGCAATGCGATAGGCGCGGGCGATTAGGAACTCGGCGAGACCCGAGGTGCGGTCGAGAGTTTGGAAAACGGACTCGGGCAGACAAGTGCTGCCGGTTAGAATGCGGAACATCTCGCGTTGAAAGAAGCGCCGAAGCCCGTCGATGTCGTTGAGCGGCGCGGCCATGGCTTCGAAGGCGGGCCGCATAGCGGGATGATCGGCGACCAGCTGGACTTCAGCCAACAGGTCTGGATGGCGAGTGAGCTGCTCCGACAGAAATGGGCTTAAATCGAGAATCTGAAGAACGTATCCGGGGAGTTTCGGGTGAGTTTCGATCAGGTGGAGGTGATGAGGATCTTGCCCAGCACTCTCGACGAAGGTTTCGAGTACGTGTTCAGGGCGTCTGAATCCTTGTGATTGCGCGAGTTTCGCAAACGATGGAGCGAGTTGCTCGACCGAGTTGGACGGCGTCGTTGGAGCAAGGGGCGCGCGCGTCTCGCTGGTGCGTCTTTCAGGTGGAAGGCTTATGGGAACAGCCGCAAGTGCGGGCGTGTAGAACAAGGGACGCTGCGCATGGACGATACGTTCATAGATCACTTGGACGTTTTCGAGGTGCTGGTTCAACGTCTGTAGAAGTTGGGCCGAACTTCCGATGTGCGATGGCGAGTCATTGTGAGCGGCGGGCATGCGGGCCGCGATTCGTTCCAGTTCGCGGGGATCGGAAGGCAGCGCGTGAGTTTGCCGGTCGTCTTCGAGTTGCAGGCGGTGCTCCAGGTTGCGCAGAAATTGATAGGCGTTTGAGAGCCGCGCGTGTTCGCTCTCGGAGAGCAGATCCTTTTCAAGAAGGCTCGACAGGGCGAAGAGGGTTCCGCCGTGCCGGACGGAAGAGTCGCGCGCACCATGGAGACGCTGCAGACATTGCACCAGGAATTCGATATCCCGGATGCCTCCGCGCGCCAGTTTGACATCGAACCGATCTTGACGCAGACGTTTGCGGGCGAGTTTTTCACCCATGCGCTCGCGGGTGGCCGACATGGTCTCGATGGTTGTGAAATCGAGGGATGTGGAATAAATAAACGGGTCCAGGAAGCTGAGCAGTTCTTGTCCCAGCGCGGCGTCTCCGGCGGCGACTCGCGCCTTGATGAGCATCTGCAATTCCCAATCGCGGGCGCGTTTGGCGTAGTAGTCTTTCGCGCCGGTAAGCGACAGGCAGATTTCACCGAGGCTTCCTTCGGGACGAAGGCGTAAATCCACGCGGTAACAGACGCCCGCCGCGGTGTAGGTGGAAAGCAGATTCGTGAACTGGTTGGCAACCTTTTTGAAAAATTCGCCGTTGGTGACAACAGCCGGCCCGGAGGTTTCGCCGTTGCCGCTGTAGAGGAACATCAGGTCGATATCGGAGCTGTAATTCAGTTCGTGGCCGCCTAATTTTCCAAGCGCCAGAACGGCAAACACGGCGGGGATGGTTTGGCCCGAGGTGTCCTGGAGGAGGGGGTGGCCGTAGCGCTCCTGCAACTCGCGGGTGACGCTCCCAAGTGCGAAGCCGAGAATGGCGTCGGCAAGGTTTGAGATCTCCTGAGTCAGTTCGGCTACGGGAGCGAGAGCAAGGCCGTCGCGAATCACGATGCGCAGTAGTTCTTTACGGCGAAAGAGCGAGAGATCGAGCGCAGAGGCGTGGCCTGTTGCGGCGACGAAGCTTTTCAACCTGGCTTGGTAGTCGAGGGTGGAGGAGGGCCGTTCGATGCCGGTGATTTCGAGAATCCATTCCGGATGACGCAGGCACTCGTCCGAAAGGAAGGCGCTGAAACGGAAGATCGTGGCGAGCCAAAGAATACGTTCCTCAGGGGGCTCGGCGAGGGTCTGGAGAATATGGGAATGGCGCGAGGCAAACTCGGCGAAGTAGCGCGAGACACGCTCAGGATCGGCCGATTCTGAGATGAGTTTGCCGGTTACCTCTTGCAAGTCCGGGGGGTGGCTGGCGTCGGCGGCTGCGCGGGAGGCGGGTGCGCGCAGAAACTCTTCTGTTGAGGGCGGCATGGTTTGCAGGCAGCGGTGCTACTTGGGCCGCCTAGAGAACCCGGTTAGATCAAGATCAGTATATCGTTCGGGGCCGGTTCAATACGCGATTCGGTGGCGGCGCGGTGGGCGTTTCGGAGGAATTTTCTGGCGATTTGCGGCGATAGGCGCGATTACCGAACGAAGTGGTGGGGCGGACGCAGGGTCGAAAGATGTCTCGACACGAATGTCGAGACGGCAGACACGAGTGTCCGCGCCACGAAGCCCGACGGGCCCGTATAGCGGAGGGGCTGTGGGCCAGGAAGATTAATTTTGCAAGTGGGTCACGGCGATTTGTTAAATATTATATCATTTAGAATCAGCTATATAGGTTGATTTTTGGGCGGAGCTTCGCCCAGCCTTGACCGGATACTCGCGGTAGATGAAAGATACGCGCGGGAAGTCCACGCCAGTTAAAAGCACGGGGCCTACGAGTTCGAACGGGAAGGAGCAATCGAGCCACAATTCGACAACGCACGGGATGCGGTCGAATGTGGTGAGGTTGCTGCCAGGAGAAAAGCAGGAAGAGAAGGACGCCGCGCGGGGGATGTGGCACTCGCAGTACGGGAAGTACATTGAGGCCAACGAGGGGATGATTTCGCTGCTGAATAGTCTGGTGGATTCCGACTGGATGCGGAAACGGGCGACGCGGCTGAACGCGGAGGCGCTGGTGAAGCTGGTGGAAGCGGAAGCCAACGGCGAAGACGAGGAAGCGGTTGCCAAGTTAGAGAAAAAGCTGCTGTTGTGGTCGCGGTATAAGACGTCGGCGGAGAACTCGTTTCAGAAGGATTTGCGGGCCGTTGAGCAGTTTTTGGCGCGGCGCAGGCGGGAATCGATGCAGCAGCAGAAGATCGTTATCTCGGTGATTGAGAAGGCGGATAATATCGCCTCGAAAAAGCTTAAAGAGGGGCGATTTGAGCCGGTAGGACCGCTTGAGGGAACGCCGGACGCTTTGGACGGAGGCGGCATTGAAAAACGAGCTTGAGCCTTTCGAGATCAAGTGCATGATGGACGAACGGACGGAGAAATCGGCTCCGCTGAGCGTCCGGCGGTTGAAAGAGTTGGCGAACAAGGCGGACATGGCGTCGGCGATGACGAAGAGGTCGGTCAAGTCCAAAGTGGAGGTACCGCAGACGCGCGCCGGGCAGTTGTTTCAAGGGCAGAACCATCCGAAGAAGCGGAAGAAGACTGTGCGGATGGAGCAGTGGATTGAGGTTCGCATTCGGGACGGGAAGACGGTTACGAGACTGTATCCGCCGAACGAGCGGTTGATAAAAGACGGGCAAAAGATGCTGCCGCCGCCGGAGTTTGTGTACCGGCGCCTAAATTTTCCGGACGGGGTGCCGCAGGAGTATAACTGGACCGGGATTCCAGAGTAAAAGCGGGCGCTGGGCGGGTGTGGGCTGCAGCGGATGACGGTGGATACCTGGCTGGATTTGATCGACCGGGAGAAGCTGCGCGAGGACGGGCATGTGGGGCCGACGGGCGTGGGAAATTTACCGCGGCCGCAGGAGCATGGGGAATGTTCTTGTAAGACTTGCGTGCATAATCAGGAGGTGTTGGATAAGAGGGCGGCGTCGGGGTAAAGCTACCATAAGGCAGGCCGAATGTTACGACAAACCCGCAAACGTCTCGACACGATTGTCGAGACGGCAGCCAGGAATGGCCGCGCCACAAAGCGGTGCAACCGGCATCTTCAGAAAATGGTGTTTCGCGGTCCACTCCGTTCAGGGATTTCTTCGAGCGTGTAACCACTTCGCTGGATCTCGGTGAAGTAGGTTTTCGCGGTTGTGCCGTTCTTCGCGAAAAGCTGCTCGAAGATTTTCGTGACGTGCTCCGAGCCGCGCTCATAGAAGACCAGAACAGAGGGACCAGCGCCGCTGAGAGCGCAGCCTAGCAGGCCCGGTGCGCGCAATTCCAACATCTCTCGAAAGCCTGGTACCAGCGCAGCGCGGTAAGGCTGGTGCATCCGGTCCTGAAGCGCCGCCGAGAAGGAATCGGTGCTGCCGGTGCAAAGAGCGGCGATCAACAGCGCGGAGTGCTGAATGTTGAAAACGGCATCATGGCGCGAGTACGTTTCTGGAAGCACGGCGCGGGCCTTACTCGTTGAAAGCACGAAATCCGGAACCACGGGGGCGACGCCATAGTTGGCCGGTAGTTCGACGCGGACGGCATGGGTTTGACCATCGGGTTCCATCGATGTCGCGACAACCGCGCCGAGAACGCAGGCGGACACGTTGTCGGGATGGCCTTCGATGCGCGCGGCTTCGCTGAGGATCTGACGCCGGGACCAGTCCAGACTCAGCAAACAGTTTGCCATCACGACCCCAGCGGTGAGGGCGGCGGCACTAGATCCCAGTCCTTTGCCCAGCGGAATGTTGTTCTCAATGTGCAGTTCCACTGGCGGGAGATCCCGATTTTCAGCTCTGGCGACTTGCAGTGCGGTTTGCCAGATCAGGTTCGATTCGTTTTCAGGAATATCCGCTGAGTCGATGCCTTCCACGGTGATTGCGAGCGTTCCGGATTCCGCGAACGTGCAAACCAGGTAGAGATCCAACGCGAGACCAAGAGCGTCAAAGCCGGGCCCCAGATTGGCACTGGAGGCGGGCACGCGAAGACGGTATTTCATTCAAATCCGGCCATAAGAAGTGAAGTGCGGCTAAGACGTTAATTGTACGCGGATGCCTTCGCGGCAGGAGCGGTAAATTCCAAGCACAACTTCCAGCGCGCGATAACCTTCTTCGCCGTTGACGACAGGTTCGCGTCCAGTACGGATGGAATCGGCGAAATCGAGAAATTGACGTTCAAACGATGCCAGGCTAATCGCCATGGGATCGGACGATCCAGACTCCGCGGTCTGCGAAAGCGGGGCCGGATCGACGGTATTCGCTTCGTTGTCGTTGAGGACATCCCAGGTGGTCAGGCGGTCGCCAGAAAGGATCGCGGCGCCGGCAGTGCCGTGAATTTCAACTCGTTCCGGGTAACCCGGCCAGAACGCGGTGGCAGCCTGAATGACTCCGGTTGCACCGGACTCGTAAGCGAGAAGCGCGTTCACGACGTCCTCCGATTCGATATTGTGCCGCGCTCCTAATTGCCAGAGTCCTGAAACGGATCCGATGGAACCCATCAGGTGAAGCAGAAGATCCACTTGATGGATGGCCTGGTTGATGAGTGCGCCACCGCCTTCAGTCCGCCAAGTGCCTTTGAAGGATCGCGAATAGTACTTGTCGTCGCGGAACCACTTGACGTAAGCGTCCGCTTGAAGCAGCTTGCCGAGCCGTCCGGCCTGCAGAGCGCGCTTCAGGAAAAGAACAGAATCGTCGAAGCGGTGCTGACTCATGACACCGAGCTTAATTCCCGCACGCCGGGCTATGGCAATCAACTGCCGCGCGCTATCCAAGTTAGTCGCGATGGGCTTCTGCAGCATGACGGCGCGGCCAATGGCAGCGCATTCTTGAACCGGCTCCAGGTGGAAGTCGGGGAACGCGCAGACGTCGATGAAATCGAGGCCTGGATAGCGGCAAAGCTCGTGGTAATCGCTGACGAATTGCGTGTTCCAGCACGCGGCGAATTCGCGGCCTCGGGACTCTGTCCGATTCGAGCAAGCGACTAACTCGAAGCCGATATTGGAGTACGCTTGAGCGTGCTTCCCGGCAATAGCGCCAGTTCCGAGGAGACCAACTCTCATAGAGACAGCGGACTTAGTAAGCCCATCCAAGAGTAACTTGATAGCTGCGCGGACTTACCCAGTGGGTTCCACTGAAAGTCGATAGGAAATTGTACAAGGCCGCTTCATTGGTGATGTTGACGGCGGTGAGTTTTAGAGAGGTCTTCAGCTTCTCTTTATGAAAGATATTATCCGTTCCAATGGAGATGTCGAACAGATTTCGGGGAGCGATTCGAGCGGGGTTGTGATCCGGATCGGCAGTACCGGGGGCCGGTATCTGAAGCCGCGACGTCGTAAACGGTCCCGAGCACGAAGCAATGGGATGTTCAAGGCTTGCCATTTGACTGCCGCAGGCAAAACCGATCGCGGCCTGCTGGTCGCCGTCGAGCGCGAGCGCATCGGCCAAAGTTGAAACGGAGCCGGCAACTTCACCACTGTCGTAGCGCCAGGTAAATGCGGCCCACGGCCCGTCCTTCTTGAACTGATAGCGCAAAAAAGTCGTCTGCTGCAGAGCTTGGTCGTGATCGATCCGAAACGCTCCTGCATTCAATGGAGAATTGAAGACCAGACCGCCGCTTTCGGGTCCAAAAAATCGCGCCCGGGTGTGTCCAAGCGTGCTGTAGGCCTGAAATCCGTGAATATCCTTGGTAGAGAGCCTGGCGGACAAACCGTCCAGCTTGGATTGCCGCCAGTCAATCGGAAATGCGATGGGAGTGTTGAATAGAGTATCGAAGTCGAAGGCGTTCTGGGTAAATTTCCAGAAGTAATCGGCTTCCACCTGAAGGTACTTGCCGAGGGCCTGCTGAAATCCTGTGTCGTACTCGTTCCGATGTCCGGGCCGTAACGCCTGACCGCCAAAAGCGCCAAATACCGTGGAGGCCAATCCCCCGGCGCCGGTCGTGCTGGAAAGAACCAAATTCTCATTATAGGGCGTTTCCATCGTACGGTCGAAGGAAGCTCGAAGAACCGTTCCCGTTTTCCTGAAGAGATAGGATGCGCCGATGCGCGGCTCAAGCAGGCGATCCGTTGAAAGTCCGCTGTAATTGTCGAAGCGCAGACCAGGATTGATGGTCAGGTTCTTGATCGTAATCTGATCCTGCGCGTAAACAGCTTGTTGGTTGATATTGGCCACACCGCGGAAGTGAAAGAGACTGCCGCCCCGGGTCAGATCGTAGGGGACCAGGCCAGGCGCAAGACTTGGATTGGCAATGTATCCCAATCCGGCGCAGGCTGCCGCACTCGTTACGTTCGGCGCGGTAACGGAATTGTTCGAGGGCGTTAGGCAGACCGGGTTGAAATCCGGATTGGTAAGGCCGAGGCCGAAGTTTTCATTCAGGCGGGTCTGCATCAACTGGGTACCGATCTTTAGGTTGTGAATTCCACTGGCGTAGGAGATATCGGCGCGCGTTCCCCAATTTGTCAGGTGGCGATCTTGACTGATGGTTGCAGGGCTATCTGAAAACACATCGCCGCTCGGAAAATACTGCACGTGGTCCTGACGAATGAATGGATTGATGGACAGCAGCGTTTTGGCGCTGAAAGTGTGCTGATAACCGAGAGCGAGACTGAGGGTCGTCGCCTCCTGACGTTGATCTTGACCTAGCTGATCGTAGGTTGTGGGGATTTGAAACCAGTTACGCGCGCCAAACAAATTCAGGTGAAAAGAATCGTGTCCGCCGGGCTGGTAATCGATGCGGTCGAAAAGAGTCTCCGTGTTCCCTTTGTCGTGGAATGGAGTGAACTCGGGGGAGTCCAGAAATCTGCCGCTTCTGCTGGAATCAGCAACCAGAAAGTTGCCCCAATTTGAGCCGCCCACGGCAAAGGTGGCGTCCTCGCCGTAAGTACCGAACGAGCCGTAGGACAAATCCAAGCTACCGGTTGGAGGTTGACCGAGACCCGAACGAGTCTGAGCGTTCACGATCAATCCCGTCTTGTCGCCATACTCGGCATTGGGCGAACTGCTGACAAGTTCCATGGACTGAAACGCGTTCGAGGGTAGCTGCGTTGAGAAGGTCTTATTCTGCTGATCGCTGATGGACTGGCCGTCTACCACGTAAGTGGTTTCTCCGTGATCGCCCTGCGGATGGAAAAAGCCATTCGAGTCCGCCACGACCCCGCCGGACGTGAGTGTGATTGCATCGCTTAGGCCTTGGCCCGTGGAGGCCATCGGAAGATCCGCGAGAAGCGTTTGACTCACGTCGGTATGGGCTGACGCAACGTTTTCAATGGTCTCGGCGGAAGCGGATACATCGACGGTTTCACTTGAATTGGCCAGCGCCAAGGCGATCTTCAACTGCTGTGGAACGGCGGTTCTAATGTCGATGGTTTGCTGGGAACTCTGCAGGCCCGGCGAGGTGACCTCCAGACGGTAATTATTGGGCGGGATATTGGACAGGCGAAAAGCGCCGTCAGCATCGGATTTTTCGGTTTGATTGTATCCAGTAGCGCCATTACTCAAAACGACCTGCGCTCCGGGTACTACCGCGCCGCTCGGATCGGTTACAAGCCCTTGTATAGTTCCGCCCGTCCCAGCCGCCTGGGAACAAAGTGCAAGGCCCGCGCCTGCGAAAAACATTATTACAACTGCCAGCAACGATGCTGGTTCAAACTTTCTTTCCAAAACAAACTCCTTAAGGTCACAACAAGATGGACCAGTCGATTACACAACCGGGCCAGAAATTAGAGCGACAGGAATTGAGTGGGAGGCGCGCGTGAACTGCGCGTAGAAATAGGCGGTTCCAGAATCGGCGATAACCGCACCGTGGCAATGACGGCGTGCGAAGGCGGTTCGTAAGACTTACCCGCATCCGTATTGATATGGACTACCGTGCCGCGCTCAGCCGCATGGCAGATCAGGCAATTGCCTTCTTGCCGGGGATCGTGGTTATGAACCGGCGCGGCGATGAAAACGGCGAGTACAACCAGGAGGCATAATAAGGCCACCAGACGCATACCCGGAGCTTGTGTCTCGAACCGACGCACTTCCTAAAGTATACGGGAAAAGAGCGGCAATCCGCGGTATGGGCCGGATTTGACGCTCGGGAGAGGAAAAACAAAAGGCTCATCGCCTTGTAATTGAGCGAGTGTTAGCGGGGACTAATTAATCCAGGGTACACGAATTTGCGTCGTCCCGCTGCTTGTGGTGAGCGGCATCGTGCTCCAGCAGTTCTTGAATCCGGCGTAGAAGTCTGCCAACCTCCGCGTCCCTGCTCTTGAACCAGTCCGTTGACCATACTCGGTGTATGTTCCAGCCAAGATTTTCCAAGATCTCTTGGCGCAGCCGGTCTCGATCCCGAGCCGACCGGCCCGAGTGATAACTTGCGCCATCGCATTCGATACCGAGCAGGAATGTACCAGGCTTCGCCGGATGCCTCACTCCCAAATCGATGAAAAACCCAGCAACACCGACCTGCGGTACCACCTCGTAGATAGCCTTTCTCTCTGAGTACGGCTCCGACTGATCGTTCAAAATCGTTTACGGGCTGATCGATGCCACCATCCGCTTGTTGCAGAACGCCAGTCCGAGCAAAGGTCAGATATCGCTTCAGCGCCTTCAGGCCCCACGCGCTAGTAGCCGTGATTTGGATGAGATCGGGGTCGAGTGAACTAAACACGACGGTTCGCTTCTTCGACCGCGTAAAGAGCACATTGAGTCTGCGGTGGCCGTTTGGCCCATTGATCGGACCAAACCGTTGGAACTGGTTACCTCTTGCGTCAGGTCCGTAAGTAGTCGAGATGAAGATAACGTCTCGTTCATCACCCTGGACATTTTCCAAGTTTTTGATGAATAACCTGTCTTGACCGCTTTTCATCTGCTCCTGGAAGGCAATCGCCGCAGGATCATCCCGGAGTTGTCGATCAAGCAATTCCTCGATAAGCTCGCGCTGCCCAAGGTTGAGCGTGACCACGCCCAGTGATTCGCTCGGATTCTGCCGCATATGCTCCAAAACGGCTTGGACAACTGCTGCAGCTTCACGCGGATTACGACTATTCTCGTAGATCCCATCGCCAATGAACTGATGCTTCACCCCCAGTGACGGATCATCGTGGTACGCGGAAGGGAAAATGATGAGGTCTCTGTTATAGAATTCCTCGTTCGAGAACGCAATCAAGCTGTGATGGCGCGAGCGGTAGTGCCAGCGGAGCCTTCTCACTGGCTGAAACAACGTGCTCGCAACGTCGAGGATACTTTCCCCTTCCTCGACAGCTGTCGAGTCCTCATCGCTTTCATTTTCGTCGTCCATAGAAACGCGTTGGAAGAAGTTGGTTGGAGGAAGCTGTTTCGGGTCACCTACGATGACCGCTTGTCCACCTCGTGCGAGTGCACCGATAGCGTCTTCCGGTTTGAGTTGCGATGCTTCATCCATAACGACCAGATCGAACTTGAGTTGGCCTGGCGCAAGATACTGCGCAACAGATAACGGCCCCATCATGAAGCACGGTTTCAGCGCGATTAACGCGCCGGAAGCTCTACGTATGAGCTGTCGGATGGGAATATGCCGCTTCTGCTTTCGCATCTCGTTGAAGAGGAGTGCCATTTCGGTCCACGACCGGACGGGTCCGCTCTGATTTCCATACGGAATGTCACGTTTATCAATCAACGCAGCCACTCGCTCGCTGTAAAGCCGAATTGCCTCTTTGTCCGCTGCAGCGAATTGCTGACGTATGAGTTCCTGTGTGAGACCAGTTATGTACGAAAGCTCAGGATTGTTTGCAAACACGCTTCGAGTGAGCGTGTTATAGAAGGCGAATCCGAACGCGGGTACAAGTTCGCACGGGTTCAGCATGCGTGCGTCGGCGAGCGTCGTCAGTCTGTCGAGCCCGTTTTCCTTGCTGTTGACCCGAACGCGAAGGAAGTGGTTCCATCGGGCCAACTCCTCTGGATTCGAAAGGGCACGTTCGACTAACGCCGCGAGTCCGCCCCATCCGCCGTTCGCGGCTGGGCCCAAAGAGAACGACCCAGAGAGGTCTGCCAACTCTTCGGTCAGTACTTCGATGGTTCGCCCACAATCAACGACGGCGCTAAGCCAGGTGCGGAGATCTGTCAAGCGGATGTCGTGCTCCGGAGAGAGCAGCCATTCGACGGTCTTTATTGGCAAGCTGCCTGAAGCAATAAAGTCTGCAAGCTGAAGTGTATGCCTGATCGGCCCCACGTCCGTGTTCACGCCACGATAGTCTTGGCCAGTCAGCGCGGCCAAATGAGCAGCGGCATCGACGCGGGTCGTTGCTGCCCGGCATTGCGAGGCCGCGTCGAGGAGTTTTGGAATGTTCCGCAGCAAAACGGTATCCCGGAGTGCAGCCGGTTCCATGGCCTGGAGGACATTCTGAAGCTCAGATGTAAGCTTCTCTAAGAGAGTCAGCAGGTCTCCGAATGATCCAGACACCAGCACAGAGGAGCAGCCAGGCACGGAGCGCGTCAACCCAGTCACCCGCACCACAGTTTCGCTGAGTGCTGCGAGATGTTCCTGAAGGGAGCCTGTGCCAAGTTGGATCGCTTTGAGATGTTCTAGCCTCGCGGTAAAAAGAAGTCGACGAAACGGCTCGGCGAAAATCTGGTGTTCCGGTAGGGCTACATAGACCTGTTCATACCACAGAAGTATCGTGTGCAAGTCGTCCCATGCACTTTCCACTCCTTTGAACTGCGGCCCAAACAATTTCTGGTACGTCGTATCGTTTTCGAATTGGGTTCGCCGCTGTATGTAGTCCGAGACGGCTCGGAGTGCCCGGCTCATCTCCGCGCGTGTAGCCTTCCTATTGCGGAGCGCGATGCGACGGTAAACGTTCTTGGCGCCGCGGTAGCGAGAGCCAAGGCGTTCCCAAAAAGACGCGCCATCCATGAAGGTTGCGCATTCGAGCAGTCGTGCAGGAGTGGTTTCGCTTCCGAGCAAGAGATCGAATTCCTGAGCAAGCCTCTTTCCTTCGTCCTTAAGAGCTGTCGCCTTCTGCCGGGCGATTTGCAGGGTCGGCTTAAATTGATCTTTTTCGAATTCTACTTGCCGGAAATGAAGCAGTTCGAACGGGGCGAGACTCAAGATGCGAACCGTTTCCACTAGAGAAACTGCCGTTGGAAGCGAAGCGGATGCTTCGCATCCAAGCAGACCAATTAGCAAACGATATGACGAATGCGCCTTTCCAACTAGCGACAGGATCTCGCTTGCCGAGTTCGAAAGATTCCTGACCTCGCCAACCGAGTGCCCGATAAGTCCCCATTTTCGGAGAACCTCGTGTGCATCGGATAAACGATCGGTAACCTGTGTCCCAAAGAAAACGGTAGCGTCGTCCGTCGAGGACGATAAAGTATCAACGGAATGCTGAAATGATTCCACCGCGCCGATAAAATCCGCGAGTTGCCGCCGAACCGCACCGCTTTGGCAGGGTACGAGCAATTCCTTGATAAGCGAAGCCTCGGATTGCGGCAGCAGGGACCGTATGTCGTCCGCGTGTTGCAGACCACGCACCGTTCGGGTGAGCGTTATACCGACCGCGTCTTGTAGGTTTTCGCAGGATGCCTCGGTTTGCCGCAGCGTAGTGCGAAGGGTCCGCAAAGCGTCGAGGACGCGTTCTTCTTCTTCGAAGTTCAAGGGTTTGGTAATCCAAGCCCAGGGATGCTGGTCCAGTGCGTTACCAAACCCAAGAACAGCGCTCAACTGCTGAGCGTAGACCGCCAGAAACTGTTCCGTCTGAGTAAACTGTGTTCGACTATAGTGCACAACAGCGGGCAGAATGACTTGCGCCAGAATGTCACGGTGTGAAAGCGTATTCTGACCGCAAAAATCTCGCGCCCAGAGAATATCGAAAGCGCTCGCGTCGAGCGGTTGGATGTTCTTGTTGATTAGAGCGGCGTACTTCGTGAGAGATTGCTTCCTATCATCAACCAGGGATAGATGACGATCAAGGTCAGGAGGATCTCTGAAACTACCTCGCATCGCCCACCGCTGCGCCATGTCGTTGAGCAGCGCTCCCTTTTTGGTCTTGTGACTATGGACTTCCAAGCAGAAAACACCGAGGCCCGCTTCATCCAAACGACGCCGGACGACCTCAAGCGCGGCCAGTTTCTCTGAAACAAAGAGAACAGTTTTGCCCTTTGCAAGGGCGGCGGCAATCAGATTCGTGATGGTTTGCGACTTTCCCGTTCCAGGGGGGCCTTCAATGACTAGATTGTGGCCGCGAAGCGCATGCACCAGCGCACTATGCTGCGAACTGTCCGCATCACGTATGAGATGCGGAATCTCATGTTTCAGCTCAGGCGCATCGATAGCGTATTCCTCGGCCAGTGTGATGTTAGGGCTTTTTGAACCCTCGAACAACTCGGTAACCAGTGGATGCATAGCGATGCTCTGTCCGGACGGCCAAGTCTTCGGGTCAAGATCCCGATACATAAGAAGCTTGCCGAAACTGAGCAGGGCGAGTGTGATCTGAGGCCTGATGCACCAGCGTCTCTTGAGCTTCAGAATCTCGGCGAACTTCGCGAAATAGGTGGTCGGAGTATCCGCATCATCCAGAAAGGGAATCTCAAGTCCAAAATCCCGGCGCATCTTTTCCACTAGCGACAGATTGGCTTCGATATCTTCGCCCGAGTATTCGAGCGTAGCTTCGACAGCCCTGCCCTTGGCCCCTGAGCGCTCAAGGGCGACAGGCAACACCAGTAGGGG
>JALYVD010000024.1 GCA_030853405.1 Acidobacteriota bacterium | reverse complement strand
ATCGGGTTGTAACCGGATGGCCTCGTGATACTCATTCATAGCTCGACGGGCGTCATGGGCGGCGACATATAGAAATTGGAGCTATGCTTGGAATCTCGGAGCCCACCGTGAAGGGACACATTACGAGCCTGTTGGCGAAGCTGGACGTTTGTGACCGCACGCAGGCCGTAACCGTGGCGATTCAGCGCGGGTTCGCGCATTTATAAGTCCCTCTAACGGCTCGGATGTGGCGTTCGCGGCCAAACGGGACTCGCCAGTTGAACGTTCCAAACAGGACCGCCTTGATAAAGCTGGCCTTGTTCTTTAACAAAGGCCGGAGCTTCACCCTCAAGAATCCAAATCTGAATGTCCTTGGGCTGCTTGCCCAGTAGCGGCGCGAGCAGGCCGGCAATGCCTCCCAGTTGGATCTTGATGACGTAGCGCGTGGCCTTGTGGGGGGCATCACCAATGGAGAAGGAGTCCTCGCCCGCAGGCGAGATGGCGAGTTTTATCAGACGCGGCTTCGGAGTAGCCACTACCATTGGGACATCGGTTTCCGGCACATCTGGCCGAATATTTGTCATCAGGGTCAAAATGACGCCGTTGGCCAAGTCGGGCGGGAGATCGAGGTGGTCGGTCTTGACCGTTTTTTTGCCGTCGCGGCCGGTAGAACGGACGGTAACCTTTCCGGAGGCAGCGTCAACCGATACATCCATGGGATTCGGGAAGGAACGGCCTTTCTGAATATGGCGATCCGTAACCAGCCGGAACTTGCCGCGTTGCGTAAACACGGTGGTCTCATCGTCTAGCGAACCGTCTTTGAAATGGAAAACCAGGTGGGAGGTGACCCGCTCGCCCTGGACGACTTGAATGAGATCGCCGACGGCGAGCATTCTGCCGTCTTGAGTACGCAGTTCGAGAAAGCCGCGTTCAGTTCCTTCTATGTGGCGGACCGGAACGAGTTCGGCCCGCATGTCGCAGACTTGAACCAATACAGCCCAGGCGACGGCGGCCGCAGAAAAGCTGCGTCTGAGGCGGAGAGCAAAAGAGGTCATGCGTATGGGAACGGGGGATTGCGCGAAAACGCTTGTTTTCTAACTGCCGGGCAACGGCCCATTTTATCTTGAGACCATCTTGCCCTTGGCACGTGCCTCAACGCATGATGCAAAAAAATTTCCTCTCTACGAAGCGTTTAAGGGTGAATGTCCGCCTGAGGGATGCGACGCACTCGGATCTCTTTCGCCCGGCCGCGCATTTTCGCAATATCGTGAGAGGATTGCATCCGCATGAGGGTATCCATCTTCACGCCGAAGCCTTTTCGATCCGTAGCGCCATTTCGCCGGACAGATCCGCCTTGCCGTTAAGCAAACTGGACAGAGTGGGACGGGACACTTTCAGCGCGGCACCCACTGCCGTAACAGATAAGCCAGCGGGCTCAACAATGTCCGTCCGAATAAAGTCGCCGGGATGGGCGAAGTTCCGTATCTTTCATCCTCGGGACGTAACCTGTAGCTTAACACTTATCAACTGAAATGGGCGCACCCGTGAAACTTACCCCATATGAAACGTTGCGGAGGGTCTCCTCAGCGTGAGCATCCGGCCGTTCTCAATGGCGGCTGGCTTTACAGATTCCAGGTAAGTAGGCAAATTACGTGGCGCTAAAACGGAACGTCGTCGTCCGTTACACCCATTCCGGAGTACGGGTCATCTCCCACACCACCGCCGGCGCCGGGTGATCCAGAGGCTCCTCCGCGAGGGGGAGCGCCGCCTATGCGCGGACCGCTGCTCGGAGCGCCACCCTCAAATCCTCCGCCTTCGCCTTTGCCGCCCAGCAGGATCACGTCATCCGCGATGACATCGGTGGCATACACCTTCTTGCCATCTTTATCGTCGTAGCTGCGGGTGTGCAGACGGCCTTCCACGTAAACCTGCTTACCTTTGGTCAGGTAATTCGTCAGATTTTCCTGGCGCCAAAGCGTCACGTTACTCCAGTTGGTCTCTTCCTTCCATTCGTTACTCTGCTGGTCTTTCCACCTGCGAGTGGTGGCTACCGAGAAGCGTGTCACGGATGCTCCGGAAGGAGTAAACTTCGTCTCAGCGTCACGGCCGAGATGTCCAACTAAAATCACCTTGTTCACGCTTCGGGATGCCATAATCCTCGAACTTTAACATACGCGCGGATACAACTCGTAATCGTCCGAGATCATTTATCCTTTTTCGCGACATTCTTTTCGCATCTAACGTGCGGGAACAGGGTGACAGCGAGTTCTAGTACGCGCTTGCCGCGGCCATTCCTAATATTCGCGCACTGTGTGGTGCGGTTGGATCATAATAGAAACCTAGCTTGTGTGCCGGTCCGGTCACCGGAAGCGGCATTGGGGGATTAATGGCAGCGCGGTTTTTTAGATCGTGTACGCCTCACCGCCGGTCGTTCCGCTTGCGGTTTGCGAGCGGTGCACCTGCTCTCGTCGTTGTTCTTGCTTCCTTGCTGGACGTCCGGCTTGCATCTTCACAGATTCTGTTGAAGGCCTCGCAGCCCGGCGAACAGGTTACTCTTATGCCCTCGGATCTGGCGACGCTCGAATCGGAAGAGACGCGTAAAGATCTGCCCTGCACGGTGTCAGAACGTAAAC
This sequence comes from Acidobacteriota bacterium, assembly GCA_030853405.1. Taxonomy (GTDB): domain Bacteria; phylum Acidobacteriota; class Terriglobia; order Bryobacterales; family Bryobacteraceae; genus Bog-105. The sequence continues at coordinate 18,900 of JALYVD010000024.1, read as the reverse complement.
CGGAGCTTGGCTTTGATCTACGTTTCCATAGCGGCTACGACGTCACCGTTCCGCTTCGCGAACTGGCCGGCCAAGGCGACCTGCTGACGGTTCTCTTTCGCGTGCACCCGGATGGCGATAAAGCTCACGACGCCTACTTCGTTCAGCACTTCAAAGTGCCCGATATCGACGATGAGGCCAAGGGCGATGCCATACTTCAGGGCGCAATTGACGTCGGTGAGGGCAAGTATCACGTGGACTGGCTCATGCGGGATCGAAGCGAGCGGATCTGCTCCTCCGATTGGGACGTTGAAGCCAACTTGGCTCCTAAGGAAAAGCCGATTCCGCTCTTCATCAAACCGAACGATGTCTCGCAGACGCTCGCGGAGCCCTTTGTCAACGACACCTTCGTCCGTTCGCCGAGCGCCGACCAGAAGCTGAACATAAAACTTCTGGTCAATTTCGCCCCGCAGCTCCATGGTTCCGCGTCTTTGCAGCGCAGCGACATCGACGCGCTGGTGACGATTCTAAAAACCATTGAAAGAGATCCACACGTCGCCCGGATTTCATTGGTCGCCTTTAACATTGACCAGACAAAGGTGATCTATCGCCAGGATGCTTCCGAAACGATAGATCTTCCCGCGCTCGGAAAGGCGCTCAATTCAATGACGCTGGGAACGGTTAATGTTCTGCGGCTGGGTGAAAAGCACAGCGAAACGGGATTTCTCGAAGACCTGATCCAGAAGGAAGTTGCGACTGCGACTCACCCCGACGCCGTTGTTTTCGCGGGTCCGAAAGCCATGTTAGACGCCGATGTACCCCAGGACGACCTCCGGCGCATCGGAGATATTGAGTGCCCGGTTTTTTACCTGAATTACAATTTAAATCCTATAGCGACTCCCTGGAAAGATTCCATCAGCCATGCGATACGGGTGTTCAAAGGTACCGAATACACTATTTCACGCCCAAGGGATCTATGGTTTTCGACAACCGAAATGGTAAGCCGCATTTTGCGTTCCAGGCACGAACGTTCTTTGGCACAGGCTGGCTCCGGCGGCGGTTCCTCGCAATCCATGCGTTAAGTAATGCGTTTCGAGGTAAGCTTAAAAGCATCGGGGAGTTTTGCTATGGGATTTAGAGTACTTCGCTGTAGCCTGACGGGCGCCGCGCTATTGCTGCTTTGGGCCACGGCAGCTAGTGCGCAAAGGTCAATCGACAACTATAAGAACAACCTTGCTCCGTATGTCCGTTCACCCGATCATGCGGTCCAGAAGATGCTGGACATGGCTGGGCTGAAGCCGGGCGAAACGCTCTACGACCTGGGCTGTGGAGACGGGAAGATTCTGATTGCCGCTGCTACAAAGTACAGGGTGAAAGCAGTCGGCGTTGAGATTTCGGATAACTTGGCCCGTCGAGCCACCGACCGCGTCAAGAAGGACGGCCTGGAAGACCAGGTAACGATCATACACGGCGACTTCATGAAGACGGACCTCAGCCATGCCAATGTTGTTACTCTGTATTTGGTAACTACGGCTAACGAGATCCTTCGCCCGAACCTGGAGCGGGAACTCAGGCCAAACACTCGCGTTGTTTCCTATGACTATCCGATTCCCGGTTGGAAGCCAATCGACACCTCCGAAACAGCGGGACTGCACGGCGCTACTCATACCATCTATTTGTACGAAGTTCCCGATTCAATCAAAAAGTAGGGCCTATTGAGGCCGGCGTGGGTTGTGCCGAGCGTTGTGCCCGCGTGTGATGTATTGGGAATCGGCCTGAATGCGACCGACACGCTGCTGATTGTGGACGAGTTCCCCGCCTATGCCGGGAAGGTCCCTTTTCAAAAAGAGATGTTGAGTCCCGGCGGCCAAGTGGCGACTGCCATCGTGACCTGCGCGAGTCTTGGCTTACGCTCGAAATACATCGGCACTCTCGGCGACGACCTGCGCGGCCAGATTCAACGCGAGAGCCTGGAGGGCACGGGAGTCGATATCACTTCCATTCTTGTGCGCGAGGGCTGCGCGAATCAGACGGCTTACATTGTCATCGATACCCGGACCGGAGAGCGCACCATTTTTTGGCAGCGCTCGGATTGCCTGCGCCTTACACCCGCCGATATATCTCCTGACGATATTGCCTCCGCCCGAATGCTGCACATTGACGGCTACGACACAGAAGCCGCCGCCTATGCCGCTTCGATAGCACGGCAATATGGCGTCCCGGTTTCGCTCGATGTGGACACCGTTTATCCTGACTTTGAACGCGTGTTGAAGAACGTCGATTACCTGATTGCGGGCTCCGGATGGCCAGGCAAGTGGACCGGTGAGGCTGATCCGTTCAAAGCTCTGGCTTCCTTGCAGACTGAATACGGCTGCCGCTTGGTGGCTATGACTTTAGGGCATGCGGGATCGCTCGCTTTAGAGAACGGCCGGTGGGAATATTCAGCCGCTTTCGAAATCCACTGCGCCGATACGACGGGCGCGGGCGACGTGTTCCATGGGGCCTTTTGCTATGCGGTGTTGACCGGAATGGAGCTTCAGTCCGCGCTCGAATTCTCCAATGCGGCGGCGGCGTTGAATTGCACCGCCATCGGCGCGCGCGGTCACATCCCCACACGCGGCGAGATTGACGATCTGATCTCGGCCGCTTCACGCGGCGGCGTTGCACGCCACAATTCACCGGAAATACGGGCTCGGTTCGAAGAAGTAGCCTCGGTCGCCCGATGAGGAAATCATGATCCCCTTACGCGCGCTTCTTTATCGCCGCAACACACCCGTCATGACGCTGATTCTCATCGGTATAAACGTCATCTGCTTTTTGTATGAGATGTCCTTTCCGATGGATGCGCGGAATCTGTTCATCGAGCACTTCGCGCTCATTCCAGACCGCCTGCAACTTCTGACGTTTGTGACGTCCATGTTTCTGCATGGGGGCTGGCTTCACCTGATCGGAAACATGTGGTTCCTCTGGATCTTCGGATCGCATATCGAAGATGCGATGGGAGCGCCTAAATTTCTGGCGTTTTATCTGATCAGCGGCATCGCGTCGGCGGCTGTTCAATTCACCGTGAATTTCGGCAGCCCTATTCCGGTCATTGGCGCAAGCGGAGCCATTGCCGGCGTAATGGGTGCGTTTCTGATCCTTTATCCGCGAGTTCGAGTTGTCACGCTGATCTTCATCATCATCTTTGTGACTACGATTGAGCTTCCCGCTGCCATCATGCTGGTCTACTGGTTCGCCATTCAACTGTTGAGTGGGCTCAGTTCCATGAGCAGCGTGACGCAGGCCCAGGGCGTCGCTTGGTTCGCTCACGTCGGGGGCTTCCTTGCGGGCGTTCTGCTGATTCGGGTCTTCCGCGACAACCGTCCGCGCTATCTTTACTAAGTCTTCTCACATTCCATGCGCGATCCGAATGAACCGTTCGAGAATCTGCGTCCGCTCGACGTATTGGCGATCGCGGCGCACCCTGACGACGTCGAGCAGACCTGCGGCGGCACGCTTATCAAAATGGCGGAACTTGGGTATCGCAGCGGCGTGCTGGATCTGACGGCGGGCGATATGGGAAGCCGGGGAACACCCGACCTTCGCGTTCAGGAATCGCAAGACGCCGCGCAACATCTGCTACTGAGTTGGCGGCAAAACCTGCGCTGGCCCGATGCTCGCTTGGAGAACACCATCTCGGCTCGTATGACCATGGCTGGAGTCGTTCGCCGCATCCAGCCGCGCGTGGTTATCCTCCCGTATTGGACAGGCCGCCACCCGGACCACTACCGTGCCGCTGAGATTGGATACGAAGCGTGTTTTCTTTCCGGGCTGAAGCGGCTTGAAGAAGACGTGCCGCCCCATCGTCCGTTCAAGATTTTGTACGCCAGTCTGTATGCAAATGTGACGCCATCGTTCGTCGTGGATATTTCCCAACAGTTTGACAGGCGAATGGCATCTCTCTTCAGCTATACATCGCAGTACGGCGACACTGCCGACGCTTCCGATTTATTTCCGTCGCACCAGGAAGTGGAAGAACGCATCGCCGCCGTCGCGCGCTTTTATGGGAACCTCATCGGAGTGAAGTACGGCGAGCCGTTTGTCGTGAAGGAATCGATGCAGGTGGATGATATCGTGAACATGCCGGTGCGCAGTATATGAAACAACTTTTAGGAGCTTTGTTTTTAATAATTCCGTTTCTCGCTCATGCCGAAGATACGTCCAAACGATTGAATGCGGCGGCGGATGTGTTGTCCGACGTGATGTCGGCGCCTGATCGGGGCATTCCTGCGAATCTGCTTTCGCGCGCTCAGTGCATCGTTATCGTTCCGGGCCTGAAGGGTGGAGCGTTTGTATTCGGCGGCAAGTACGGCAAGGGCTTCTTCTCCTGCCGGAAACATCGCGGCTGGTCGGCTCCTGCGGCCATACGTATCGAAGCGGGCAGCGTCGGCTTTCAGATCGGCGTCATCGATACCGATCTCGTGCTGCTGGTAATGAATTCCAAGGGCGCGCATCACCTTCTCACGGATCAGTTCACCTTGGGTGGCCAGGGCGAAGTAGCGGGAGGTCCATTGGGGCGCACCACAACCGCGCAGACGGACGCGTCGATGCGCGCCGAGATGCTATCGTGGTCAAGATCGCGAGGGGTATTCGCCGGAGTTTCCCTGCAAGGCTCAACACTTCGCCAGGACATCAATGACAACGCGGATATCTACGGACGCCGGCTGCGCAATAAAGAAATTATCTATGGGAATGTTTCTTGGCCCGCGCAAGCAAGCGAACTACACAGCGTGCTTAACCGTTACTCGTCCCGGGCGCGGCGGCTGAAACACAGATCGTAGCCCGAGTGGAGCTGAAACCTCCCGGCAAAGTTCGCAGTCTACGGGCAAAGCATTTGTGACCGGAAGAATGATACCAAAGCTATGCATGTAGCCACAAACATACTGGTCGTGGGCTTTCTTATCTTTGTCGCCCACGCGTTTACGGGCATTTTCAGCCGTACGCGCATACCTGACGTTTTACTGCTGACCATCATTGGAATCCTGCTCGGGCCTGTCCTGCACAAAGTTACTCCGGAGAACTTTGGCGCGATCGGACCTGTATTCGCTCAAGTAACCCTGGTCATCATTTTATTTGAAGCGGGCGTTAGCCTCGACCTCGACATATTGAAGGGCGCTATTAGATCGACGCTCGCTTTGACCCTGATCAATTTCGTTCTTACGGTTATCGTTGTCGGCGTCGTTGCGCATTATTACACCGGTCTGTCGCCGCGCTTAACGCTGATGCTGGGGGCGATCGTGGGCTCCACGTCACCTGCCGTTATCGTGCCCCTGTGCAAGCGGCTCAAAATGCATGAACGTTCGAAGACGATCCTGTTCATTGAATCGGCCATCAGCGACGTCCTTAGCATTGTCGTCGCCATCGGCTTTGTTCAGAGCTATCAGTTAGGCAAGATTCGCGTCGGTCAAATGGTGGGACAGATCATCGCGACGCTTGTGTTGGCGGGCTTGGCCGGGGCGGGCGCGGGCTTTATCTGGTCGGTGTTGTTGAAGCGTATCCGGGGACTGGAAAATTCCATCTTCACCACCCCGGCTTTTGTATTTGTGCTGTTCGGGGTGGTCGAGTTGTTAGGTTTCAGCGGCTACGTGGCAGCGGTCGTCTTCGGCGCGGTGCTCGGCAATATCGAGGTCTTTCATGGCATGGCTTGGATGCGCCGCTATCTGCCACAGGAGGCGATCACGCTGAATGAAACGGAGCGTGTCTTCATTGCCGAAGTTGTGTTTTTGCTGAAGACGTTTTTCTTCGTCTACGTGGGCGTTTCGATCAAGTTTACCGATTTCAAACTTGTCTACTTTGCCCTCGCCTTGACCGCGCTTATCTTTGCGATTCGCCCGGTGGCTACATGGCTGGGGTTGGACCGGAGTGTACCTGTCGCGGACGCATCGCTAATCGCGATCATGAGCCCCAAAGGACTCGCGGCGGTAGTCCTCGCGTCCATACCGCTAGAGCAAAATCTTCCGGGAGGGGAAATGCTGCGAGACGTAACCTATGTAGTCGTGTTTATGAGCATTGTCTTCACGTGCGTTCTCAGTTTTCTTATGGAACGGACGGTGCTTGCCAAGCTGTACGCTTTTCCATTCAGAGCGTTTGGCCGGCCGGAACCTGAAGTGGTGCCGCGGTTGTCATAAAAAAGCAGATGCAGGTTTGTCTTGTAGTGCCTTGTTACAACGAAGCTCGGAGGTTGAACGTCGAGGGCTTCCGCTCTTATCTGGCGAACACACCTGAGACCCATCTTTTGTTTGTAGACGACGGCAGCCGGGACAACACCGTGGAGGTTCTCGGGCGGGTTTGTGCGGGCTTTGAAGAGCGCGCCGCTATTTTGCGGTGTAGCGTGAATGTTGGCAAAGCTGAGGCTGTCCGTCTTGGTATTCTTCACGCGCTCGCTCATTTCTCAAATCAGTTCGTCGGGTTTTGGGATGCCGATCTTGCCACGCCGCTGGATGCCGTGACGCGATTTCTCAGGGTGCTCGACGAGCGGCCCATGATTGAGATGGTATTTGGTTCGAGGGTTCAACTGCTAGGCCGGCATGTGGAACGCCTCGCTATCCGGCATTATCTGGGCCGAATTTTTGCGACCGCCGTTTCGACGGTGCTCCGTATGCCAATCTACGACACGCAATGCGGCGCGAAGATATTCCGCGTAACATCGGTGACGCCGCAAATCTTCGCGGAGAAGTTTCTTTCGAAGTGGGTCTTCGATGTCGAGATTATCGCCCGCTATCTGAATCTATATCGGAAAGACGCGCGGTTATTGGAGACGGCTATCTACGAGTATCCGCTGGAGCGATGGGTCGATGTGGCCGGATCGAAGGTGCGTCCGCTAGACTTCTTGAGGGCGTTTGTAGATGTGGTGAAGATTAAACATAGGTATCTGAGTTAACACGCTTCGTTGGGTAATCGGCGACAACGTGTGGGCTCAATCGCGGGTGTAAACTACGTCCATGCTGCTGCGTTTATCTCTCTTTTGGATTTTCGCCAGAAATCTCCGGCCAGGAATGCTTCGGGAAAACGCCGGACTCTGTGCCTGAAAGCCGGGCTCGCATATCAATGCGCCGACAGCAAGTATGCAGACGCTTCCTGATCACGACTTGGAATATGGCAGCATGACTTTGCTCAAATTCCTGCGGAGACTTGCGCCTCACACGGAAGGCCATGCCCAGCAGATCCGCAACGTGCGCTCCGTATACGAAGAGCAGCGGTCCAAGTAACGCGTGTATTCTCTCCACCTCACTTGTTTACCCGGCGAAGTCGATCTCTTATCCGCGGACCTCTGGGAGTTCGGTACCGCTGGAATTCGCGAACTCGACTCCGCCGATAAAACGGTGTTAATCGCTGGCTTCGAAGCTAACCAGCGCCGGGCTGAACTATTCCAACGTTTTGCGAACTACTCGCCGGAGTGGGAACAGGAAGATACGACGGATTGGGTTCGGCATACGGAACAGTCCTGGCCGGCGCGCGAAATTGGCGAAAAGATTTTCCTCGCGCCCGTATGGTCGAACGATTCGACACCGTCTGGACGCGTGCGAGTGGTGCACAATCCTGGTCTCGCGTGCGGGACCGGGGAACACCCGTGTACCCAACTCGCGTTCGCGGCAATTGAAAGATACGTGCAACCAGGAAGCCGCATGGTGGACGTCGGCACGGGGTCCGGCATTCTAGCGATTGCAGCTCTTCGGCTTGGAGCGGAACTCGCGGTGGGCATCGATCCGGACGTCAGTGCTCTTCAAGCGGCTCATGAAAATTTCGCGTTGAATGGCATCGACCCTACACTCGTGGCTGGGTTCGTCGATTGCGTTACGGGCGGCTGTTCGGATTTGACACTAGCGAACATCAGCGGCTCCGTGCTGCTCTCGATCTTCGATGACCTGCTGCGTATAACTTCGCCGGGTGGGCGGCTGATACTGACGGGCTTCAACGAATCGGAGGTACGTGTTTTTCTTCGCTTGCTGCCGACGGCGGAAGTGAGCGCGCTGAACGAATGGCGCTGCGTGACGGCTACGATTTCGTAGTGCGTTTTGCTTTGGCTGGTTTCTTCTTCTCCGACCCTAACTCCTGCAACCGCGCTAGCGCATCTTCCAGCTTTTGTCCGCCCTGAAGCACAGGCGCGAACAAATCGCCTACGCGTTCGAAGCGTTCAGGGGCATTATCGATGCGGAAGTCGGTAGGCAGCAGACCCCGCTTCACTTCCTTCCATTCGAGCGGCGTTGCCACGGCGGCCCCATCATAAGCTCGCACCACATAAGGAGCGGCTATCGTTTTACCCATCCCAATTTGCAGATAGTCGAAGTAGACTCGGCCCTTCTGTCGCTTGTTCACGCTTCTCGGAGTGGTAAACAGTTTCGGCTGACGTTCCAATGCGAGATGTGAGATGAGTTCGGCGAAGCTCCGAATCTGCTCATAGGTGTAGACCGGTTCGAACGGAACGTAGACGTGCATGCCATCGCCGCCCGTCGTTTTTGGGTATCCCTTCAAGCCGAGGTCATCCAATAATTCACGAACCAGCAGCGCCGCTTCAACGAGTTGATCGAAGGAGGCGTCCACCGGGTCGAGGTCCAACAGCATCCAGTCGGGACGATCCAGGTTCCCGATACGGCTCATCCACGGATTCTCATCGATGCAGCCGAGATTGGTGAGATACAGCAGGCTCGCTCTGTCGTCGGCGAGCGGATAGTGATTCAATTTGGGCGGATGGCCTTCTTCGATGGGATAACATCGCATCCAATCTGGAAAATGATCTCCTGCGTTCTTCTGGAAAAAGTAGTCCGCATGGATTCCGTTCGGATAGCGCTTCAACGATAAAGGCCGGTCCTTTAAATGGGGCAGCAGAAACGGAGAAACGCGGTCGTAAAAGGCCAGTAGATCGCGCTTCTTCCAGCCATCTTTAGGGAAGAGCGTTTTATTAAGGTTCGTGAACTTCAGGCGCTGCCCATCAACTGTAGCAATCGTTTCCTTACCACTTAGGTTCAGCTTCCCTTCCCCAGCGGCAGGTGGTTCGATGGCAGTTTCCCGGACAACTTCTTTCGATCCTTTGTCATCGCGCAAACCAACAAAGACGGGTGCCCGCAGCATTCCGTCCGGAGTCCATTCAAGGAACCGGATCTGGCAAATGGTTTCCGGTTTCACCCAGGTCACGTCCTTGATTCTCGGCTTCTTTGCAAAGGGCGACGTCTTCGTAATCAGCAGGGTCAATCGGTCATGAATAACTTTCATCAGCTTCTGGTCGAAGCCTGTTCCGACTTGGCCGGCATGACGGAGTTGCCCATTTTCCTGCACCCCGAGAACAAGCGCACCGAAGTAGTCGCGTTCTCCTTTGGTGAAACCGGCGATAACGAATTCCTGCTCGTTCAAAACTTTAATCTTGAGCCAGGAATTTGAGCGGCTGTCTTTATACGTGCTTCTACGGTCCTTCGCGAGAATGCCTTCGAGTCCCATCTTTCGAGCCGCTTCGAACATGCTCTCGCCATCGGTATCGAAGGCCTCTGAGATACGAATATGTTCCTGAGGCGTGACAATCGATTGCAGCAAACGCCTGCGATCCTCTAGCGCAACTCCGCGCAGATCATAACCGTCCACATATAGGACATCGAAGAGAAACAGCGTGACCGGAGTCGTCTCCGCCAGGTGCGGTACGGCCCCAAGATTCGCTCCGATCCGCGGCTGGATCATATTAAAACGAGTACGGCCCTGTTCATCGAGCACGCAGATCTCGCCGTCCAGCCAAGCCGTTTTCGCATTCACCGCCGCCGGCAGAGAAGACAATTCCGGATACTGGTTTTCGCAGCGATTTCCCCGGCGCGAAGAGATTTCGAGTGCGCCGTCCTTAATCCGGCACAGGGCGCGAATGCCGTCCCATTTGATCTCGAAAAACCAGTGCGAACCGTCTGGAATCTTTGTCACCGCGGTCGCGAGCATCGGCTCCAACTGCGCGGGCAAAGCGGCTTTCTTCGCACCTTTCAAATCCGCGGCGCTCAGCGTCTCCAGGTTTTCGGCGATCTGCTCTTGCGTCCGCCGGGTCGCGACGCTCCAGGCGTATTGATCGATATCGTAATCGGGAGCGGCAAACTCGTCCTGCTTCTTAATCAGCAGCCACTCGTTCCCCTTTTTGGCGTGCTTCATGTGAACGATCGCAAAGGAGCCGTTCAATTTCGTCCCATGTAGTTCAAACTTGAAATCGCCTCTCTCAATCTGCTCAGGAGCGGGCGTGTCGTCCAGCACGTCGAAGGTCCCTTTATCCCACAGCATCACGCTGCCGCCGCCATATTCGCCCGCCGGAATGTTGCCTTCGAAGGTTCCATACCCAAGTGGATGGTCTTCCACTTTCATGGCGAGCGCTTTACGTTTCGGATCGAGACTCGGCCCTTTGGGCACAGCCCAACTCACTAGGACTCCGTTCACTTCCAGCCGAAAGTCGTAGTGGAGATGAGTAGCGTCGTGCCGCTGCACGCAAAAGAATCCGCCGCGTCCTTTGCCCTTTTGTTTCGGCTCCGTCGGCCCGGGTTCGGGAGTCTTAGTGAAGTCTCTTTTTTTCGCGTATTCCTTCAGGCCCATGCTGCCGCTATTATGTCAAGAGCGCACGGCTGCTAACCTGAAGACACCTCCCCAACTTTGCAGCGTTTCAGCCCGAGATGAACTTCTCCGAACAACTCAAAAGCCAGCTCGACATCGTTGAAGTGATCGGGCAGTACGTCCGCCTGAAGCGCCAGGGAACAGGCACGCGCTACGTTGGCTTGTGTCCGTTCCACACGGAGAAAACTCCGTCGTTCGGCGTTAGCAGCACGCATCAATTTTATAAATGCTTCGGGTGCGACGCTTCCGGCGACGTCTTCAAGTTCGTTCAGGAGATCGAAAGCCTAACCTTTCCCGAGACCTTGAAAGCTCTAGCGGAACGCTATGGAATTCCCATGCCGCAGCGCCAGCGCTCGGATGATCCGGAGTCGCAGCGCCGGGAAGCGATTCTCGAAATGCACGAGATAGCCGCCGATGTTTTCCAAAGTAATCTTCGAGGGCCAACGGGGGCTGACGCGCGGCGCTATCTTGAATCACGCGGTGTCTCGCAGGGCGCCGTGGATGAGTTCCGTCTGGGACTCTCCGATTCCTCTGGCCAGCAGCTCACGACTCGATTGCAAAAGTTTGGACACGATCTGTTGGAACAATCGGGGCTCACGATCAAACGCCAGGATGGCAGCGGCTTCTTCGATCGCTTCCGTTCACGCCTGATATTCCCTATTCATAGCGAGTCGGGCAAAGTGCTCGCCTTCGGAGGACGTGCTCTTCGTGCGGGCGACGAACCGAAATATCTGAACTCGCCCGAAACGAAGATCTACAAAAAATCAAGCGTTCTTTACAACCTGCATCGCGCCAAAATCGACGCACGCAAGCACGATCGCATGATTCTGGTGGAAGGCTACATGGATGTGATCGGCGTTTACTCGGCGGGTATCCGCGAGGTCGTGGCGAGTTCGGGAACCTCGTTAAGCATCGATCAAGTAAGAGCGATAAAGCGCCAGACCTCCCAGCAGCAGGCAAGTGCCGGACAGGTGCTGCTCAATTTCGATCCCGACGCAGCCGGTTCCAGATCCGCTGAAAAATATATCGGTGCGTTTCTTGCCGAAGGTTTGCGAGTGCGCGTCGTGGAGCTTCAGGGGGAACTGGACCCGGACGAATACATTCAGCAAAACGGCATTGAGGGGTACGCGCAAAAGCTCGAAACCGCGGCTTCTTATTTTCATTGGCTAGCCGGACGCGCCCGCGAGAAATTCGATATCCGAACAGTGGAAGGCCGTGTAGACGCGTTTAAATCTATCTTGCCCTCGATTCAGTTAGTAAGCGATCGCGTGGAACGTTCGGCCATCACGAATGAGATCTCGGGCTACTTGAAACTCGATCGCGACATAATAGCCGAGCAACTCCGGCAAACGGCCAAGCGAATCGAACCGGCGCGAAAGCAGAATGTCGCTACATCTTCCGTGCCGCCGAATGAGTTGCTGTTGCTCACGTGTTTACTCGTGAATGAAGACGCCAGAGAAACGATTAAGCACTATCTGTCTACCAGCGGCATTCTCCAGTTACTGGAGATGAAAGTCATCTTCGAAACGGTTTTGGCGCTTAGCGCCGAAGGCCTTCCCTTCTCTTTAGAGGGGCTCGCAAACCGCCTGGAACCGCGTTTTCAACGTATTTTGACGGATCTCAGCTTCTCCGATACTGCAATTCAAGAAGAGGATGCGGCACAACAGGCGCTGCACTGTCTGCGCGCTCTGGAGGCAAAGGCAGTTTCAGCTAAATGCACCGAGCTGAAGAGAAGAATACGTGAATTCGAGGAACAAGGCAACTTCGGAGAAGCGATGCGTTTGGCAAATGAACTGGACCGCTCCAAAGAGGCGCAGTCCGGAGTGTGAAACGTGTTGTACTATGGGGAGTCGAGGAACTTGCAGGGGTGCCTCGACGTCTGTAGGGGTTACGAAATAAGGGTTTGCGATTCTTTGCTGAACAATCGCACAAAGCAGTGAAGGCAGTTCATGCAGGACAGCGATAACAAGGGCTTCGCACTCTACGATGAGGTCGCGGGTGCCGTGGCTGAAAACTTGCCCGGTGGGGACATGGGCGGCGACATAAGTGATCTCTTCGGAGACCTTGAAGGCGCCCCGGTCGAACTGCTTGATGAGCCAAAGGAGTTCGGAAAAAAGGACGGCGAGGCGGACGACCTCGCGGACCTGGACCTTACGCCCGGAGCCCTCGATAAGAGCAACGATTCCGTTCGCGTCTACTTACGCGAGATGGGGATGGTGCCGCTCCTTACGCGCGAAGGTGAAATTGAACTCGCCAAGCGCATTGAACGCGGCGAGACCGCCGTACGTAAGGCACTCTCCCGGTCGCAACTGATCGTGCAACTTCTGCTCGACACCACTGGACAGCTTGAACGGCAATCCCTTTCGATTCTGGATATTCTGCAAGCGCCCGATACAAGCGGCGACCCTGACGAAGAAGACTCGTCGCACCCACTCAAAGAGCAATATCTGGAATCCGTACAGGAGATCGAGAAGCTCTACCGCAAAGCGCAGCAGACTTACACGAAGCTCGCGAGCGTCTCCCGCAACATGAAACCGAAGCAGTACCGCAAGGTGCGCTTCGATTACGCGCGCCTGCTGGTCTGCATCTCTCGCCGCATTCGGAGTATTCCATTCTCGACGCGCTTCCGGCGGGCGTTAAGCTCGGCACTGAGGCAGGTTGTAGACCAACTCCGGCCATTGGAGCTGGAAATTGCGCGGCTTCAGGGCAAGATGGAATCGCCGTCCGTGGCGGAATCGGCAAGTGCCCCCGCAATCCGCAGAGAACTCAAAGCACTGTCCGGCCGTGTAGAGGAACTGGAAGAAAAGTCCGCGGCCACGGCTTCCGAATTGCACCGCACTCTGCAGATCGTAGAGCGCGGAGAATTGGAAACCGATTGCGCGAAAAAGAGATTGATCGAAGCGAACCTGCGTTTGGTGGTGTCCGTTGCCAAACGATATACCAATCGCGGTATGCAATTTCTGGATCTAATCCAGGAAGGCAACATCGGCCTGATGCGGGCAGTCGATAAGTTCGACTACAAGCGCGGTTACAAGTTCTCCACGTATGCGACGTGGTGGGTGCGTCAAGCGGTCACGCGCGCCATTGCGGATCAAGCCAGAACGATTCGCATTCCGGTTCACATGATCGAGACCATCAACAAATTGGTCCGGCTACAACGGTCCATGCAACAGGAACTGGGCCGCGAAGCGACTACAGAAGAGCTGGCGGCGCGAATGGAGCTTACGCCCGGGAAAATACGGCGCGTGCTTCGCATTGCGCAAGAACCGATTTCGCTGCAGACCCCGGTTGGCGAAGAAGAGGAATCGAATCTTGGCGACTTCCTGGTCGATAGCCGCATGGTTTCGCCCTCTGACGCGGTTATCAATTTGAATCTGCGCGAACAGACGGCCGAAGTCTTAAAGACGCTGAGCCCGCGTGAAGAGAAGATCGTCAAAATGCGCTTCGGCTTGCAGGATGGAAGCGAGCACACGCTCGAAGAGGTTGGCCAGAACTTCGCCGTCACCCGCGAGCGCATACGTCAGATCGAAGCTAAGGCTTTGCGGAAGTTGCGCCATCCGAGCCGCAGTCACCGCTTGCGGAACTTTCTGGAAAATGGCGTTCAGTCTTAGCTTCAACCGGTAATCGAAGGCTCCATCGTCTCTATTGTTTCCCCTCCCAAGATTTTCCCAAGCTCCTGCTGGCGATATCTGAAGATCGCCTTAAGCTGTTTCCTCACAATCAGCCCGTGCGCCAGCCGTCCCAATGGGCCGACGGGCAGCGCGTACTCTACCTGGTCGGCAACTCTGGTCCCTTCCGGCGTGGGAGAAAACGTATGACGATGCCGCCACAGAGCGTATGGGCCCTCGGCTTGTTCGTCAACGAACAAGAATGGCGGTTCGTACTCCCGAATGATCGTTTTCCAGTGGATGGGAACGCCAAGCCACTTGATTCTGTAGGTGATCTCGGCGCCCTTCCGCATCTCAACGCGCGATTTCGATGTCACGTTGAAGCTTAACCACGCAGGAGTGATCTTGCTCAGGTTGTAAGGGTCTTCGAAGACCGCAAACGTTTCCTGGAGCGGGCAAGGCGTCAGCAGTTCGCATCGGAGCGTGTAGATGTGCATGGCGTTCCCAGTCACTTCTTTAAGATGCTATCTTGGTCTACTCATGGCCGCTTCTGAAATTGCCGCTGTCACTCCCGTTCATCCGGTGACGCCGCCCAAGAAAGTCCCAAAACCGAAGAACACGGCGGAGCGTAAAGACCGGCTGCAGAGAATTTTTGCGGAACTGGACCGGCTTTTTCCCGCTGCCACTTGCGCGTTAAATCATGCAAACGCATGGCAACTTCTTGCGGCGACGATTCTCTCGGCGCAGTGTACAGACGAGCGGGTGAACAAAGTCACGCCGGGACTATTCGAAAAATATCCGACGATTGAGGATATGGCGAATGCCTCGCAGGATGAACTGGCGAACGACATTCGTTCAACGGGGTTCTTCAACAACAAGGCGAAGTCTCTGAGAGGCGCGGCGCAGAAGATTCTTTCTGCGTACAACGGCAGCGTTCCTCAAACCATGGACGAACTCCTGACAGTTCCTGGCGCGGCGCGAAAGACGGCTAACGTTGTACTCGGTACGGCTTTTGGGATAGCGGCGGGCGTGGTGGTGGATACGCACGTGCAACGTATCGCGGCTCGGCTGGACCTCACCAAGAACGATGAGCCGGTGAAGATTGAGCAGGATTTGATGAAGATCGTGCCACAGGAGCGCTGGATCTTGTTCTCGCACCAGATCGTTCATTTCGGCCGGCAGATCTGTGTCGCGCACAAACCGAGATGCGCGTCGTGTCCTCTCGATCCGATCTGCTACGCAAAGGACAAGACGCTCGCATGAAAGGCTAGCCGTGTCCCGCTACTATCTGGGAATCGACGGGGGGCAGTCCAGCACAGTCGCACTTATCGCGGATGAGACTGGCCGTGTGCTTGGACGTGGCGTTGCCGGACCTTGCAATCATGTCGCCGCCGATGAGGCCGCGCGGAAATTCAAGACCGTGATGGGCGCGTGCCTTGCGCAAGCTTGCTCGGAAGCGGGGCTTGAGTTCGATACCGTCGAATTTGCCGCCGCTTGTCTGGGCTTTAGTGGAGGCTCGGAAGACAAAGAGGCGTACTCGCGAGCCTTGATTCGAAGCAAGCTTTTTAAATTTTCAAATGATGCGGAGATCGCGCTGTCTGGAGCTACGGCGGGTGCGCCGGGCATTGTCGTCATCGCGGGAACTGGATCGATTGCCTTTGGGCGTAATGTGGACGGAGTGACTGGACGCGCGGGCGGATGGGGTTACATTTTCGGTGACGAAGGCGGAGCGTTCGACCTTACCCGGCGTGCTCTTCGAGCCGCGTTGCAGTTTGAAGAAGGCTGGGGGCCTGCGACCACGCTTCGCGAGATGCTGCTGGCCGCAACTCAATCGGCGAACGCGAACAGTTTGCTGCACCGGTTCTACACAGCCGAGTATCCGCGAGCTAAAGTCGCCACGTTAGCTCATTTGGTAGATGATGCCGCGCAAACGGGAGATGACGTCGCAATCGACATTCTCGACGAAGCGGCGTCGAAGTTAGCGTGGCTCGTTCAAGGCGTCTACCGCAAGCTGTTCAGACCTCACGAGAGTGCGGGTGTTTCTTATACCGGCGGTGCATTTCAGAGTAAGCAGCTGTGCGATGGGTTTGCGGATTGGATTTCACGGTCGATTGGCTGTACCGTGATGCCCCCGCAGCTAAGTCCTGCGGCGGGCGCGGTTCTTGAAGCGTTGAAACTGGACGGGAACGACAGTAAGTTGACCGGGATGCCAGGCGCTGGAAAGTAGCAGATCGCTTCGACCGGAGTTGCCGAACGAAATCCACATCGCGACCGTTGTTCAAGTCCGCCCACAAACGAAAGCGGCGGCCTGTTTAGAGCCGCCGCATAGGGGTTAAGTGCGAAACGAAGCTTGCTTGCTCCGTTACTCAGTCTTATCGGCGCCGGTCTTGATCTTCTCGCGCTGTTCTTTCAGAATGGCTTTCCGGCTCAGCTTGATCTTGTTGCCTTCGAGAGCTAGAACCTTCACCAGAATCTGATCGCCTTCCTTCAATTCATCGCGAACATTCTTAATACGGCTCTCCGAGATCTCGCTGATGTGCAGCAAGCCGTCGGTGCCGGGGAAAATTTCGACAAACGCACCAAACTCGGCGATACGTACAACTTTACCGAGATAGGTTTTGTTGACTTCCGCCACGGCGGCGATGTCGTTGACCATCTGCATGGCCTTGCCGGCGGACACACCGTCAGACGCGAAGATGTTGACCGTCCCATCGTCCGAAACGTCGATCTTGACACCGGTCTGCTCGATGATGCCACGAATGACTTTACCACCGGGTCCGATCAGTTCGCGGATCTTGTCGGTTGGGATCTTGATCGTGTAGATCCGCGGCGCGTACTGAGACAGCTCAGCGCGCGGCGTCGCAAGCGTCGTGATCATCTTGCCAAGGATCTCGAGACGGCCGCGGCGGGCCTGATCAAGAGCTTCCTTCATGATGTTGGTCGTGACGTTCGGGACCTTGATGTCCATCTGCAGGGCGGTAATGCCATCCTTGGTACCCGCAACCTTGAAGTCCATGTCGCCGTAGTGATCTTCCGCGCCGGCAATGTCCGTCAGGACCGCATAACTATCGCCTTCGAGCACTAAACCCATGGCGATACCGGCAACTGGAGCGATCAGGGGAACACCCGCATCCATCAGCGACAACGTGCCGCCGCAGACGCTAGCCATCGAACTGGAACCGTTCGATTCAAGAATGTCGCTCACCACGCGAAGCGTATAGGGGAACTTCGTCTCATCCGGAATCATGGGGGCGAGGGCGCGTTCCGCTAAGGCGCCATGACCGATTTCACGGCGGCCCGGTCCGCGCATGAAGCCTACTTCACCGACGCTGAACGGCGGGAAGTTGTAGTGCAGCATGAAGCGCTTGGAAGTCTCGCTCAGATCGAACATCTCGATCCGCTGCTCGTCATCCTTGGTGCCGAGCGTAGTCGTAACCATCGCTTGCGTCTCGCCGCGGGTAAAGATCGCGGAACCGTGAGTGCGCGGCAGCACGCCGACTTCGGACCAGATTGGACGAATTTGATCGAAGGCGCGGCCATCTGGACGGCGGCGTTCTTTCAGCATCTCGTCGCGGAAGATGCGCTCTTTCAGACTGTCGAAGACTTTGGCGGCTTCGGGCTGTTGCGTCTCGTCTGTAAACAAAGCAAGGGCTTTCGCCTTCGCCTCGTCGATGCGCGTATAGCTTTCGAGCTTGCCGTGTTTCTGTGTATTCAGCGCGTCGGTCAAATCGGCGCGCACCGCCCCGGAGATCTTTGCGAGCATCTCTTCGTTTGTGACAGGCGAGGTGAACGCGCGCTTGGCCTTGCCAGCCAGTCTCATCAACTCACGAATGCCCTCGGCGACTTTCTTGCAGCACTCGTGGCCGAACTCGATCGCTTTGAGAACTTCTTCTTCAGAAGCTTCATTGGCGCCAGCCTCAACCATCACAATGCCCTGCTCAGTGCCGGCGACAACAATGTTCAGCTTGGCGTCTTTGGTTTCGTCATAGTTCGGATTCGCGCGGTATTCTCCGTTCACGAGACCGACTCGCACTGCGGCCAGGACATGGTGAAAAGGGATATCCGAAATGGCGAGAGCCGCGCCTGCACCCATAATGGCCAGAACGCTTGGATCACGTTGGGGATCGGCGGACATCACCATCGCGATGACCTGAGTCTCATGGCCGTAGCCTTCCGGGAACAAGGGGCGAATGGGCCGGTCGATCAGACGGCTGGTCAAAACTTCCTTTTCCGAGAGACGCCCTTCGCGCTTAATAAAACCGCCTGGAAACTTCCCGGCGGCGTAGGTGTACTCGCGGTAATCGACCGTGAGTGGAAAAAAGTTGGCTCCAACTTTCGGCTTCGGCGCGGAGCAGGCGGTTACAAGCACCACCGAATCTCCTGAACGGACAACCACAGACCCATCGGCCTGTTTAGCAATCTTACCGGTCTCAAGCGAGACCTTCGACCCAAATAGGTCTATTTCAACTGTATGCGACATTTATTTTCCCGATGCGTGATCCACATCTATCCACTAATGCATGCGCGAAGACAATCCGTTGACTTACGCGCGGACCAAGTCGGGATTAAGTGTGGACTTAGAGGTTCAAATGGAAGGATGACCGCTTACCAAAGCGGTGTTACGCGGAATGCGTTGAGCAAACGGTACTGAAAGTCACCGGGCGCTCACCCGCGCCTACCTGAGAATCGTCTACTAGCGGCGAAT
>JALYVD010000022.1 GCA_030853405.1 Acidobacteriota bacterium | reverse complement strand
ACGCCTATCGTGAACAACCAATCGCGGCGCGACGGATCCGGCGTGTTCCCTTTCATCTCCGTCCGGTTTGTATCCAATTCGCGATTCGGTTCGCTCATTTCCCGCCCCTCTGGCTACTGCTTCCCTTCCCCTTGTTGCCTTCGTTCCGCTCTTTGCGCGGACTTCCCGGGCCGTTTCCGCTTCCTTCATTTCCCTTAGTCATCTCGCCCCGATTACCAGTGCCGTTCTCATTTTGACGCTGTGCATTGCCGTTTGAGGCATCGCCTCCCGGACGCTTTGAGACGAGATATGCAACCAAGTCCGTCACGTCCTGATCGGCAAGCGCGTGCCCGGAATTCAACATCCGGTAATCCGGCATTCCCAGATCGGGACGTCCAACGATGACCGATGTGCGCAGCATTTGATCGCTCACCAACTGCAGATAAGAGGGATCCGTGACCGGCCCGACCAACCCGCCTTGCGCATGGCAGGCAAAACAATTCCGTCCGAAAAGCTGCTTTCCGTGAGCAGCATCGCCCGAAGCACTCGCGGCGTACGCGGGCGCGCCATTTAAGGCTTGCCGTTTGCCCCAGTTCGAATAAATACCGTCCGCTAACGCGCCAATTTGCTTATCGGTGAGCGGCCCACCTTTGCTACGAGCCCAAGCCGGCATTCCGTTTGCAGGACGCCCGTTCACCACAATGTCTCGCAACGTCTCCTTAGGAATGACCGAAAGATACAACGCATCGTTCAAAATACGAGCCGGACCGTTCTTCCCATTCTCACCATGGCAACCTGCGCAATTACTGGAAAACAGCGTTGGAAAATCCATGATCTTTTCACGGTTCTCCGCTTCCGCATTGTTTGCGCCGGGTTTGCCCGGGGGTTCGCAACTTGCCGACAACCACAGTGCGGCGCACACGGCTACAACGTAAGAGCCGCGTTTGGCCTTGGAACGAACTGAAAATCGCATTCTCAGTGACGATCTCCGTCTGGCGGCTCCGTGCCGGGCGCATGAAGAAACGCTCGCTCGGCAAGCGGCCATGACTGCATTGTCTTTATACTCGTACTGCGCGCGATCACGTATCCGCCAACCAGGCCGTAGCCCAACTGGCACACGACAAACCACGGCCAGCTGATTCTGCTGTTCAAAGCGGGGTTCAGAACGTTCAGCGTAGTGGCAACGAGTGCGCTCCAAAACAGCGGCATCAGAATACCGGCCCAGAACGGCGCATATTTCGGAAACATCGGCAGCATCACTGCATACAAAATTCCCATTAAGATCGACAAACAGCCGTGCCCGATTAGAGCCGCAACGAAGGGCAACGCATGAAACGCCCTTAGCTGTTCGAGGCTGGCGTTTCCGAGATCTGGGATCACCATTCCCGCCAATAAATTAACCGGATACCAGATACTGTGCTGCGCAATCAGACCGTACAAGCAGGCCAAAACCGCCATCGCCGTCGCCCCTGCCAGTCCTCCCCACAAACCCGCTGAATAAGGATGCACTTCCTCTGGTATGCGCACTCGATGCTTGAATTCACCCGCCTGTAGCCGCACTACGGACCGCTGTTCCACCATGATCGGCTGGGGCCGGAGCGCCGGATTAATTGGCATCTCCTCATGCTCCTCATGGGGGATAACATTGTTCCACCAACCGATCGCGGAACGGAACAGAATCACAATGCCAACGACTGAGATAGTCCAGTGCGTCACGGTTCCGGCGAACAGAAGCGTCAGGCCGAAAGCAAACACCATGGGCCAGAACGTCGGGGCGGGCATTTGAATATGTGATTCCGCGCTACGTTCACCAGCTTCTCCATGATGCAATTCATGTGACATATAAGTTACCCGCGTTTCGCTATCTGCCGATGATATAGACCACCGTGAAGACAATCACCCACACAACATCGACGAAATGCCAATACCAGGAAAGAAACATCACTCGGCGCAATTGCGTTTGGATCGGAAAGCCAAGAAGCGTTGCAATCATGACCAGCGACAAAAATGTGAGCCCCACAATAACGTGGCTGGCGTGAAGTCCAACCAGCGAGTAGAACGTCGTGCCGAACAGATTGGTGCTGATTGTCAGGTGATCGACATAGATCAGCTTGCGCCATTCCATTCCAGTCGCAATCAGAAACTCAAAGCCTAGCGCGATCGTAAATATCCACCAAAACTTAAACTTTCCGAGTTCATTCTTCTTCAGCGCATGTTCGGCGAAGTACACCGTCAGACTGCTCGATAGTAGACAAATACTGGAGACGATGGGCAGTTCCAGTACATCCTTCGGGAACGGGCCTGTAAGACTTTTGCCGATATACACCAGATACGCCGCTACGAACATGGCGAACAGCGCGCTTTCCGTGATAATCAGGAAAATAATGCCCACGGCTCCGCGATCCGGGAGCGTCCATGTGCTCTCCAGCGCGAGAGCGTCGGCTGTAATTGCTTGTCCCTCTGACATGTCTTTTACTCGTATTTCCAGTCGGGATCCTGCGGATGCTTCAGGTCCCACAACGGCCTGCTGCTGCGGACCACGGGCATCTTTTCAAAGTTGTACTCGGGAGGTGGCGAACTGGTTCCCCACTCCAGAGTCCAGGCGTCCCAAGGGTCGTCGCCCGCCGGTTCGCCTTTCAGCGCCGAAGCGATCATGTTCCAAATGAAGCAGCAAATTCCGGGAATCTGAAAGAGCACGCCAATCGAAGCGAGAAGGTTCCACAGTTCCCAACCGCGGCCCGGAGCGTAGGTGTAAATTCGGCGCGGCATGCCCAGCATGCCCGCGAAGTGTAAAGGTATGAACGTAAGGTTCACGCCGATTGTAAATAGCCAGAAGTGCCACTTTCCGAGCCTCTCGTTGTACATCCTGCCGATCGCTTTCGGGTACCAATAATAGATCCCCGCGAAAAGTCCGAAAACAAGTCCTAAGACAAGCGTGAAATGGAAATGCGCAACGACAAAATATGAATCGTGCAACTGCCAATCGAAGGGCGCAACGGCCAGCATGATTCCTGTCAATCCAGCCACCAGGAATTGCAGCAGAAACGCACAACAGAACAACATCGGCGTATCCAGGCGTAGTTTTCCACCGTACATTGTCGCCATCCAGTTGAAAATTTTAATCCCCGTCGGCACTCCGACCAGCATGGACGAAGCGGCGAAGAAAGTATTGCTCCAGGAAGTCATACCCACCGCAAACATATGGTGCGCCCATACGCCAAAACTGATGAACCCGATCGCTACCACCGCGCCCACCATCGCCGGTCTGCCGAACAGAGGCTTGCGCGAGAAAATCGGGATCACTTCCGAGAGAATGGCGAAGGCCGGGAAGATCAGGATGTAGACCTCGGGATGCCCAAAGATCCAGAAGAAGTGCTGCCATAAAACGGCCGATCCACCCGCTTGCGTATTGAAAAAGTTCGCACCCAGATAGCGGTCCAGTTCCAACATGATCTGCGCGGCGGATAAGGGAGGCAGTGCCAGCAGGATCATCCAGGCATCGATCAGCATCACCCAGACGAACATCGGCATCCGGCTCAGAGTCATGCCCGGGCATCTCATGCATAGCGCGGTTGCAATCACGTTGACGGCGCTCGCGATGCTGCCGAACCCTGTAAGGAGGACACCCAGGGCCCAGTAATCGGTAGCCGAACCGCGCGAAAACGCTTTGGATGTCAAAGGAGCATTGGCGAACCAGCCGACGTCTGGCGCGGAGCCCGCTCCCGAGAGCCCGCCACCTCCGATGTAGCTGAAGTAAAGAAAGAGGCCTCCAAACAGGAAAACCCAGAAGCCAAACGCATTCAGACGCGGAAACGCCATGTCGCGCGCGCCAATCATCAGCGGTATCAGATAATTTGAGAAGCCCGCAACCATCGGCATTCCGACCAGGAACACCATCGTTGTCCCATGCATGGTGAAGAGCCGGTTGAACGTATCCGGACCCACAAAGTGGTTGTTTGGAACCGCAAGTTGTATACGAATCGCGGTCGCCATGATGCCAGCGACGACCATGAACAGCAGCGCCGATACGATGTACATCAATCCCAGGCGCTTATGATCGACGGTAGCCACCCATTTGTAGAGGTTTTCCGAAAACGAAAATTCTTTATCGGAGGAGACCGGATGATTTAGTGCATAATCTATCGTTGCCATAAGTCCCCTACTTCAGCGACTGAAGGTACGTCATGACCTGATCCAGTTCCGGGCCGGTTAATTTCATGCTAGGCATCAGACAACCCGATTTCGCGTTTTGCGGGTCGTTTACCCACGCGCGCAAATTCCTCGTTGTATTAGTCAAAACACCGGCTCCTATGGTCTGTCTCTCCATTAGATGCGTCAGGTCCGGGCCGGCTTTGCCCATCGCGGTGGTGCCTCGAACGGTGTGGCAGTTTGCACAGGCGAGCGAGAGGAACGCCGCTTTCGCCCGCGCCGCCTGCACATCTTCCGCTGCACTGTTTCGCTGTTCCGCCGCCCACTTGTTAAAGTCCTCCGGTTTTTCGGCAACTACACGCAATAACATATTCGCGTGTTGGGTTCCGCAGTACTCGGCACAGTTGCCCAGGTAAACGCCCGGCTCTTTCGGATCGATCCACATGTAATTGTCGCGATTCGGGATCAGATCCGTTTTTCCCGATAACTGCGGCAGCCAGAAACTGTGGATGACGTCGGCGCTACGCAAGGTGAGATAGGTTGCGGTCTTCCCATCTGTGTTCGCCGGTACATGAATCTCATTCGCCGTGGTGAATCCAAGCTGCGGATACACAACCTCCCACCACCATTGGTGCCCGATCAACGTGACGTGCGCCGTGTTCGGTGGCGGACTCGCGTTCTGCACCCCTGCAATCACGCGCGCGGAAACGCCAATCAAGACGAACACAATCAAAATCGGGATTACAGTCCAAGCGACTTCAATCTGATTGCTACCGTAAACCTGTGGCGGCTCCTGATGCAGGTCGTCACCGGAGCGCCGCCTGAAACGAATGATCGTGTACACGATGAGTCCGCCCACAACCAAAAAAATCGCGCCTGTGATAAGGCACGTTAAGATGGCGATGTTCTTTTCGGCTTCGGCCGGACTCGCCATCGGTCTGAAAATGTTGGCGATGCGGTGTTCAGGAAGTCCCGAAGTCTTTATTTGAAGGAGCAGTGCAATAGCGAGGACTAACACTCGAGCTTTCCTTCCTTACCTACTCGTAATCTATACTCTACCCCGCGCCGCAATCACTACAACCTGGGAATTTTCGGTGTCTTCCTGTGGTATGGGAATCCGGCACTTATGATAGAACTGCCTCATGTCTCTGCGAATTGAGCAACGGGAAGTCGAGGGGATCATCGTGCTGAGCCTGAACGGACGGCTCGTTATAGGCGCCGAGGTCTCCGACGTACAGGACGCGCTTCGAAACCTGGTTGAAAAACAAGAAAATCGGCTCATACTCGATCTGAAAGACGTCGGCTTCATAGAC
Organism: Acidobacteriota bacterium; assembly: GCA_030853405.1. Taxonomy (GTDB): domain Bacteria; phylum Acidobacteriota; class Terriglobia; order Bryobacterales; family Bryobacteraceae; genus Bog-105. The sequence goes on along the minus strand of JALYVD010000022.1, from coordinate 637 downwards.
AGCACCGGGCTTGGGGCGCTCGTCTCAGCGCACTCGGCCTTTGAAAACTCGGGTGGCGCCATGAAGCTACTCAATCTTTCCGAGCGCACTACGCAACTCCTCGTGCTGACAAAGTTGAGCCTGGTCTTCAAGATTTTTAAAGACGAGCAAGCCGCCATCGACAGTTTTTTTCCCGACCGCGAGTCCAGGCATTTCGACATTCTCGAATTTGTGAGAAGCCAGGATGAAACCGCCGACAAGGCCAATGCGGAAGAAACCGCGAAAGAGGAGCGTGCGCTAACCTTAGGGGAGAATGGCGAAAATCGGTGAGGTACTCGGCTCGGCGGCCGCTATTGCGAAAGGCATGGGCATCACTCTCAAAGAGTTGATGCAGCCCGCAATTACGGAAGAGTACCCCGACGGTCCTGCAACTCTGCAAGAGCGGTTTAGGGGCGCTCACGTATTGCAGCGAGATGCAAATGGCCTGGAGAAATGCGTGGCCTGCTTCCTTTGCGCGGCGGCGTGTCCGGCGGATTGCATCTACATTGAAGCTGCGGAGAACACAGCCGAAGAACGCTACAGCGGGTCGGAGCGCTACGCGAAAGTCTACAACATAGATTACAACCGCTGCATTTTTTGCGGTTACTGCGTGGAGGCG
>JALYVD010000436.1 GCA_030853405.1 Acidobacteriota bacterium | reverse complement strand
CGCATCACCGGCTCGCTTCACATGACGATTCAAACGGCGGTCTTGATTGAGACGCTGGTTGATCTCGGCGCGGATGTGCGCTGGGCGAGTTGCAATATTTTTTCTACACAAGATCATGCCGCTGCCGCGATTGCCGCGGCGGGCGTTCCGGTTTTTGCGTGGAAAGGCGAATCGCTTGAAGAATATTGGTGGTGTACCTATCAGGCTGTAAGTCATCCCGATGGTAAAGGGCCGCAGTTGGTCGTTGACGACGGAGGCGATGTAACGCTCCTGATTCACAGGGGTTACGAATTAGAGGGCGGCAGTGATTGGGTTAACACACCCTCTGGCAGCCATGAAGAGAAGGTCATCAAGGATCTGCTGAAGCAGGTCCACAAAGAAGATCCGCAGCGCTGGCACAAATTGGCGAAAGAGTGGCGCGGCGTCTCGGAAGAGACCACGACCGGCGTTCACCGTCTCTACAAGATGCAGGAAGCGGGCAAACTGCTGGTGCCTGCGATCAACGTCAACGATTCCGTTACGAAATCCAAGTTCGACAATCTGTACGGTTGCCGTGAATCGTTGGCTGATGGAATCAAACGCGCGACGGATGTGATGGTTGCGGGTAAAGTAGCGGTGATCTGCGGCTACGGAGACGTGGGCAAGGGTTCGGCGCATTCGCTGCGTGGGATGGGTGCTCGCGTGGTTGTGACTGAGATCGATCCGATCAACGCTCTGCAAGCGGCAATGGAAGGGTTCGAAGTCACGACAATCGAAGACACGCTGGGGCGCGGTGATATCTATGTGACTTGCACGGGCAATCTCGACATTGTCACGCTTGAGCATATGCAGTACATGAAGGACCAAGCGATCGTCTGCAACATCGGCCACTTCGATAATGAGATTCAAATCGACCGGTTGAATGAAGCGGCGGGCGTGAAGCGCACTAATATTAAGCCGCAAGTGGATATGTACACTTTCGCCGACGGCCACAGTATTTTCATGCTGGCGGAAGGGCGACTGGTGAATCTCGGCTGCGCCACCGGCCATCCGAGCTTCGTGATGAGCAATAGCTTCGCAAATCAGACGCTTGCTCAACTCGATTTGTGGAGAAACAAGGATACCTACAAAATCGGCGTTTATACGTTGCCGAAGAAACTGGATGAAGAAGTGGCACGGCTGCACCTTGAGAAAATTGGCGTGAAGCTGACGACGTTGAGTCCGAAACAGGCTGAGTATTTAGGCGTGGCGGTGGAAGGGCCTTACAAGGCGGAACACTATCGGTATTAAAACCCGCGCTTACGCTGCGGGGCTCGGTTTCTGGATTAGTATATAGGTCGAGGTCTAAGTTTCATGAAAATTCTCGCTACCCTGTTGCTGGCGATGTTCTGTGCATCGTCGCTTCCGGCGGCAATCCCAGTTCCGCAAATGTCGATGCAGGTCAGGAGCTACCAAAATGGCAGAAGACCGCATAAGGTGAAGCATCATCACCGGGGCAGAAAACACCGTAGAGCGTAACTTAAGGCCTGCTCAAGCACGGATGGTTGGCCCAGGTAAAACGGAGAGGCCAATCCAAGCATTCTTTAATTCCTATTCGAGGCGTGACAGCAATTTCGAAGGGTCGCTGTTCGCGCCAGGTTCGTATAGTGAGATCTCCCTTGTCCAGCCGCTTGCCATAATCTTCGCGCGTGATGGCGAGAGCCTGAGTCAATTTCCCAGGACCGTTCGCTAAGCCAGTAGCCGATCCACGCCAGTTGCGCCGCTGATACATCTCCTCCAGCCCGGACAACGGTTCGAGCGCCCGCAACAAAATGCAGCCCGCCGAGCCTTCGGGTTCGGCGACCACGTTCAGGCATTCGTGCATTCCATAAATGAAGTACACGTAAGCGCGGCCCGGTGGGCCAAAGATCACCTTGGTACGTTCCGTTTTGCCACGCGAAGCGTGCGCCGCCAGGTCGTTTAAGCCGAGATAGGCTTCGGTCTCGACAATCATTCCAGCAGTCTGGCCGTGCAGGAGAACGCAGCCGAGCAAGTTACGGGCGAGTTCGACTGTTGGCGCGTCGAAGAACCGGCGGTCTACCGGGTTCGTTTCGGCGAGAAGCCGTCGAAGGGGCTTTCCTTTGGCTGCCGGATTCAAGTACGCTAGAACATTAGCACGGGTTCGCATCATGCGGCTATTTACTGGCATTGATTTGCCGTTGGAAATCTTGTTGCGGCTTGAACGGCTGATCAGCGCGCTCCGTCCGGAGGCCTTGATTAAGTGGAGTCCGTTGGACAACCTGCACGTGACGACGAAGTTCATTGGTGAGTGGCCGGAGTCACGGCTGGAGGAACTGCACGACGCGCTGGCGTCTATTCCGGGGCGGGAGCCTTTTCACGTCGAGATAAAGGACTTGGGCTGGTTTCCGAACGAGCGTTCGCCGCGGGTTTTGTGGGCGGGCGTCTATGACGAACCAGACGGGCAACCATTGATGCGGCTGGCGCAGGAAACAGACGCGAAGCTGGAAGAGCTGGGGATCAAGAAAGAAGACCGTCCTTTTTCGCCGCATCTCACCCTTGCGCGGATTAAGAACCCGGTTCCTCTGCAGCGGCTACGGCAGAGGGTAACGGAGATGCTGCCGGTTGCGATCGGAAGCTTCCCGGTTTCGCGTTTCGTACTCTACCGCAGCGAACCAGGCTCGAATGCGAGCATCTACAGAAAGTTAGGCGAATACAACTTCGAGTCCGCAATGGCCGCCGGTAAGATTTAGAGAGTGACATCGGAATCCTTCCTTGTAGTAGCCGTTCCCGCTCTGCTCGCGTACCTGATTGGCGGGTTGCCGTTTGGCTATCTGTTCGTCCGTTTTTCGCTGGGCAAGGACGTGCGTACGATGGGCAGCGGCAACATCGGAGCGACCAATGTTCATCGAACAGCCGGGCGTAAGGCGGGGATTGTCGTTCTTCTGCTGGACATCTTTAAAGGCTGGTTTGCCGTCTGGCTGGCGGCTATAGCCTCGCATGGGAACGCGATGACTATCGCATTCGCCATCGTGGGAGTGATGCTGGGTCATTGCTATCCAGTCTTTCTGCGTTTCAAGGGCGGTAAAGCCGTGGCCTGCTTCGTTGGAGCGTTCCTGTTCGTCGCTCCGCAAGCGCTGCTCGCGACGGCTATGGTGTTCTTTCTGGCCGTGGGCGCGAGCAAGTTCATCTCGCTTGGCTCCATAGCGGGAGCGCTGGCCTTCCCTCCCCTGCTTTGGGCGATTCACCATCCGCCGGAATCGATTCTGTTTGCCTCGATCTTTGCCAGCGTGTTGATGATTTACCGGCACAGAGGCAACATCGAGCGGCTCTGGATGGGTACGGAGAATGCGTTTTCGTTAAAGGGCGGATCCGCCCGCTGATGGCGAAGCTTGCCGTGCTGGGCGCGGGTAGTTGGGGCACAGCGCTGGCGATTGCGCTTGCACCTCGATTTGAGTTGGTTGCGATGTGGGCGCGTGATGCGGAGCGGGCGAAGGAGATAGTGAGGCTGCGCGAGAACCGGCGCTATCTGCCGGGCTTTCCGCTTCCTTCAAACGTCGAGGCCGGGAGCGATATCGGAACCGCGGTCGCAAATGCGGGCGTGATTCTCAGCGTTGTTCCATCACGCCATCTGCGTAATGTTCTGGGGGCGGCACGGTCGTTTGTGCCTGCAAGCGCAACGCTGGTGAGTGCCACCAAAGGCCTGGAAGAAGGCACTTTCTTCCGGATGTCGGAACTGGTGCGGGATTCGCTTGATCGTCAACGGCTGCGTCCGGTGGCTGTTTTATCGGGCCCTACATTTGCAAAAGAGATCGCGGCGGGGGAACCGGCGGCGGTTGTCATCGCTTGTGAAGACCTCTCAATTGCGGAACAGATTCAACAGGCGTTCGCGACCCCCACGCTGCGGTTTTATACGAGCACGGACGTGATCGGGGTGGAACTTGGCGCGGCCTTGAAGAACGTGATTGCGATTGGAGCGGGCATTTGCCGGGGGCTCGGTTTGGGGAGCAACAGCGCGGCAGCATTGGTTACACGCGGATTGGCGGAAATCACGCGGCTTGCAGTCACCATGGGAGGGCAGCCACGCACACTCAGCGGACTCGCGGGGCTGGGCGATCTGGTGCTGACCACAACGGGCGACCTTTCGCGAAACCGCTTTGTCGGCGTGCGGCTGGGCGAAGGAGACAAGCTACCGCAGATCCTGGCCGGGATGACCATGGTGGCGGAAGGCGTGGAGACGTGCCGCGCGGCTCATCATCTGGGCGTTCAGAAAGAGGTGGATCTTCCCATCATCGGCAAGATGTACGAAGTGCTGTATGAATCGAAAGATCCCCGCCAAGCGATTCGCGAGTTGATGGAGCGGCCTCTTACGAGTGAGTGAATTGCTTCCGATGTTCGAGCCACATGAAGTAGCCGATCATGGTTTTGCCGTCGAAGATCTTCCCGCCCCGGATCATATCGCCTAGCTCATCCTTGGCGTACCAGGCGAGTTCTATGCGCTCGTCTTCCATAGTCTCCTGCTTGCCCTCCGTGAGACCGGTCGCCAAAAACACGGTCATCTTCTCATCCACATAGCCGGGACTGGCCCAATACGAGGTTAGTTCGGTCCAATCCTTGGCCTCGTAGCCGGTCTCTTCCCGCAGCTCGCGCTTGGCAGCCTCAAGCGCGGACTCGCCGGGATCGATACGCCCGGCCGGAAGCTCCCAGAGCTCCGTTTCGGCGGGAAGGCGGAATTGACGGACGAGAAGAATCCGATCGTTTTCGTCTACTGCCATCATGACGGCCGAGCCCGGGTGACGGACGATGGAGCGATGAATCTCAAAGCCGCTGGGGTCGGTGGCAACTTCGTCTACTACGGCGAAGAGCTTGTTGCGGAGGAGTTCTCGGGAAGAGATGATCTTCATGACTACCAAGGTACCTTTAGGTCGTGATCAGTCCGTATGCTCCTTACCCGGTGCGCAGGCCGGTGATGCTTCAGAGTTGGGAGAGCCTGACGTTTTTGCACTGGCGGTATGAGCCAGCGGTAATTGCGCGGCTATTACCGAACGAACTGGTCCTGGATACGTTCGACGGGAGCGCTTGGGTCGGGTTAACGCCTTTTCGCCTCACAAATTTGCGGTTGCCGTTTGGGCCGCCGCTGCCCTGGATTTCGTTTTTCCCGGAGATGAACGTGCGGACCTATGTTCTGATGCCGGATGGGAGGCGGGCTGTCTGGTTTTTTACGCTGGAGTGCGACCGTTTGGCAGCGGTGCTGGGGGCTCGGTTGTCGTTTGGATTGCCGTACCGGTGGGCTCGGATGCGGGTGCGCGACAGCGGGGATGTTGTGGAGTATGAGAGTGATCGGAAAGGTGGCCCGGGAAGCGCGCGGATCAGTGTGCGACCCGGGGAGCGGTTGGAAGCCGGGGAGTTTGATAACTTTCTTACGGCGCGGTACCGGCTTTATAGCCGAATTGCGAAACGAAGCCATTTTGCGGATATCGACCATGCGCCGTGGCCGCTGCAACGGGCGGAGGTGCTGAGTTTGGAGCAGAATGTGGTGGAGCATTCGGGCGTGCCTCGCCCGAGCGGTGATCCGGTGGTGCATTTTTCGCGGCGTTTGGATGTGCGGATCGGCGGGTTGCATCAGGGTTGACGGTGTTTTTGAGGAACGAAGCCAGGCTGTCTTTTAGTCCTCTTCACCGTACATATGGGCAAAGTCGGCGGCGAGGAGGTCTTTTACTTCGTAGTCGCCGGCCTCCACATCGCCGTATTTGACGGATTCGGCCCAACGCGCTTCGACCCGGGCAGAGTATTTACGGGGTTCGGGTTTTTGAGGGGACTCCGGTTGTGGAACGAAGCCAACTCGGGCGAAAGCCGCTGTTTCAGTTTTCTCTTCGGTTTCTTCGTCGGCGTTGGTGTTTGCGGAAAAGTGAGGAACGAAGCCACGGTCTTTTTGGAGTTGGCGGAGAGTAGCGAGTGCTTTGTGGAAGCCGCGTTCGGCAGCGGACATGAAGCGCTGAATAACCGGCAGGATCTTGGTAAGGACGGACGGACCGCTATCGAAGGTTTCGCAGGTGATGAACTGGGCGTCGTAGCTTCTCCAGCGGCGGATGCGCCAGAACTGTTCGGCTAGTTCGTTGACCAGAATTTCTTCGGTGGTGTTGGCGGGTTGGTGCTCGGCGCGGAGATCGGCTTTGAGAGCGTCGAGTTCGGCAGCGTTTTCGCCCGGGTAGACTAGCGCTTTTGAGTAGAGGCCATGCTTGAAGGAGTTGCGGCTGCTGACGGCTTGGCCTTCCGGAATGCGCGGGCCGGTGCTGTGCTGGGAGTTGTCGCGGTTGATTTCGGCTCGCGAGGGGGAGTCGGGAGTTACCGGCGTGGTCTGGCTTTTACGGGCTTGTTTGAGCGCTTGGCGCTCGGCCGCGCGACGGAGTTGGCGTGATTGCATTGCGGTACTGTTTTCGCAGATGACGGTGCGGGTGGGATTGGAAAATCGGGTTTAAGTGGTTGAGGGTAGTGGAGGAAATAAATCTGGAAAATCGCGGACCGGGTTGTTGCTTACTTGGCTGAGCCGCCACACCGTCGATCACGGTAAAGGTATGGCGTGCGGGTTACGCGGGAGATCGGATTAGGATCCGCAGGTGCCGGCAAATTATCTGAGTTTAGCCTCAAGCTCGGCAACGCCCACTACGCCGAGCCGAGCCAAATCATGGCATAGAGCACGGAGTGAGCGGCCATTTGGAATTACTGCAATAAGAGGAGAAGACACGATTTGGAATTTAAAGCAGGCTAAGGATTAAAGTGTGGCTATGAAGCCTTGGCACGGTTGCGTTTGACGATGTCGAGGACCGTATTTTTGCTCAACCCAAGCCGGTGACTTATTTCCCGGTATGACTGGCCTTCGCCGACGAGCTTCAGCACGTTGGGGGCGTAACGGTCCGCCTTGATGCGCTGACCGGCGCGGCGTCCGAAGACGACACCACGCTTGCGAGCAGCCGCAATGCCCGAACGGACCCGCTCGCGCAGTAAATCCCGTTCAAACTCCGCGAGCGCCGCCATCAAAGAGGCGATTAATTTGCCTTGTGCGCTACGCAGATCGAACTGCAAGCCGGTTTGAGCGACCAGTGAAACGCCCCAGGCTTGCAGATCTTGCAGAGTGTGGAACAGATCTAGCGGCCCCAGCGGGTAAGTTCAGTGACAAGGATTACATCGATAGTGCGGGCTTGCGCCAAGGCAAGGACTTTCTTGCGTTCGGCGCGTTCATCCTTCGTTCCAGTGAGTTTGGGTCGGATTGCCGACGATAGGTCCACACTCCGACCTTAGTGTGCTGGCGAACTACCATCCAATAGCTCCGAGGTTGAGGAGACCGTTCTACGTTCGAACCGCATCGACGCGTGCTTCTCGTTAGTTCTCGATGTGAGTCCAAGAATTTTGTTGGCGTTTGCGCCGACCTCAGCCTGGATCATGCGCCACATAGGAGCGTCGCTTTACAGCCAAACTGGTTCAGGCGTTAAAACGGATCACCGCTGAATCGAACTTGTTTATGCTAGGAGGCGTTATTGGCAGAGAGAAACCCGTGCCTGTTGACAAACGAGCTGCGAACCAGACCAAGCTGAGCTTAACTGGTTGGGCGCTCTTAACTTTCATGGCGGTTAACATCGGCCTGGGTGGGCTTCGATATGCGCTGCCCCGCGTGCCCTATCCAGCGCCGATGCCCAACTTCTATGTCCGTCACGGATGGTTGATTGCCCATGCGGTTTTCTCTTCCGTCGCGCTTCTCGCCGGACCCTGGCAATTCCGTTCCGCCTTCCGGCGTCGCTCGATTAGCGCCCATCGCTGGATCGGACGGGTCTACTGTGGGGCGGTCGTCGTCGGGTGGCTCACCTCATTGCCCATTGCGGCGCATGCCCAGACCGGACAAGTGGCTTCCGCCGGGTTTCTGGTGCTTGGTGCGCTGTGGATGGGTACGACCGCAGCAGGCTACTTCACCATTCGCCGTGGGCAGGTGCAGGCACATCGCGAGTGGATGATGCGCAGCTACGCCCTGACTGCGGCTGCTATCACCTTGCGCCTCTACCTTGCGCTTTCATCAATGACCGGGATTCCGTTTGCAGCGCGCTACCGCTTAGTGGCCTGGATCTGCTGGATTCCGAACTTGGCGTTCGCCGAATGGCTGATACGCCG
>JALYVD010000222.1 GCA_030853405.1 Acidobacteriota bacterium | reverse complement strand
GTTTGTACTGCTTGATCAGGTTGTTTTCAAGCGCCAGTGCTTCCTTGTTGTTATCGACTTCTATGAAAGCGATGTCGCGCGCTTCGGCAATCAGGCTGCCGGTTTTCGCCTCGGCGAGACGGTCTTCATTGAAGTAGCTGCGAACGCGGCTGCGTAGGTTCTTAGCCTTACCGACGTAGAGGACGGTTCCGGCCCCATCTTTGTAGAGATAAACGCCGGGCTGGGTAGGAAGCTGCGCAACCTTTTCGCGTAAATCCGTTTCAGGTAAGTGCATCGGGCGGGCAGGCAGGAGTGAAAAGCTATACTTTTATTGTGACACGCAAAACGTTTTTTGCCTGTCTGCTCGGCGTCTTTTCTGCGTCTTTCTCTTCCGCACAGAACGCGAAGAGCAACCCTCCGCAGCAAGATGCATCCAAGGCAGCGCAGCAATCACCGGACGAAGGCGAGCCTCCTGAGGAGGATGAAAGTCTTAAGCCGCGAGTTTATGCGTTCAATCCACTCGAAGCGGAACGAAGCATCAAGGTGGGGAACTTTTACATGCATCAGGCGACGCCCAGAGGTTATCGCGCGGCTGCGATGCGCTTCGAAGAAGCTTCCAAGTTCAACCCGAATTCCGCCGAAGCTTTCCTAAGGCTGGGCGAGGCGGAAGAGAAGCTGAAAAGCAAAGACAAGGCCAAGATTGCTTTCGGACGTGCGGTGCAGATCGACCCCAGTTCGAAGATCGGGAAAGAAGCGGAAAAGAAGTTGAGTTCGCTTCGATAGAGGTGTGATCCGCCCGGTTTTGAGATATTATCATGCGAACGGAGCGTACGCATGACCACTCCAGACCCGAGATACGACGTCAATCCCGTAGTAGTCGCGCGATATCTGGGCGCGGCTCTTTTGTTCGGGATACTGGTGATTCTCTTCCACCAGGCACGGGTGATGGCGCTTTTGTGGGCGGGCGCGTCGTTCATGGTTGGAACGGTGGCAGGGCTGCTTTTTGGAATCCCGCGGACGCTGCAAACGAGAGAGCTACGGGATAAGGCATACGACCAGCGGGTTAATACCAATCTCGAAGAGATCTCCGACTGGCTGACGAAGATCCTGGTGGGGCTCGGTCTCACGCAATTGGGGAAGATCCGCTGGTTGTTGCAGGATGCGGCAGCCTACGTTGCCGGTGGACTTGGAGACGTAAACGGCCAACGAGCATTTGCGTACGGCTTGCTCACATATTTCAGTCTTGTGGGATTTATCGGCGCGTATCTCCTGGCGAGAATCTTTCTGCCCCGAATGTTCAGAACCGCGGAAGGCGGACTGGAAGGACTTGTGCGCGGTTCAGAGGATTTGGGACAGGTTCTAGGAGCCTCTCAGCCTCCAAAAACTTTCGGAGGCAGCGCATTAGGTTTAGGCGGCGCCGCGGATACGAGCGGACAGAGAGTTGCCGAGGCGTCGAAGACCGTCGAGATGACCGCCCGTATCTTAGAGGCGCATCATGATCTGGAAAAGAAGGAACCCGCCGATGTTCTCAGGAAGCACATTCCCGCGCTTGAGGCGGCCAAAAACGAGATGCCGGAATCGCGGGCGCTGTTCGTTATTCTTGCACGCCTGTACCGGTGGACTGGGGATCTGGAAAAGGCGATCTCCACGCTGACGGAGTTCATCGATAGGAAAAAGGCAAGTGGAAGCGCGGATGACGAAGATACGGCCATGGCGTATTACAACCGGGCGTGCTATTACGCGCAAGAAGCGGTTGAATCGCGGCAAAAGGATGAGATGGAATCGGCAGCGGCGGATCTGCTGCGCCAAAGCGTCTCGGACCTGCGGGACGCACTTTCAAGAATGCCCAAGTATAGGGAGTACGTTGTTACAGACCCGGATCTGAAGGTGATCGTGGACGCGTATCCCGAGTTCCGAAAAAATCCGGCCTAGAAACCTATAGCCCTCCGCGTTCGTCGATTCTTCCGTTTTGGCTGATGATTCGCATAGACGTTTCTCCTCTATTAAACACCAGGAACTTGCAAAGAATTAGTGTTGTCCAGCTCAGAAAGTTTGCAGGCTGTTTCGCGGACACATAACTATTGTATCCTTTTTATCGGCGTTCCAGGCGGTCGCTCATCTTCGCTACCTGGATTTCGAGGTCCCGCAGTTGTTTGGTGAGGTCCGATACGTCGTCTCTCATAGCCATTTGCTTACGCATTTCGGTGACATCGTTCTGGAGCTTGGATAAATCAATGGCGGTTCGATCACTCATCGTCAATCGGCTCGAGAGTGCGAACACAAGGCTCACAATCATCCCGATAACCGATATCCACTGAAAAACCGGGACTCGCGCATTTGCGAGATTAAAACCGTCTGGATTTTGATGTTCGGACATCATTACACCGTCCCATGCTTTTTGGCGCCTTGCTCTAAAGAAGCAAGATCGAGGTATTTCACGGCTTCAAGCTAGTACGTGCAAACGCGCACCTTCGCGGATATTGAACGGAACGAGAGCCGGACTGCCGCGCAAATGCCGGTAAATACGGCACTTGGGGCCGGTTGCGATTTTTTCCGGAGCTTGTGACTGCGTTTCGAAAGCTTATTCGCCGCGCAGGACCTCGAGGGGCTTCTGGTTGAGGATTCGCGCACTGGCAAGCCATCCGGCGGCATTGGCAAGCAGGGCTGTAGCGACGATCACGAATAGCACGGCGGCCCAATCGAATTCAAAGGAGGCCTCAATGAACTTGTCCGCAACTATCCTTGTGAAGAGATTGGCCAGCAGGCCTCCCACCGCTCCCGACACAGCTCCCAATATGGAGAACTCGACCGAAAAGATCCCGGTAATGCGGCGTTTGGTCGCGCCCAGAGTCTTTAAGATCGCAACTTCGCGAATTCGGCGATAGCGGGTCCCGGCTACGCTGGAGCATAGGATGATGACGCCCGCCGCGATAGCGAACAAAGCCAAGAACCGAATGACAACGGCAACCTGGTCTACCGCCTCCTGAATCCGCTGCAACACGTCGGCCAGATTCATAACCGTGACGGTCGGGAAACGGTCGAAAATTGCTTCTTCAATTTCCGGAATGTGAGCCGGATCGGCGTGTACGGCCCCGTAATAGACGACTGGAAGCCCGGCTAGAGCTTGGCGCGGGAAGACCAGATCGTAGCGGACCGGGGCTCGGGCTTCGCGCCGAAAGACTGCTATAACGGGTGCGTTCACGGTGCGTCCGGCAAGCCGGAACTGCAGTTGATCACCTACCTTCAGGAGGAAATTGCGTGCAGCTTCTTCGGAGACGGCAAGTTGCGGCCGGTCCGTGGCCGGGTTCCACCACTGGCCGCGTGTAATGTGCAGGCTATCAGGTAATTTCCCGGCAGTTGTGATTCGGACGGCTCCCAACTGGTTTTTTCGTTCGCTGGGGAGCTTCAACTGGTCCGCCGCGACGCCGTTCTGGGTCAAGAGCTTCGCAACGATATAACCGACCAGTTCAACTTTACTGGTGACGCCAGATTGGGACTCGACCAATTTAGACACGCCGGACGAATCGCGAATGTCCAAAAGGAACAGGTTGCCTTCGCGTCCTGGACCTTCGCTCGTCACCTCTCGCATGACGGTTTGCTGCAAAAGATAGGTGCTGGTCGTGAACATCACGCCGACCCCAAGTGCAACCAGGACGGATCGCGCCTGATTGCCGGGCCGGTAAAGATTCGCAAATCCGTGCCGGAAGGCTGAAGGGAGACGCGTGCTTGCGCCTCGAACGATGCGCCGCATCAGCATAAGCAGGAGAGCTGCAACGCCCGTCAGAACGAGGATACTTACGGCGAGACCGGCGATGAAGTAGAGCCCGATTTTCCAGGAATCGCTGAGCCACACGGCAATCCCCGCGAAGCCGAGCAAGATCAGAAACGCGCCCGCAATGCCAGGCAGCTTTTCGCGCCAGTGCTTTTTGTCCGCGAGCGTAGCGTCGCTCATATTGCGCCGGAACACGAGGCTGGGGCGGATGTTTCGTATCGCGAGCAGCGGCGGCAGCGTAAATAGCAGCGTCGCTAAGATGCCCAAACACATGCCCTGTATGCTGAAGGACCAGTCCCAGGGCACTTCCGGAAGTTGGGCGAAGACACGCTGAATCAGGATGGGAAATGATTTTTGAACCAGGGCTCCAACCGCAACTCCGATTACCGCTCCCGCAGTGCCGAGCCAAAGCGTTTGAAGCAGATAGATCTGGATGATCTGATTGGAACGCGCGCCTACCGCTTTCATGACGCCGATTGTGTCCATACGCTGTTGCAGATGCGAGTACATCGCCATCGCGACTCCGAGCGAACCGACGATCAGGGCGATAAGGCTGACCAGACTTAAAAACGTGGTGGTATTGTCGATGGCTTTCCCAATAACGGGGCTGCCCTCGCGGTAATCGGTGATGAAGACGTGGGGCAGCGCGCTTTTGAGTTCGGCTTTTATCTGGTCAAGATTGACGTTCGGCCGTAGCTTAAAAAGGAACCGTTGCGCCGCCCGGCTGCCGTACTGCATTAGGCCGGTGCGGCCGAGGCCGCCGCGAGTCATCAGGATTCTCATCCCGGGGCCGAAGCCCGATGCCAGGCGGTCTGGCTCCGTGATTAGCGTTCCGGTGATTCGGAACTCTTTTCCGCCGAGCCGGATCGCGTCGCCGGGCTGGACCTTCAGGCGAAGCAACAATTCAGGTGTGACCACAACCGAGGAATCATCGGGCAGGAGCGTTGAGAGTGGCTGAGCGGGACTGAGGGTCAGCTTGCCATCGAATGGGTAGACGGCGGGATCGACAGCTTTCACGGCCACCATCTGAGGTACGCGCTGGTGATGGGAGCCGGCCATCGAAATGGTTTCGGTTACTTGGGTCATCTGCCCGTATTTGTGGCCAAGCCGTTCGACTCTCTGCATCTCTTCTGGGGTGGGGAGCGCCCAGATTTGCCCTTGCACATCAGCCGCGATCAGTTGCTTGGCATTCCGCAGCAACATGCCCTTAAATGCGTACCCGAAACCCTTTACTCCGCTGAGTGCGGCCACGCCTACGGCGACGGCGAGGAGCACGAACAGGAACTTCGCTGGTGCGGCTCGAACTTCGCGAAATGCAATCTTGGAGCCCGTGCGGAGAAACACGTTAGACTTCCACCGCGCGCGCGGCAAGTTCGTCGCTAAGCACGCGTCCGTCGCGCAGATTGATGATGCGGTCCGCGTACTCGGCGAGTTTGGGATCGTGCGTGACTAGAATGAGCGTGGTCTTCTCCTCGCGGTTCAGTTGCAGTAGTAGTTCAAGAACGTGCTGGCCGTTGGCGCTATCCAGATTACCGGTGGGTTCGTCGGCCATTAGAATCGGAGGCTTTGTGACGAAGGCACGTGCCAGGGCAATACGCTGTTGTTCGCCGCCTGAAAGTTGTACCGGGTAATGATGTGCGCGATTTGTCAGGCCAACACGCGCGAGAAGCTCTTTCGCACGGCGCCGGCCATCGCCTTTATAACCACTCAACTCTGCCGGTAGCAGGATGTTTTCCTCGGCAGTCAGCGTGGGGACCAGTTGATAGGACTGAAAGACAAACCCAATTTTGCGGCCGCGCAGACGCGCCAGATCGTCTTCTTTCAGGTTCGTAATGTCGGTTCCATCGAGGATAATGTGGCCCGCCGACAGCGTGTCGAGGCCGGCCAGAAGTCCCAGTAACGTGCTTTTGCCGCTGCCGGATGCGCCCATGATGGCCAGAAACTGCCCGCGTGGAACGGAGAAGCTGATATCGCGTAGGATCTCGACGCGGTTTGGCGGATTATCGATGCTCTTCGAGATCTGGCGCACTTCGATGACGGCTGCGGGGATAGGGTCGTTGTCACTGGCGCGATGTGGATCGCTAAAGGAGGACATGTCAATCTTGGGATGTGAAGATACGCGGGTCTGGTGCCATTTTCGCAGCTTGCTTGATTTTGGTTGCCTGCAGCTCAGCGGATAAAAGGGTTTCTACAGAAGAACAACGCACGGCGGACCCTGTAAGTTCCACGGCTAAGCCCGTTGACACGAGGCCGGTAATCGTTGCTTTTGGAGATAGTTTGACAGCGGGCGTAGTAGAAAATACTTATCCCGAGTATCTGCAGAAGTTACTTGATGAACACGGGTATAAGTATCGGGTCGAAAACCAGGGCGTGAGCGGCGACACCACGACGGACGGACTTGCTCGGATCGACAACGTGATTGCGGCTCGCCCGGCGCTGGTGATTCTTGAGTTCGGTGGAAACGATGGGCTGCGTGGGATTCCCGTCGACGCGACGAAGAAGAACATGCAGGAGATGATCGAGCGATTGAAGCAGGCCAAAATTCCGGTGGTGCTTGCTGGAATCACTCTTCCTCCTAATTACGGCCCTGATTACGTACAGCCATTCACGGCGATGTTTCCGGAACTCGCGAAGAAGTTCAAAGTGCGTCTGCTGCCCTTTTTGTTGATCGATGTGTACCGGCATTCGGATATGATGCAGCCCGACGGCATACATCCGAACGGGGCGGGAAACCGGGTCGTTGCCAATGACATGTATCGATTTATTGAGCCTGTACTTGCGAAAGCCGCCGGCCACTGACGCGCGTGAGTTATCCCGATTCAGTTCGTTATCTGTACGCCCTCGGGAATGAGTTGAAGGTGGGGGCGAAGTGGGGTCTTGAGCGGATGCGGACGCTGCTCGAAGAGCTTGGAAATCCTGAACGCGGCCAGCGCTTTGTGCATGTGGCGGGGACAAATGGCAAAGGGTCCACTTGCGCGATGATTGCGAGCGTTCTCCGTCATGCCGGGTTGCGAACGGGCTTGAATACTTCGCCGCATTTGAGCGAGCCGACGGAGCGTATCCAGATCGACGGTCAAGCGATCAGTGATGACGAGTTTTCGCGAGTATTTGAGGTGGTCCACGCAGCTGCGGAAAAGCTGCTTGAGGAAGGCCGGATTGACGGGCATCCGTCGTACTTTGAGACGGTCACGGCGATGGCGCTTCTGGTGTTTCATGACAGGTGTGAGATTTCGGTGATTGAAGTGGGACTCGGAGGACGCCTGGATGCGACGAACGTGATTGCGCCGGCGCTGACGGTGATTACGCCGATAGCCTTTGATCACGAATCTTTTTTGGGCAATACGATTGAACTGATTGCGTCCGAGAAGGCCGGGATTATCAAGGCTGGGGTTGCGGTTGTGTCGTCGCGGCAATCTGATGCAGCCGAAGTTGTAATTAACGAACGCGCGCGCGAGCTTGGATGCCGGGTGGTTCGTGCAGCCGATGCTGAGATTGCGGATGTCAGCGCGACGGCTTACGGCTCGAGTTTTGTACTTGATGGCGCGCCTTATGAATGCTCGTTGCCGGGTAGACACCAGATCGAGAACGCGGTTGCGGCTATCTTGGCGTGCCGGGAACTCGGGATTGAGAACGAGGCGATCCAAAAGGGCTTGGGGAACGCACGTTGGCCCGGACGGCTTGAATTGGTGTCGCGTAATCCGGATTTTGTTTTGGATGGAGCGCATAATCCGGCGGGAGCACAGGCGCTCGCTTCCTATATTCGGGAGTTCTGTTCGGACCGGCCGGTTTGGATCGTCTATGGCGCTATGCGCGATAAGGCTATTGAGGAGGTCACCGCGCAACTGTTCCCGTTAGCGGACCGGTTGATTTTGACGGCTCCGGATTTTTCGAGAGCGCTTCGTCCGGGGGCGATTCTGGTTGCGCATGAACATTCGGATGCGGTGATTGCGGCGACCGTCGAAGACGCTATCGAGGCGGCCCGGAGCGCGCCGCACCATACGGTGGTGTTTTTCACGGGATCGTTGTACCTGGTGGGGCAGGCGCGCGAATTACTGGTGGGTAAGGATTAGCTTAGCGGGGTGGCAACGAACTTTTCCGGTTAGGGACCGGTCTGCGGACGCGGGCGTCCGCCCTACAATCCGGTCCGATGGCCACGTGTTCGTATTCTCGCCGTCACGGCACTTACGTTCGGCTGGCGCCACCCGTGGTGAGGACCACGGCGGCCCCAATAATTAGCGTCCCCCCGACCCATGCGCCTGGGCCGAGACGATCCCCAAGAAGCGTGACTCCTAGAACTGACCCGAGCGCTGGCTCGATGTTCAGAAAGACGCCGGCGCGCGACGCGGGTACGCGATGGATGCCCCAGTTCCACAGCAGAGTGCTGGCAGCGGTACAGAGCAGACCGCTGGCGGCAACCGCGAGCCACACGCGAACACCGATTCCGCGAAGCGGTGGTAGGCCGTCGCTCAAAAGCACCCAGACGGCCAGCATCGCCGTTCCGGTGAGGAGGCCCCAGGTGGTGACCGAGAGTGGGGAGGAACCGCGAGCCATCAGGCGCTGATTGAGGAGTACCCACGCGAGCGCAATCACCAGCGAAACGACTACTAGCAAGTCTCCCCACAAATTTCCACCACCGATCACATTATGGCCGCCGCGACCGCCGCTGAGGACAATGAGCGCGACGCCAGCCGTAGAGCCAAACAGCGCCAGCCAGCCTTTCAGGTCGAGGCGCTCATGCGCAAAAATGGTGGCTCCGATCGCGAGGATGACCGGCATGGTTCCCACCATAAGCGCGGCGTGGCTGACGGTGGTGAGCTTCAGTCCGTGAAACTGAATCATGAACTGCAGCGGAACCCCGACGAACGAAGCCGCGAGCAGCAGTTTCCAGTCGTGCCGAGAAAAATGCGGGGCCTTGAGGACGGGCAGAAGTCCCGCGCAGGCGAAGAGAAAACGATAGAGCACGAAGTGGCCCACGCCAAGCCGGGAGAAGGCAACCTTGCCGAAGAAGAATCCCAGCCCCCAGAAAGTGCCGGCCAGAGCGCAAGCCGCATAACCGGCCGCGTGTGCCCCGGCTTGCGGCGGTTGTGTTGTAGAGGCTGACATGAGAGGCGATGAAACCGCGCTCAGCTCTCGCCGAAACGGTTCCGCCACCAAGGGTAATCGAGTACCTCAGAAATACAGCTTGAGTGCTAACTGCAGTTGGCGCGGCGAATTTAGCAGATCGCTGCTGCTAATCAAGTGACCGAAGTTCTGGTCCTGCAGACCGAGATCACCCGCTCCAAAGCGCGTCCGATTGAACACATTAAACGCCTCAGCACGAAACTCCATCCGAATGGACTCTTTAATAGGGAACGTTCTCGCCACCGCGAGGTTTTCGTTGAGATTTGGGAACTGAAGAACCTTCGGGTTAAAGCGCGTTGCATTACCGAATCCATTATTCTGTGTAGTTAAGCCCTGGTTGGGAAACGGCCCGGTGCAGTTCACAGTTTTGGAGCCGCAATAAGGGACAAGGAAGGTATCGACACTAGGATCAAAACCGCCATTCCAATTCGGTTGCCATCCGCTATAAGAATTCACGTATGGAATGCTGCGGCCATTTGTTGAGCCATACAGCGGCAAGACGTAAGTCGTACTAAGCGCAACCGGCAGTCCGCTGGCGTATGTGAAAACTCCGTTTACGCCCCAGTTTCCCAGAATCCAAGAGGCCGGGCCGTGTGTCAGGTATTGTCTACCTTTGCCGAAGGGAAGATCGTAAACCACGCCGGCTTTAAAATCGTGTGTGACATTGAATTCGCCGATCGATTTCTCGAGGCCCCGGTTGTAATGATCGGCTGCCAGGCAGCAGCCGCCGCCTCCACCGGAGTTGTTGACGTTGCCTCCAATGTTATTGCCCCAATAGCTGTCGGCATCCGTTAAGAGCTTCGAGAAAACGTAAGACGTTTGGAAGGTGAGACCTCTTCCCGCCCGCTTCTCAAAGCGGATCATGCCCGAGTGATAGGTAGAATGACCGCTGTGATCGCCTTGGCCGCCGTAAGTGTCGATGAGCGTGTATTGCGGATAAGGCCGCAAAGCTTGTCTCACCGTTCCTTTGAATCCTGGATAGGGCAGTGGAATGCCGTACTGGGCCTCCAGCTTAGGTACGAGTTGGCTATTCAGTACGTTAGTGCTCTGCTGAATGTTTCCGAATGCAGTCAGCAGCGCCGGATTGTCCTGATTGTAATCGAGTAACTGCGCCTGCAAGTGAGATCCGACGACCCCGTTGTAAGCCACTTCCATCAAGGTGGTCGAACTGAGTTGCCGCTGAATGGAAAAGTTGAAGTTATCGCTTGTCGGTGGATGAGTCGTCTCTTGCCCTTGCCACCACGAGACGGAACTCCCATTCGAAACCGACGGATTGATGAACGGCGGCACGTTGTAAGCGGGAAATCCCTGGTCCAGCTGGAACAGTGGGTTGATGCCATTATTCGGATTCGAAAGGCTATCGGTTAATGTGAAGCCCATGCTGTGCGCCGAACCCCCGACTGCCATCAGCGGCGCATAAGAGCGGGCATACGATCCGCGGAACACGGTCTTATCGTTTTGCGAATAGGCGAAACCAATGTGGGGTCCAAAGGCATGGAAATAAGAATCGGCGAGGGTGCGTGAGCCCTGCCGCCCCGGACCTGAACCGGCGAAAATCACCGCGCCGAGTATTCCACCCGCCGCGGGGTTCGGTGTGGTCGGGGAGAAGTCGCTCCATCTATCCTCTAACCCAGTCGGCGGCAGCGTGGTCTCCCAACGTAGGCCCAGATTCAGCACTAACTTCCGGTTTACATGCCAATCGTCCTGTGCATATCCGGCGAAATAAGGGAACTGTTGGCCAATGAAACGCGGCGTATCAATCGAACCCGAGTCGGCCTGCCCAAGTAGGAAGGATGCGAACGCGTTGCCGCCCTGCGTTGGATCGGTCACGCCAGGAACGCCGGTTTCGGTGTAGCTAAAACCCACGCATCCCGCTTCGCACTGGCGTCCGAACCCGTTGTAATGATTGATCTGAAATTGGCCGCCGAACTTGAGAGTGTGGGTGCCTTTGATCCAGGTGAAGTCGTCGTTATAGGAATAGACGGTGTTTTCCGAACCGTTGTCCGCCGTGCCACCCCATGTCGTATAGTTGTCGCCGTTGCCGCCGGAGAACAGATTCACCAGGTTCTCATTGCAGTTGGGAACATTTCCCAGGCAGAATTTGCTTTTCCAATTTCCGACATATTCCTGCGGCGATTTGTGGTCTTGCCGCCAGTTATTACCGCCCGCATAGAAGTGATTGAACTTGTTCGCGCTGAGGGTCCAATCCCAACTGAAGCGCACAACGTCCGAACTCTGGTGCACATCGTTGTAATTCGAGTAGAGCCCCGGAAGCGTGGCAGGCCCATCCGGACCAGCCGTGGTGGCTTCGCGGTCGTAGCCGTAGTACCCCGAGATACGTTGTCTATCGTTGAATATGTGGTCGCCTTTGATGCTCAACTTATTCACGGGCTGTACGTTCGTTCCATTGCTGATGATGTAGTTGTTGTTGACGTAGGCGAGTGTGCCGGGCGCGGCGCCATTATTCGGAGCAAGCGCTCCGCTAGTTTGAAATAGCTTCAGGGCTTGAAGCGAGGCGGCGTTGAACATCGAGGCGGGAATCTTGTTTCCGGGGAAAACCGTGCGCGTGTATGTTCCATTGGCATTCTGAACTTGCGTGGTTGGATCGTAGATCGGAATGACTGTCCCGGCCGCATTTACCCATTTACTGAAATCGCCGCTGTACATCTCGGGCGTCGGCACGGTGGCTGTGCCGTTGGTCGCGCCGTTGCGATTCCGGAACCCTTCGTAGGAGAAGAAGAAGAACGTCTTGTTCTTGCCGCGGTAAACCTTGGGAATCCAAACTGGCCCACCAACGGTAAATCCAAAGTCATTCTGTTTATAAATCTGGCGAGCTTTGCCGGCGCGGTTGCTAAACCAGTCGTTGGCGTCGAAATCCGTGTTGCGTATGAACTCATAGGCCGAGCCGTGAAATTGATTGGTCCCGGATTTTGCGACGAACATCATCACGCCGCCGCC
>JALYVD010000402.1 GCA_030853405.1 Acidobacteriota bacterium | reverse complement strand
CGTCGAGCTTTTCCTTGTCAGCCGAGTCAAGAGTAAGCGGTTGTTTCGGGCGCCCTGTTCGCATGCAGCCTCCGGCAGTATCTTCTACCCCAGAATAAAGGAATCTTATTTCTTTATCAACGAATTTTTAACTCAGCACACTAGTATGGCCGCACCGGTTGTGAGCGGCGCTGTTGCGCTATTGCTGCAGGCCCATCCGGAACTGACACCTGACGAAGTGAAAGCCAAACTGATGAGAACCGTTTACAAGAATTTTCCCGCGACGGGCGTCGCTTACGATCCGAGTACCGGACCGAGTTACAGCAGCGAATACGATGTGTTCACAGTCGGAGCAGGATATTTGGATATTCGAGCCGCGCTTGCGGATAAAGCGCCTTCCAGAGGAGCGGCGCGTTCACTGGCCGCGTACTATTCAACGAGTCTTCTTGGCGGGACTTCTGGGATCTTTTTTGGGAGACAACCAGGGTATAGTCACCATCTCCTGCGACGCTGGAGCGGTTTGCGACAACCCGTCCCTGTGGGGAGCACAGCCGATCTGGGGTACGCAATCCATTTGGTGAATGCAGGCGATCTCGAGCAACCAGAGCATTTGGGGTACACAGTCCATCAGGGGTACGCAGTCAGTTTCGGGACTTGCGACCCTGGATCCGGTGGAAGGCATGAGAATCGTTACCACGGGAGAGAATTAGAAGGTTGCAGACGCTGAGAAGAAGTCGAAGGCCGCTCCCTCACGGTCACGGTTCTGTTGCGCTGGTCCAACGATCGCAGTATCTTGCAGAACCACGCGCGTGAGAAAGTGGCTGAGACCACCGATTTTTCATAGGCTTCTCACGCGCCGGTGATAGTCTCGTAGCGTTATGAAGGTCGGGATCGACCGCTACTGCTTCCATCGTTTTTTCGGCGAAGTTTATCCTCAACAGCGGCGTCCAGAACGGACCGTGACTGTTGAGGATTTCGTTGAATACGCAAGAAGTCTAGCCGTTGATGGCGTTTCGCTTGAATCTTGCTTCTTTCGAAGCGTTGAGCTTTCCTATCTGGCGGACTTGCGGGCGATGCTAGATTCATACGGCCTTGACCGCGTTTACGCATGGGGACACCCGGACGGACTCGAAGGCGGCACAAACGACGCCGCTTACGACGACATGATCCGAGGCTTCGATCATGCGCAAGCAATCGGGGCAAAGGTCATGCGGGTAGTGGGCAGCAGTTTGCGATTCCGCAACGAGCCGCACGAGCCGCAACTGAAACGGCTGGCGCAGATGTTCGGCAAGGCCGTGGGCGTAGCGGAGGAGTATGGTATCCGCATGGCGGTTGAAAATCACATCGACTTTAACGGTCGGGAAATGCTTTCGTTGCTAGAGTCAGTCGGCTCGCCTTTTCTTGGAATCAACTTCGATACCGGCAATTTCGTTCGTGTACTCGACGATCCGGTGCAGGCCATGGACGCGCTTGTGCCGTACACTTATGCAACCCACATCAAAGACTTAAAGGTTCAGCGCGGCGTGCCGGCGAACGAATGGTATTTCTTTTCGAGCGCTCCGGTAGGCGATGGCGTGGTGGACAACGCCAAGCTAGTCGAGAAGTCATCGCAGGCCGGTTTCGACGGGATACTCGCGGTCGAAACCGATTTTTTGCACCCGGATTACGGTGATGACGAACACACCGCGATAGCTAAGAGCGTCAATGAACTTCGCCGGTTGGTGGCCCAAGCCGAGAGGCAAACCTCCGCAGTGTCAACATAGTAGTTTCATCAATGGGTTTCCGGCGACACCGGCCCAGCGATCGGGAAGCCATGCCATACATATTCGAGAGCCTCGGGTAGGGTTTGTTGTTTCACTGCGCGGTCGGTGTGCCCGGCGTTACGCGCGAATACGAACTGGTAATGATAGCCCTTGGCGGCCAGCACTTTGGCCATGTTCTCATTGGCGACCACCCAGTCGTGCATGTTGTCGTGCATGACATTTGGATTGTAAAGGTCTCTGTCGCCGACTTCCATCCAGATGCGTAGAGGCTTGGCCGGGGTATCGGGGATGAGGTGTTCATGGAACTCCCATGCGCCGTGAGGAGTTTGGGAATTTGACGGCCACTGCTGGTTGACGTAAGTTCCTGAGTAAGTGAGAACCCGGTGATACCACTCCGGGTGATACCACGCCATGATCAAGGCACACGAGCCGCCGGAGCTGCCGCCCATCGTGGCACGGCCGTCGGGATCTTTGGTCAATGTTACGTTGTATTGTTTCTCGACGAGAGGCAGTACTTCTTTCTCCACGAACTCCGCGTAGAGGCCTGACATGGTGTCGTATTCCAGACCGCGTTCGCTTCCCAGGGCGTCGCCTCCACCGTTACCTATGGAGATGGCGATCATCACGGGGACGCGATGCTCGGCGATTAGATTGTCGAGAGCCTTGAACAACGCACGGTCGGGTCCGTCCGCGCCAATGATGAATGGCGCGGCAGTGCCCGGGACGTATTGTTTGGGAACATAGACAGCCACGTGGCGAGTGTAGGGGGCTGGGTGGCTCGCGACTACCATCTTGGCGGGCTGGGTGGGATCCGCCGTGCCAAAAGTGTGCGGTTCGCGGGCAATGCCGGGATAGAACTTGCTGTCGGCCGAATTCATTGTGAATTCAAATACCGAGCCTTGCGGAACGCCCTCGTGTGCAGTCATCTCCGGTGCGGGGTTGTGGGTGGGTCCGATGATGAAGTTTCCGTCGGCGTTTGCGGGCGGGTTGGTCCCGTCAGGCAACTCTTTCGCCGTGACATAACCGGGCGTGTTGGGGGCGCGGGTTGGCGGTGTGGGGCGCGCCGGGCGTGCGTTAGGAGCGGGAGCAACCGGAGTTTGAGCCGTGGCCGGATTTAGCCCAGTTATCACACTGGCGACGAACGCGATGCTTAGAAGCCGGAACATTTGGGAGTCCTTTTGTGGTAATGCGTCGAGCCGCGCGTAAGCAACCCGGGGAAACCAATCATCGATCTTATCTCAAGAGCTGATATGGTTCGCGGCGCTCCTCTGCAACTGCGGCTGGCCTGCATCGCGCTTGACCCAGGCATAGGCGCGAAGTGAATTTCTCCAGAAGAATTTTTCGACGCTGGCCGGGTCTTTCTCTGAAATGAAAGCCTTGGCCAGCCGCAGGACATCTGGGTACTCGGCCCACAGATTGCAGTTTGGCCAATCGCTTCCATATAGCAGGCGATCGGGACCGAAGGTTCCCCAGATGTGATCCAATCGATCTCTATAGAAATCGAGATCCAAAGGAACGCGGCCGTCAACATTTCGCACGATTCCAGACACTTTGGCAAACACCTGAGGACGATGCCCCAGTCGATTCAGATCTGTATCACAGGCTTTGCGCGCGGCAGGGTCTTCGGGCGGCGTCAATTCAGGCAAGTGGTCGAGGATAACTGTGAGGTTTGGGACACGATCGGTCAAGCGAACCACGGCGTGAATAAGCGTGGGGTTTGGGTTTGCCGTGTCGAGCACCAGCCCTGCCGCCGCGAGCAGTTTCAGATCGTTTATGAATTCGAGCTTGGATAGCGCGGTACTTAAATCGCGGTCCCAGAGGTTTCCGTAACGAATGCCTCGAAACAAAAGGTTCCTGTGGAAGCGCTCCAACTGCTTGCCGAAACCAGGTGTGCCGGGTTCCAGGTCGCCGATTGTACCTACGATGATTGGATGGTGCGCGGCGACATCCAGAACCTCTTGGTTGTCTTCCAGCCAGGGGCTACATTCTATTTCGATGGCGCCGACGACGCCGAGCGGCGCGGCTATTTTGCGGAAGCGTTCAGGAAGCGCGCTTTTGTAGATGGGGCTGTCCTTCGGGGGCCATGGGACGCCCTGTGGACGAGAGACGTCGAATAGATGGATGTGGCTGTCGATGATCGGGGCGTTTTGAGAACCATGCGCAAGCGCGCTGGCGACGGCCCCAGACAGAAAAGTTCGACGGTTCACCCGGGCATTATATAGCGATGTAATAAAATCGCCTGCTAGTGAGGCTCCTCCCAATGTTTAGACGAAGTGTGTTGAGGCAGACTGTCATTCTCGCGGTAGCGATTGCGGCTGCTACGCAGGCGCATGCTCAGGAGGTTCGTGCGGCGATGGGCGGCCGCGTCACCGACGCGCAAGGGAGCGCTGTTGCGAAAGCCGCGCTTGTCGTCGAGTCCGAGGATACAAACGTTCAGTACAGCACGCAAACAAACAACGACGGAAACTGGACCGTGCAGTTTCTCCTGCCCGGCCATTACCGATTCAGCGTTTCGGCTCCTGGATTCAAGTCTTCGGAACGCCGTGGGATTGAACTGCAAGCGTCTGACAATAAGCTGATCGATAGCCAGTTGCAAGTCGGCGATTCGAGTCAAACGATCTCCGTAACGGCGGAGGTCCCGCTGATCGACACGACATCGGCGACCTCCGGAACCGTGATCACGGAAGAAGAGTTGAACGAGATTCCCTCGCTTACTCATATTCCGACGCTTCTCGCGACGCTTTCGCCCGGGGTTGTCGCTCAATATCAGAACAACAATGTCGGGCATTTATGGTCGTACAATGCTGCCTCGCAGTTCACCGCCGACGGTGGCCGCAACAACGTTTACTCCAACATGTATCTGTTGGACGGAATGCCGAACATCAAAGCGGGCGGCGATGAAGCGTTCATTCCTCCCACCGATACACTTTCCGAATTTCGCGTCCAGACGAATGCGTACGATGCTTCCATCGGACGGCAGGCCGGAGCGACGATTAACATGCAATCGAAGAGCGGCCGCAAATAGTTCTACGGCGACGTTTACGAATACAACCAGAACAGCGCTTTGAACGCCAATCTCTTTCAGACCAACTTGATCGGGGGCGCGGTCGCGCCGGTGCATTTTAACGAATACGGCGGAACGTTCGGTGGACCTGTGTGGCTGCCGAAGTTGTATGACGGCCGGAAGAAGACGTTCTTCTTTGTCGCGTTCGAAGATTCGCGTAATGCCAACCCGCTTGGCACCGCACCTATTTCGGTGCCGACGGCGCTCGAGCGCGGAGGCGATTTCAGCCAGTCGTTCACAACCCAGACGGTGAACGGAAAGCTGCAGCGGTATCCCGTTCAAATCTACGATCCCCTTACGGTGAACGCGAGCGGCAATCGCCAGCTTTTCCCCGGCAATGTAATTCCCAAAAACGGGTTGAATCCGATTGCTCAAAACATCCTCGCCTATGTTCCCCTTCCGAATACCACGAGCGAAGATACGGGAAACGCTGTGAACAACTATATTCCGCCTGCCGTTCGGCAGGACAAGTTCCCGGTGCTCTCAATCCGGGGCGACCAGAACTGGAGCGACACGCAGCGTAGCTTTGCAACTATTCGCTGGAATTCTCTCACGGAGTTCGCGGGCGGCAATTTCGGTCCGAGCGATATCGCCAGCGGAAACTTTCTAACTCGGATAGATAAATCTCTCGGTCTCGATCATGTCTGGATACTGAACACAAACAAAGTGCTCGATCTGCGGTTCTCGATCACCCGCTATGAAGAGACGTCGCGCGACGCGGGGTCAGGTTTCGATCCCACAAAGCTCGGTTTTCCTTCGAGCTTTGTTTCTCAGCTTCCTCTACCGTCGTTTCCACGTATCACTGGAATTGCCGGAAATTTCGGCACAGGGCAAGCGAACAGTTTCACTAACACGACTTACTACACCTGGCAGGCGAACCTTACTCATGTTCGCGGCAACCACACTTTCCACTACGGCGGCGAATACTGGATCTTGCAGCAGGCCGGAGGAAGCCTCGGAGCGCAGCCGGATTTCGACTTCAACAACAGTAACTGGACCCGTCAGAATAATCAAAACTCGGGCGGCCCGGGTGTTGGCTCGAATGTGGCGTCGTTTCTTCTGGGTCTGCCTAATGGCGGCAACGCGCCTTTGAATGCGCAGAGTTTTTACTCACAACGCTACACGGGTCTTTTTTTGCAAGACGATTGGCGCGCCAACTCGCGTCTGACACTGAATTTCGGCCTTCGCTGGGACTATGAGCGTCCGGTTGAAGAGCGCTATAACCGCTTAACCGACCGCTTCAATCCTACTGTCCTCAATCCGATTAGTGGCGCGGCACAATCGTCTTACGCGGCCATTCTCAACAGTCGGGCGAACGCTTCGAATCCCGGCGTGCAACTGCTGGCGCAGCTTATGCCGACTGGTAGTTTCAAGGTGCCCGGCCAGCAACTCTTCGCTGGCGTGAACGGTACGGCTCGGACGGCGGTCAATCCCGATTATCACGAATGGCAGCCCCGTGTTGGTTTCGCGTATCGCATTGGAAAGAATACTGTCTTGCGCGGAGGTGTGGGACGCTTTACGCAAGCCGATTACATCACGGGCGGTCAAAACGGTTTTAGCCGCACGACATCGCTCATCTCCACGCAGGATAATTTCCTGACGCCCTACGACACGTTAGGCAATCCGTTTCGCGGCGGCATACTGCAGCCCACCGGGTCCTCCCTAGGGCCTTTGACTAATCTGGGTTCCGGTCCATCCTGGGACGACCCCAACATCGGCCGCTTTTACTCATGGGAGTACAGTCTTCACCTTCAGCATCAGATCGGCAGATGGCTTTTCGAGGCTGGGTACTCGCATAACAAAACATATGACATCTCCTGGGGCTGGAACGAGAACCTGCCATCCTTCCAGCTTTGGAATCAGTACTTGTCGCCTCAATTCGATAGTAAGGGCCGGCCGCTAGACACGCTTGCCTGGAACTTACAGGTGCCGAATCCGTTTTACAATCTTCCGGGGGTCACCGGTGGCAGCATTGGCTCAAGCAAGACCGTGGCGCTGAATCAGTTGGTCAATCCCATTCCGCTCCTCGGGGGCGTCACGGAGAATCGGCCTACCGGCAGCAACCAATACGATGCGGCGCTCGGCAAAATCGAGCATCGGTTTTCGAACGGGTTTAGCGTCATTGCCGCTTTCACGTGGTCCAAGCTTTTTGAGGACACTTCTTTTCTTGGGAATCAGATCGCGGGAGCGCGTATCGAGCACAAACTTGGCGGGGAAGGCCGTCCGTTCAACTTCAACATCGCTCCTGTGTACGATATTCCTTTCGGCCGCGGCAGACGCTTCGGCGCGTCCGTCTCACATTGGGTGGACGCCTTGCTTGGCGGGTGGGAACTTGCGGGAAACTACAACATTCAATCGGGGATTCCCGTGGTCTTCGGGACGGACTCGTTCTTCACAGGCAACAGCGTTTCGCTTTCGAAGGGTCAGTCGCTCAGTCAATGGTTCGACGCCACGCAATTCGCACCCTTCCCGTCTAAGAACACGGATATTGCAAATTATCCCGCCTGGACGGGCATTCAGAATCTGCCCGGTTACAATTACAAACCGGCTCCCGGGGACAGCGCGAAGAATGGCGTTTACCAGGACTTCGCCAACTATGTTCGCAATTACCCGACGCGTTGGTCCAACGTGCGTACAAGTGGGGTGAACGAAGCGAATATCGGGCTGTACAAGAGCTTTCGATTTACGGAGCGGACGCGCCTTCAACTTCGCTTCGACGCCTTTAACGTGTTCAATCACCCGCGCTTCGGCGCACCCAATACAGATCCGACGAGTTCAAGCTTTGGCCGGGTACCGCTGGCGCAACAGAATCAGGCACGTTCCGTAGAACTGGCGGGGAAGTTCTACTTCTAGAGGGGCTCTCGTCTTATCTAATACGGGTCACACAGCAAAGGAGTGGACGCCGGACGGGATTTTTTCGAGGCGGGTAGGAGTTAATCCCCCTCCGTCTTGAGTTTTCTCATGCGAAGAAAATTTTGCTTGTTACTTACGCTGTTTCTGTTGCTCGGTATTTGCCAAGTCATCAGGGCAGATTCGGGTACGGCCGAGATCGCGGCGATACACCGATGGTCTGACGCTAAATTTGCGGGCCGCTCCGAGGCGTTGCCGCCGGAGTCCAACCTGCTTCTTCTTCTGAAGCCGAGTGCATTTGCCCGTAAAAATATTCAAGGCCCTCCGTTCGTTATTGCAGGCTGGACCTTCGCGGATGGCATCGCCATGCGCTCTACAGGTAAGATCCAAATTCAGGCGCCTTCCGGCGTTAGCCGATTTCAAGCTGTCCTTGGAGTCGATGGAAACGATGTCGGCTACTACTCGAATGGCGGGCCGGGAAGCGTTGTCACTTCGGTGATAGTTGGGGGAAAGGAGCTCTATCGCTCACCGGTGTTGCACGAGGGGCTTGCGGGCATTCCGCTCGATATCGATTTGAAGGGTGCGCGACAATTCTATCCGGCTGGAATCGGTGGGGGTCAAGCCGCCCACCCACCAGGCCGAGTGGGACCAGGCAGACTGGGCCGATGCCAAGCTCATTTTGATTAATGGTCAAACCCAGCCGCTCTCGGAGTTGCAGATCGCTCCGCTCGCAACTGGGGATTCCATCGATCCGCCTTTCTCGTTTCAACTCGGAGGTAAGCCGTCTTCCGCACTTTTACCGGGCTGGCAAGTGCAACGTGACCAGCGTCGGCTGGACGATAAACGGACAGAGTACACGTTCCGCTACGCAGACCCGTCCTCCGCTCTCAGTGTGCGCGGGGTGGCGATTCTATATGAAGATTTTCCGTCGGTCGAATGGACGCTCTATTTAAAAACAACTCCTCTTCACCATCCGGAGTGCTCGAGAACCTCAGGCCGTTAGATACCGAATTCGAGCGTGGAAACGAATCTCTTGCCGTGCATCATTCGAAAGGCAGTATGGCGGCTGCCACTGATTTTCAACCACTCGTCGATGCGCTTGCCTCCGGCGGAAACCAGCACTTTTCTTCGAAGGGCGGGCGTCCCACTGATGGCGATATGCCGTACTTCAATCTTGCGTGGCTGCATCGGGGCATCATCGCCGCGTTCGGCTGGCCCGGTCAGTGGGATCTTGCTATTTCGCGAGAACATCGGAACAGCGTCCATTTAGCGGGCGGTCAGAGTTCCACGCATTTCGCCTTATGCCCGGCGAGGAAGTACGAACTCCCTTGGTCGTTGTTCAGTTCTGGACGGGCGAGAGGATCGATGGCCAGAATGTTTGGCGGCGATGGATGATCCAACATAACTTACCGCGGCCCGGGCGGCAAACGTCCGCCTCCGCAAATCGCCGCCAGCAGCGCCCACTTCACAATTGAGATGCAAGAGGCGAATGAAGAGAACCAAAAGAAGTTTTTATTGGGAATGCTCAATAAAGGTGAGCCGATCGATCACTGGTGGATGGATGCCGGATGCTATCCGTACCAGAAGAACTGGTCCAGAGTAAGCACTTGGGAAATCGACCGCAATTGCTTTCCGCACGGGCTTAAGCCAATCACAGATCTTGGTCACGAACATGGCGTGAAGTCTATTCTGTGGTTTGAGCCGGAGCGCGTTACAGAGGGAACTGGCTAGCAATAAATCATCCCGAATGGCTGATTGGTCCTCCCGGTCAGGACAAGCTTCTGTTCCTGGGAAACAAGGATGCATGGCACTGGCTCGTTGACCGGATTTCGGAGTTGATCTCGGGACAAGGCATTGACG